>NZ_NFIQ01000132.1 GCF_002159455.1 Flavonifractor sp. An306
TGAAAAACTGTTTCCCCATTTGGAGGAAATCGACACCGCCTGCCGGGAGCGGCTGGAAATTATCGAAAAAGCCATGATGCAGCAAGAGGGCGTCACAGAAGCCCTGAAAGATGCCGACCAGATGGCATGGGTGCGCTCCATGAACTCTATCCACAACAGAGCCGAGGAAATTGTCCTGGCTGAGCTGGTCTACTGCTGAGGGAGGGAACGCAATGATTTTGGAAGCCATGTATAACGGGGAGTTTTATCCCTGTGAAACGGTAGTGCCCACGTCCCCGGAATACCGCAAGGCGATCCAAACCTGTGCGGCGTTGATGGAGCAGCTCTCCCAGCGGCTCAGTAAAGAGGACTATGCTCTGGTGGAGGAGCTTCGGGCGCAGAACGCTATCGCCCAGTGTGAGGAAAGTGAGAGCCATTTCAAGTATGGCTTTTCAGCGGGGCTGATCGTCCAGCAGGAAGCCCATGAACAGCTGCAAAACAAGAAATAGGCGATGGCCGAAAAAGCCCACGCAGCCGGAAAGAGAACCGGAGGCGTGGGCTTTCTGTGTATATGGTTATTCTGTCAGGGCATCCGAAGTTTCCGCAAGCAGCCGGTCAAAGTCGCTCTGATAGGTCCGATCCTGCAAAACCCGGAACTTTTCAAACTCTTTCTCGGCAAAGGCTTTGGCAATGGCGGCGGTCACCTTGCCCTTATCATGCAGAATATCTTCCTCGTTGAACTGTAAAAATGCGTCAAGCCGCTTGACCCAATCGGCCATATACATGACATTTCCACGGCGGGCCTGCCGTTCCGCATAGTCCAGGTACATGGTGACAATCTCGTTCAGGTTACGCATTTCCGTTTCGTTCAGATAGTTTTTAGCAACGGTGACATCCGATTTGCGGATGCGGCCTTTGGGGGCGTTTTTCCATGTGGTCAGCCCCATGTTGGGCTTGGTGCTGTCGGCACGGCCGTATACGATCTCAGCGGCGGTATGATGGGTGACCGCATAGTGGAGCTTATTCTGCACCGTTGCGAAAAACTCCTTTGTGATGGGGCTTTCCACATCGTAGTCAGCGCTGCACTGGGAATAGATGTCCGTGATTTTCTGGTAGAACCTTCTCTCGCTGGCCCGGATGTCCCGGATACGCTCCAGTTGTTCCTCGAAATAATCCTTGCCGAAAAAATTTTCCGGCTCCCGCAGCCGTGCGTCATCCATCACATAGCCCTTGATGATGAACTCTTTCAACACCCGGTTCGCCCAAATGCGGAACATGGTCGCCTTTTTGGAGTTCACACGATACCCCACAGCGATAATGGCGTCCAGATTATAATAATTGGTCTGATACCGTTTCCCGTCCGCCGCAGTTGTTTCCATTTTGGAAACAACTGAATCCTCGCTCAGTTCGCCGGATTCAAAGATTTTTTTCAGATGCTTGGAAATGGCCGCTTTCTGCACCTCGAACAGCTCTGCCATTTTTGCCTGCGTCAGCCAGAGATTTTCCTGAAAGAGCAGGATTTCCACCCGCACCTCTCCGTTTTCGGTCTTGTAAAAGAGGATTTCTCTGGTTTCATACGGGGTCAGCCCCTGTTCCTCGCTCATTCCTCGTCACCTCCATATCGTTTTGGTAAGTTTGGATTGTATTTTGTAATTCATTTACAAAATGCCAGGTATTCCATTTACTTCTTTCGATGAATCGTATTGGATTCCCATAGTAAGTTCTTTTCCAAATATACCATATCAATAAGCTGAACGCCGCATTCAAAGATAGGATGATCATAATTGTCCGTGAAAAAGTTTTTGATACGATGGCTTTCTATAAAACCGCATTTCTTATAAAAAGGGAGCGTCAGCTGACTGTCACCCGTCCCCACACGAAGAATACGAAAATTATCACGGTATGTCTGCTCAATAAACTCAATCATCCGTTTTCCGTAGCCCATGCGCTGGCATTCCGGCAGAACAGCAATGTTCTTGATTTCAAGAACTTTGCTGCCTTCGTCAGTAACAACACATTCCGCTTTTACGCCATTTTCCTCCAAAACATACATCGTACCTTTTTCAAGATACCGGTCGATCATATCTTCCTGCTCGTCCGCAAGAAAAAGCAGGCTCATGTATCTCTTTTTATTATCCTCAATTTTGCTTATTTTCATCAACTGTCATCCTCACATACTTTACATTCCAACTGGCAGTCATACGGCTCGGTTTCTACATGAGACTGATTGTAGACAGCCGCCTCTGCACAGCCCATTTTGTGATAGAATGCCTGGCTTTCAACGGCTGAATGGGCTGAGATGTACAACTTTTTTGCTCCATGTGCCTTTGCCCATTCTTTCGCTGCTCGAAACAGTGCAGTGCCAACCCCTTTTCCTCGCATATCCTCTGACACATGGATACTTGAGAGGTCAAGGTATCTGTGATTTCCCCCAAAAAGTTTCGGTTCAACTGACACGAAACCTTTCAACACCCCTTCGCAGAAAGCAGCATATACCAATCCACCTGTTGCTGCTGTGTTTCTCAGGCAGGAAACCAGGAATTTATAATCCGCTTCGCTCCAATCGTCAATAAACGGATCATCTTTGATAATCCATTTTCCGTTTTCTTTTCGCCTACATTTAACAACAGTTTGATGCCGTACAAAATGTCTAAATAGCTCTCGGCTTATCTCATTCTCTTGTAAGTTTTTATATATAATCTCCATTTCTATTATCCATGCAGCTCCCTTTGGTGTTTACTTTATTTTCAAATTCTGGATTCCAATAAATGCCGCTCCAATCGAACGCAAAATGATTTATCGGGTCTCTCCAAATGTCTAATTTTTAACGATAACCGTTTCTATTTCAAATCATAAACATACATCCTCGACAAATCTACCTCACCATCGCCCTGCGCCATACACAGGAACTTCCATCCGTAGCGCTCATAGAAGCCTGTGTGGTCTGTAATGAGATATAAGGTTTCCAGGCCAAATGAACGCATATCCTCACAAACATATTCCAGCAGCTTTCCTGCAATTCCCTGACAACGGTAGTTTTCCTCAACATATACCGCGCAGACATTTGGCGTCAAATCCTTGCGGTTATGAAAATCGTTTTCGATGACCCCAATACCACCAATAATCTGCTGATTCTCGACTGCAACATACCACTGCGGAACAATGCTTTTGCCCGTCAAGCACTCCTGTATGCTTCCCGCATATTCTTCAACTGGAATATCCCACTTGGAATGAAACCACTCTGCGGCCTCCGATGCCAGTTCGCTGTGTTCCCTGAGTTTCAGAATTTCCATAGCGTATCATTCCTCCTCATTTCCGCCCTTTTTAGAACGGCTCTTGTAGACATTGTACTGGTTCTTGCACCGTGGGCTGCAAAAGGCAGCGTTGGATCGGCTGCCCAGGAACACCTTCTGGCAGTGCTTACACAGGCGCAGGGGCTGGTCGCCGTCCACCAGCATGAAGCTGAACATCATCTGAATACCCAGCAGCAGCGAATGGAAATCCCAATAGATGGTGGGCTTATCCAGCAGCTCAATGTGGTAGCTGGGGGCGATCCCGCCGAACGCAGCCATGGCCTTGCGATACAGCCCCCGTGCGTCCTCGTCGATGGAATCATAGTCATTGTAGTACAAAATGGCCGTGGTCAGCGTAAAAGCCCAGTCCTTAAGCTGCTGGGCAACCCAGTCGTAGGGTTCCGCATATTCCCGCTGAAAGCTCATGTTCTTCGCCATTGGTTCGTCCATAAAGGTCATGGTCAGTGCAATCATGGTCCGGTCACCGGACACATTCCACGTGGATTCTATGCCTTTCTTCACCAAGTCCAGCTGGTCAAAAGGATAAAACAGGGACAGGTATTTGTCTGTCGCCATGGAATCTTCCTTAATGAAGTGGTTTTTGGGCAGGTATACCGCCTCATAGTCCATAAAGGACGGCGTGGTGGGCAGGGCGGTCATCAGCCCCAGCAGGCCGTACCGGGTAACGA
>NZ_NFIQ01000133.1 GCF_002159455.1 Flavonifractor sp. An306
TGGTCCCCCGAGAGATGATAAATCCGAACGTTCAATCTGTTCAAAGGTGATCCGCTCCGCACCCTCCTTGTAGTTGAAGGTCACGAGAATATAGTCATCATAGACCACCACGCTGTTAACAAAACCATCAATCAGCCGTCTACGCCCCTCCAAAGTATTGGTGTCCACTTTACGGTATTGGAGGATGTAGAACCGAATCTGCTCTCTGGTGAACTGGGGCTTTTTCATTTCTTCCTTGATGATACTCAGCTCTAGCTTTTCTTTGGTGGCTTCCAGCTCGTCCAAACGGCGCTTGGTGGAAGCATTGAAAATTCCTGCCTGGATAGCGTTGAGCATATTTTCAATCGCTTTTTCGGTATCCGCCAGCTGCCGACGCAGGGAGGGCAGCTCGTTGCTTTCCTGCCCCTGTAAAGCTAATGCCTGATCGACGAAATATTCCACAAAGGCATCATCCATGATATTCCGCATGACAGAACTGACCACAGCCTGCTCCAGAGGCTCTTTCCGAACACTTTTGTGCTTAGCCGTGCAGATTTTTCTCTTTTTGCTGTTGACACAGCGGTAATAGTGGTATTTTCTCCCTTGGGTGCCGCTTGTCCCACTTTCGCCCACCATCATGGCCTTACAGGTACCGCAGAATAGCTTGGTTGTCAGCAGGTAGTCGTCCTCAGCCTTATGCCGGGCTGGGGCCTTTTTATTTTTCTTCATCTGCTCCTGCACACGCTCAAACAGGTCAGTCGGGACCAATGCAGGGATGCCATTTGGCACGACAATGTCCCGATACTGATATTCTCCAATGTACTTTCGATTATGTAGAATCCCGGAGATAAAGTTCAAGTCTGCCGGTTTGCCACGTACCGTTGTAACACCCAAGTCATTCAGGTGATCCACAATCTGCTTCATGGTGGAGCCGGTGTCATACATTTTGAAAATGTCCAGCACAATGGGGGCGGTGATCGGGTCCGGTTGGTAGTGCTTGTCTGCGTCGATGGCAAAGCCAAATGTGGGAGTGCCGCCATTGTACTTGCACTTGAGCGCATTTTCTGTGTGGCCACGGATGACCTTTACGGAAAGCTCAGCGGAATAGTACTCTGCCATCCCTTCCAGCATGGATTCCAGGATAATGCCCTCAGGCCCATCGGCAATATTCTCTTTGGCCGAAACCACCCGCACACCGTTCTTTTTCAAGGCTGCCTTATAATGGGCGCTGTCGTAGCGGTTGCGGGCGAAACGGTCCAGCTTCCATACCACAACCACATCAAACAGCCCCTTGGCGCTGTCCTTGATCATCCGCTGGAAGTCGGGGCGGTTGTCTGTTTTGGCAGAAAGGGCACGGTCGATGTACTCCTTAACTACGGTCATACCGTTCTGCTTACAATATTCCATGCACTCTCGGATCTGACCGTCAATGCTTTCCTCTCTCTGCCCCTCGCTGGAATAACGAGCATAAATTACTGCGTTCACATCGCCACCCCCTTACTCATCAGTAGTTTCTGAAAACATCTGCAAAACGGATTCCTTCATGCGATTATAGTAAGGCGACTTTGGATCAAAGCACATTTCTACAAACTGCTCCATATCAGTGGTATTTTTCCATACTTTGGGCTGGTAGTGGTACAGTTTCCCTTGTGGTTCGTCACAGCGGGCAAAGATGTAATCCATAGAAACATCAAAGAAGTCCGCGTACTTGCGGAACAGCTCAACTGTTGGGGTTGACTGCCCGTTTTCATAGCGGTTAAGGCTGGACTGAGTAATGCCCAAAATCTCTGCCAGCTTTGCCTGGGACAACGATAGACTGTGGCGCAGGGTGCGCAGCCGGTTGCCGACTTGTTTCACTGTAATCACATCCTTCCTCAAGTATTATAGCATATATTGAATTGATGTTAAAGCAGTTTTCGAGTTTAAATGTTGAAGCAGTCAATGTAAAGGAAAATATCCATGTAAATATATTTATATAAGCCTGACTGAATCTAAAACTGCATGGGAAAATTCTGATTTACCGGGCTAGATAGATAGAAATTGGATTTCATAGGTGAGAAGCTTGATTTTCCCCAAGAATCTGCTACCATAATTAGTAACATACAGATAGAAACCTATCAAAAGCATGTCAAAATCGCAACGAAAAATAGGAAGGATGTTCTTGTATGAGAATTTTTATCAGTCATGCGACGAAGAATCGAGAGGTTGTGCTCCGGTTTGCAGAATTTTTGGAGAGAGTCAGCAGCGAAGTTGAGGTATTCTGCTCATCCGAAAAAGGGAGTATTCCAGTTGGAAAAAACTTTGTCCAAACAATTTTTGATGAATTGAATAACAGCGATTTGTTTATTCCCATGATCAGCAAAGAATACTATGAGAGTAAATTCTGCATGATGGAACTGGGGGTGGCGTATTCGTACTTATATAACAGGTACAGCAGTCAGGGGGAAGATTATATTTTCCCATTTGCCATTCCGCCCATTCAAAAAGGCCATGCCTTGTCTGGAACTCCAATGGCTAATATTCAGACGGGGTCTATAAGCGATGAAGCGGATATTCATAGCTTTCTGGAGTATTTGTCCTCAGAGAAGGGCGTAAACATCGGAAGTGGAATTAACCAGAAGTTGCATTCGTTTCTGTTTGAGGTAGATCAGATTTTTTTAAAAAACCAGAATATACTGGATGGAGCAAAAATAGGGACTTATTTTGATGACAGTATTGATTTTAAGCGCCGAGAGGACATATCTGGAATCAGCACCACAGAAAATGGGCTTGTAGTCAATTATAATATGAATCCATATGAAAAAACGGATGTGAGGTATCCGAAATTTATTAGCATGGTATTACGGTATGTAGATAAATTGGATTTGAGTCGTTATTTGAATATGAATGCTCAAGCTGAATTTGTCTTTGAATTAATGAACTTTACAAATTCATTAAAGCGGATTTTTGTGGAGTTTAAGTATTCAGATAATAATCAAATTTTGGAAACATTTGAATTTCCAGTCCAATACGGAGAAAATAAATTGAACATATCGTTGGAAAAGATGAAAAGCACCGCGTTAAGCAACATTTCTGAAATTTGCTTTGTCATTCATCCGGATGACGTCGAGGAAGAAGAAGGAATGTTTAAAATAAGTGGAATCCAGATACACTGAAAAGGCTGACTTTGGATAGCTTTCTAACAAAGACAGCTGTTTCTTAAGTGTGGTATTCGCACAATGGATGATAAACTATAGATACTGTTTTCTCAACCTCTTGCCCTTTTCGTAAATGGGGCCTTACTTTTCTGTAATCTCATTAAAGTCAAACAAGAATTGGTAAGTGTTTATTTTATTGTGACAATTCTCACATTCAAAATGGTCATATGCAAACTGAATCCACATCTCGTCAGAATTGTGCCTGTGTCCACACTTGGGACAAAAAACATTGATTTGATCTAAGTGGAGCAGTTGTTTTACGTCCGCATATTCAGAAATCATTTGCAAACTCTTGAGCGTTGAATTTGTCAGGTTGATTAACATGGTATAATCGCTCAATTCTGCAATTTCTCCAAACATCTTCATTACTAGATCCAATGTATACTTCAAAACGTAGGGAATCGAAGCATAGTAAAATCCAATATTGCGATGTCGTATCTCATCATCGGGAAAAATAAAATTTAACCCTGATGGGGATGTTTTGAGTGCTGGCCTTGAGGTAATTAGATGGTTTGTAGCCTGAAGGATGCCATTAAGCGTCAACTGATCTTTGTAACTATACCGGAACTTATACATATCCAATGGATCAGACGGATTAGGAGGACAGATACGTTCGATGTGCTTTCGTATTTTATCTTTCTTTCTGACAATCTCGTAGCTACCAGTATCATCGCTAGTGAGCATCAGGGTG
>NZ_NFIQ01000134.1 GCF_002159455.1 Flavonifractor sp. An306
GGGGCCGGTTTTGGTGATGGATACGCCGGTAGTTAGGCTCTTGTTGGTCACCTCAAATTTGACGATCTGTCCCTCATGTTCAAGATAGGCAGTGAGTTCCGTTTCATTTGCGCCGTAATTGGCCGGAGCCTTGACCTCCCGGATGGTATAGCGGGAGAGAGGCAAAGGTTTGGACACGGCCAGCCCTCGGCTGTCGGAGCGGATGGTGTCTACCAGATTGCCCGCCTTATCATAGATTTCAAATACAGCCCCCTCCAGCAGTGTTCCCGCAGGCAGGCCGTTGGTGGGGTTGTAGTCGGCGGACTTCTTGATAATCTGGATCTGACCTGTGATGGCCCGGTTTTCCCAGGTGATTTCCGTAGTCTCGCCCGGTTTGATATAGACGGTTTTCAGCTGTTCGTCTACGATATAGCCCTCGTTCTCCAGCTCCCGCAGATACACCTTTCCGGACAGCTCCAGAGTGTCAATGTAGGCATATCCGTTCTGGTCGGTGGTGAACTGATCCACAGGATTCATATTTCCGTCACAGAGGAGAAAGGTCACGCCGTAAATACCCTTTCGGGTGTCTGCGTCGATCTTGTGCAGCAGGATGCCGGAGAATGCCTTGTTGGTCACGGTCAGCTGGATGGTCTTGCCATCCTTCACCTCGAAGTAGTGGGGGGTATCATCCAGCTGATAGTCCTCCGGGGCCTCGATCTCCACCGCGTAATAGGCCCCGTCCTCCAGAGACAGGAACACCCGGCCATATTTGTCGGTGGTGACGGTATCCACCAGGGCGTCATCCATTTTGCGGATCTCAAAGGTGGCGTCGGCCAGCCGCACAGTCTTGTCCGCCTCATCCACCTTGATAATCTCCACACCGCCCACGGGGTCGTTGTAGAAGGTCAGCTCCTGGGTGTCGTTGGGATGGATGACCACCGTCTGGGTACGGGTTTCCTCATGGATGGTGTAGCCCTCGATGGTCTTGGTTTCCGTTACCACGATGGTGCCGGTCAGCCCGGACAGAATAATCTGTCCGTTGGCGTCGGTGGTATAGAGGCCCCTGCTGGACAGGGTGCCGCCCTCTGCGTCTACATAGGAGCCGTCCGAGTAGGTCAGCTCAAACTCCACGCCCTCCAGGGGGGCCTTGGTGACGGAATCCAGCTTGTTGATGATAAGATTGCCCTTGGGCTGATTGAAGAACTCCAAGGTATAGGTCTGATGATCCTTGATTTGGATGGTCTTGGGGGTGTTGTCCAACAGGTAGCCCTCCTTGGCCTTGACCTCCTGCACCACATAGCCCCCCGGCTCCAGGTCGGGGATGGTGATATACCCGTTTTCATCGGTGCGGAACTCACCATTGGAACTGCCGACAGCGGTTCCGTCGGTGGTGGTGACTTTAAAGGTGACCTCACTGAGCGGTTCCTTGGTTGCGCTGTCCATCTTCTTGATGACCAGTCCGCCCAGTGGCTCATTGGCGATGGTCACTTCCTTGCAGCTGCCGCTCTCCACCTTGACGGTCTGGGCGGTGCCGTTGAGCAGATAGCCCGCTGCGGCCTTGGTTTCCGTGATGGAGTAGCAGCCGGAGGGGATGTGACTCAGCTTGATCTGGCCGTTGGCGTCGGTGGTGTAGGTGCCTGCGGGATACTCACAGCCATTGCACCCGGCAATCTGAAACTGGACGCCGGACAGGGGCTTGCGGGTCACGCTGTCCACCTTGGTAATGAGGAGACAGCCCTGGGGCGCATTGCGGAACTCCAGGGTAACGGTCTGTCCCGCCTTGATGGTGGCAGTCTGGGGGGTATCGTCCAGCTCATAGCCGGTCTTGGCCCTGGTTTCCTTGACCACCAGGGTGGTGCCGGGGTCGATCCCCTCAATCAGAATCGTACCGGCGCTGTCAGTGACAAACTTGCCGTTGGTGTCGCCCACCACGGTGCCGTCGGTGGTCGTGACCATGAATTCCACATCGCTGAGCGGCTCATGGGTTTCGCTGTCGATCTTCTTAATCAGCAGGCTTCCCTTGGGGGAGTTTCCAAAGTACAGCTGCACCACGTCCTGCTCCTTGCCGGAGATAAATACGGTCTGGGGGGCAGTGTCAATGACATGACCGTTGGGACTATCCACTTCCTCCACGATGTAGGTGCCCGCCTCCAGGCCGGTGACGGTAAAGCTGCCGTTGGCGCTGGTCTTATAGGTGCCGATGATGGTGCCGCCGGTGCCGGAGGTGCCGCCCAGATAGCGCACCCGGAACACAGCGCCCTCCAGGGCCTCGCCGGTGACGGAATCATATTTCCAGACTACCAGAGCGGACAGGGGGGTGTTCTCAAAAATCAGCTCCGCAGCCTTGTCATTGTCCACATAGATGGTCTGCTCGGAAGGATCACGGAGGGCATATCCGGTGGGCGGGTCAACCTCCACCACCTTGTACCAGCCGGTATCCAGCTGATCCAGGTAGATCTCGCCGTTTTCGTCGGTGTAGTAGAAGTTCTGATCCAGCTTCTGATAGGTGCCGTCCTCAGTGTTGTCCTTGGCTACCCAAAGCTCAAACTTTGCCCCCTGCAGGGGATTGCCGGTGACAGAATCCATCTTCTTGATGGTCAGGCCCGGCTTCTTTTCGTTCTCAATGGTGATTTCGGTGGTCTTACCGGGCCGCAGATAGACCTCATGGGGGGTGGAGTCCAGGATATATCCGTCCGGGGCCTGGATTTCGGTGACGATGTAATAGCCCTCATCCAGGTGGATGTTCTCAACGGTAATGGAACCGTCCGGGCCTACGGGGAAGTCCCCGATCTTCACGCCCGCCTTGGTCTTGACCTCAAAGATGGCCCCCGTCAGGGCGTTGCCGTTGATGTCCACCTTGTGGATGGTCAGGGTGGGCCGCTTGTAGTTCTGGAACTGTACCGTGGCGTCCCGATTTGGCTCCAAGGTCACCTGCTGAGGGGTGGTATCCAGGATATAATTCTCCGGCACACTCTGCTCGGTGACGGTATAAACGCCGGGCAGCAGGTTCTCAATAGTCACGGTGCCGTCCTCGCCGGTGGGTTCGGTGGTGATGGTGGGGCCGTCCGCATAGCGCAGGGTGAAGGTGACCCCAGGGATGGGCTCTCCGGTGTCCTTGTCGGTCTTGCGGATGGTCAGGTCAGGCCGCTTATCGTTCTGAATGGTGATGGTAGAGGTCTGACCAGGGAACAGCTCGACATGGTATTCGGTGGGGTCTAAGATGTGGTCGGCCACGGTGGCGGTTTCCTTGACGGAGTATACCCCCGGCTCCAGGTCGGCAATCAGGATCTCACCCTGGGCGTTGGTGGTACGGTCGAGATAGTGAGAGCCGTCCTCAATTCTGGCAATACGGAAGGTGACGCCAGCCAGCCGGGAGCCGTCTGCGCTGAGTTTCATCAGCTGGAAGGACGGCTTGATGGAGTTGGTAAAGACGAACTGGGCGTCCTCATTGGGATCAAGCTGGATGACGCGCTGGGCCTCGTCGATGATGTAGCCGGGGCAGGATTTTTCCGTCACCACATAGGCCCCAGCGGGCAGGTGGGACAGGTCGATCTCGCCGTTTTCATCGGTGGTAAACTCCTCCGGGCCGTAGTCTCCGGCTACCGACTCGATCTCAAAGACCGCATTGGGGATGACCTTGGACGGATCGGCGGAATCCACCTTAATGAGCTTCATGCCGGGTTTCATGTCGTTAAAGAAGGTCAGTTCCTTAATGCCGTCACCCGCCTTCAGCTCCACCTCCTGGGGCGTGGTGTCCAGGATATAGCCTTCATCTCCGGTGTCCACCTCGAAGGCCCGGTAGGTGCCGGGCTCCAGGTCGGTGAGCAGGATCTCCCCGAATTCATCGGTCTTGAAGTTGCCCAGGTAGTCGCCGTCCCGGTAA
>NZ_NFIQ01000135.1 GCF_002159455.1 Flavonifractor sp. An306
AGATATGGTGCATTTCCGGCAATTTCCTCTGTCCTTGCCTCGCCCTGTGCCAGAACAATGTTAATTTTCGTAAAATCAACATCAAGTCTTCGATCATTAGGGAAATCATACACGCTGTCGCTAGTATCGCCAAACACAATCGTTAAGGCATCAGTTGCAAGCACATGAGCGGAAAAGCCAGCAGAAACGCCTCTTTCGCCGTCCTTCATTGCTGCTACCTCGTAGTCTCCATCGGTCTGCTTCACAACAAACGCCTGTAAATTTTGGTAGTCGTCAGTTCCTGGATTTTTTGTTCCGGTCAGAAAAATGATCTGCTCACCACAAACTTCGCTACTGATAATTTCGTAGTAAGTGGTCTGCTCCTTAAACCACTCTGTAGCTTCCTGCAAAATTGTCTGATTAGATGTGGTATCCGACGGCTTGTCAGAGGTGCCATTTTGGACTCCGGAGGAGCAACCAACCAAAGTGGCCACCATAAGCAGCGCCAAAAGAAGCGCCATGTAACTATTCTTTTTCATAAGCAACCTCCTTTACTGAAACTTGGTTTTATAGGACATCCTGTTATTCAAACTTATACACATACAAGTCGGCGCCATTTCCGGCCGTTGAAATTGCAACGCTGTTCTTGTCAAGCCAGCCAAGTCGCAATTCCTGATTCTGATCGAATCCAGAACGGTCAAAAATGGTAAACTTTGCGGCAGTAAAATCAATTACGCCAAGGGTTTCCACACTCAAGCTATCACTGGACTGAGCTGATACAAAGTAACAGGCTTTTTCGCCATCTGCACCAAGAAGAATTTGTCCCCGCTTATCATATACAAACCCATAAATAGCGGCAGATCGTGTGCCGTCTTTCTGGTCGATCACTGCCACAACACCAGTCTCATCTACATGGAGGAGATAGCGCCCGTTGAGATCAACAACTCCACCACTCCCATCGACATCAGAATTTAGCAACGGTTCATCGACTGTTTTTTCCATCGTAGATTCTTGGATGTGATAGGCCCAGCAAATATAATGATTATCCTTTTTCAATGTGAGGAGAGCGGTGTCATCATCCGCCCAAAGCACTTTGTCGATATTTTCTGTACCTGTCATGTCCAGCAGCGGGAGCAGGTTACCGGATTCCAGATTGTAAATATATGGTGCGTCAGTAAGGTCGTAGTCGCTTTGACCACGGATTAAAGCATATTTGCAGTTAGGTGCGACTTGGAACTCCTGCACATGTGTGAGCTCACACAATCCATCGTCCTCGAACACAGCTTCGGCAGCTCCTGTATGCAAATCAAGCCAGAATGCGTAAAAAGCAAGATTGTCCTCGATACCGCTATAGATCGAAAGCAGCACCATCTCAGACTGACCGGAAATCGTAGATATTTCCCATATTTTTGAGCGATCTGTGGTTTGGCCTCTGCCGATTGCCGCAAAACGGTCATCCGATAAACACCAATAAGCGTAGCCATCTACTGAAGTGCCACCGGCAGAGACATGGAACTCAGTGCGATTTGTTTGGATGTCCTGCACTATACCTCCGGTTAGTTGGTAAAACGAGACACCGCTGATTTCGCCATTCTCAGAGTAATTGATGTTATATAGAATACCGTTTCCGGAGGATGTGAGTTCTTTCCCTACATGGATATACTCGGCAGACACACCCCCACCAAGGTCAACGTGGGTTTTATCTCCAAAGTCGTCACCATTAGGAACATTTTCGGCTACGGTAATATGGAAGAATTCAAATACCATTTTACGGAACTCTTCATTTACTGCCATGGTGGTAACAAAGGAACTCAACAGAAGCATCACAGCTGCGGCAACACCAATTAAGGCTCTTCTACGAACGTGTTTAACAGATACAACTGCCGATAAAGATACTTCTTCTGAAGGAATACATCCAAGTTGTTTTTGGGCAGAAACAATATAACGGTCATCTATCATTCCGATTGCATCTAAAATCGTCTGATTGTTCAATTCAATACTCCTTTCTTTTTAAGTATGCTTTTAGCTTCTTACGGGTACGGAAAAGAAGAATTTTAATCTTGCCTTCGCTAAAGCCGGTTTTTACACTCAGCTCTTTAACTGATAGCAAAAACCAATATCGACCGACAAATGTGTTTCGTTCGTCCAAAGAAATCGTCCGAAGAAAATCATTTATATCTTTCGCTAGTTCTGCTGCCTCGATCTCCTGCTCAACACTGTTACGTGACGAAATACATTCGGATAATTCATCCAACGCCAAAAAAATCTCACCGCCGCCACGTTTTTCGGCACTTCGGGATCTCCACTTGTCGATAGAAATTCGGCGGGTTATTTTTCCCAAGAAAGTTGACAGGATGGCCGGACGGTGTGGAGGCATACTGTTCCATGCGTCAAGGTATGTATCGTTCACGCTTTCATCTGCGTCTTCGTCGTTGGCAAGAATATTATGCGCTATGGCAAAACAGTATTTTCCGTATTTCGAGGAAGTTTCATCTATGGCTCTCTCTGATCTTGCCCAGTAAAGATCGACAATGCGGGCGTCCTCCATGTGCTGTCTCCTTTCACTGTTTGATAGGGACCCTTCACCCATCTACTCGTAATTCAGATAAAAAGGTTACATCTTTTTTGAGTTCTCTTTGCGGTAAGAATATGAAAATGTCTGATTCTATTTTATTCAACGATGTATGAAAACTCAATGCGTGAGGCAGTGAACTCTCAACAAGCAGACAGGTGTGGTAGTATCTGCCATTTTTGCGGTCTGAGAGGGATAATTGTAGGAATAATAAATCTCACGGCGAAACGCAATTCGTGCCAGAATGAGGTTTCACCGTGAGATTTATATTTGTTGTTACAGATTGCTTTTTTGCATCTATGTTTGAAATATCATTCGATGACATTGCCGACTACAAACTGGATGTCGCTGATTTCTGACTCCATCTGCCGGTATTCATCCATTGTTTCCGGGGTAAACTGCACGTCACTTGCATAATAAAGCAAATATGTTCCGCTTTGCGTAGTCATAATATACTCACACTTGGCATAACTCCATTCGCCCCCAGCATCTACCTGCTCTTTTGTAAGTTGTTCGTCCCATAGTTTTAAGTAAAACAGCATTCCACCACTTAAAAGGGTCTCACTGTTACCTCCCATCGCTTCACGGATGTCGGGGTTATAGATATAATACTCCTTGAAATCGGCATCATATTCCAAAGCATATTTGTCTTTCCAATTATCCGGCAGAATCAGTGTAAGTCCAATCTCTTTGAGTTCAATGGTTTCTTGTTCAACTGGGACTTCCACCACAATCTCCTTCGCAAAGGCCACTGCACCCACCGTAAAACTGCATACCATCAATGCAATGACTGCCGCAAATGCCGTAAAGCGTTTGAAGCCCTTTTGTCGGTGCTGTCGGGCATAATTGGGAATGTGCTCCGCCTGCTGGACTAACTGATCATCTATGTTTCCAATGTGTTCGGAAAGTTGTTCCTTTTTCATACTTCAATTCCCTCGCTTTCTAAATATTTTCGTAATTTTAACCTCAATTCATACAGAATAGATTTTACCTTGCTCTGACTAAAACCCGTTTTTTCACAGATAGACTCAATGGAATCGAAATACCAATAGCGTCGGATAAAGATATTTCGTTTTTCATACCCCTGTTCCCAAAGAAAGGTGTCAATTGTACTTTTGATATGCTTACTTTCAATCTCGCTCTCAATACTAAACCTACCAGATACACAATCCCCTAATTCGTCTAATGAAATAATAGCAGAGGGATTGCGCTTCGCAGCAGACAGG
>NZ_NFIQ01000136.1 GCF_002159455.1 Flavonifractor sp. An306
CCACCCCCCTGAACCTGGACGGGGAGACCGCCCCGGAGGGCACCCCCTGGCGGTGCCGCTGCCAGACAACCACCTGCCCGGCGGAGGGGGAACCGGGTGTGCTCTATCTGTCCCGGGAGGCCGTGGAGGGGGAGCTGATGCTCCGGCCCCGGCAGACCGGGGACGAGATCGCCCTGCCCCGGCGGGGCGGGACCAAGACGGTGAAAAAGCTGTTTATTGACGAGAAGGTGCCCCGGCGGGACCGGGAGCGGGTGCCGGTGCTGGCCGACGGGGCCGGGGTGCTGGCGGTGGCGGGCTTCGGAGCGGACCAGAGCCGCCTGGCCCAGCCGGGTCAACCCGCCTATGCACTGATTTTTTGGAAGAAAGAGTGAGGAGACAAGGTATGGAACATATTCTGGACAAGGACGTGGAGCGGGTCCTCTTCTCTGAGGAGGAGCTGAAAAACCGGGTGGCGGAGATCGCCGCCGAGATCGACCGGGACTATGCCGGGAAGGAGCCGCTGCTCATCAGCGTGCTCCGGGGCTCCTTTGTATTCATGGCCGACCTGGTGCGGCAGATCCACCTGCCCTGCACGGTGGACTTCATGGCGGTGTCCTCTTACGGGGCGGGTACCTCCAGCTCCGGCCAGGTGAAGATCATCAAGGACCTGTCCGAGCAGATCGAGGGCAAGGACCTGATCGTGGTGGAGGACATTCTGGACAGCGGCAACACCCTGAGCTATCTGCTCCAGATCCTCCAGGCCCGCCACCCCGCCTCGGTGCGGCTGTGTACCCTGCTGGATAAGCCCTCCCGCCGGGTGAAAGAGGTGGAGCTGCACTACGCCGGCTTCTCCATCCCCGACTACTTCGTGGTGGGCTACGGCCTGGACTACGCGGAGAAATACCGCAACCTGCCCTACATCGGGGTGCTCAAGCCCTCGGTATACGGCGGGGAATAAGGGGAAAGATCTTGTCTGGAAAGGACGTGGCCATTCCTTGAAACGAAACGTAAGCATGCGGGATGTGGGCTTCTATCTGCTCATTGCCCTCATCCTGGTGATGACCATTTTCGCCCTGCGGGGCGGACTGGACAATCAGACGGCGGTGACCTACGGCCAGATCCGCCGCCTGCTGGAGGAGCAGCAGGTGTCCCAGGTGGTGGTGGAGGACAACACCGTCACCCTCTGGCTGAAGGAGCCGGCGGACGGGCAGGCCACGGTGCGCTATGACGTGGGCAACCCCCAGTGGTTCTACGACGACTTCAACGACCTCATTGTGGAGCAGCAGCGGCTGGGGATCATCGCCGACTACGACTATCCCCAGGGCTGGGTGCCCCCCTACTGGATGACCTATCTGCCCTGGGTGGCCATTCTGGTGGTGTTCGGCCTGCTGTGGTACTTCATGTTCCTGCGCCAGGCGGGGGCCGGCGGCGGAAGCGGGGGCGGCAGCGACCGCACCGCCCGGTTCGGCCGGGCCCGCACCCGCACCGGGGCCGACGAGCAGAAGAAGGTCACCTTTGAGGATGTGGCCGGAGCCGAGGAGGAGAAGGAGGAGCTGCGGGAGATCGTGGAATTCCTCCGGGACCCCAAGCGCTACCTGGAGCTGGGGGCCCGCATCCCCAAGGGGGTGCTGCTGGTGGGCCCGCCGGGCACCGGCAAGACCCTGCTGGCCAAGGCGGTGGCCGGCGAGGCGGGGGTCCACTTCCTGTCCATCTCCGGCTCCGACTTTGTGGAGCTGTACGTGGGCGTGGGTGCCAGCCGTGTCCGGGACCTGTTTGACCAGGCCAAGAAGAACTCCCCCGCCATTGTGTTCATCGACGAGATCGACGCCGTGGGCCGCCAGAGAGGTGCCGGTCTGGGCGGCGGCCACGACGAGCGGGAGCAGACCCTCAACCAGCTGCTGGTGGAGATGGACGGCTTTGGCAACAACGAGGGAGTTGTGGTCATGGCGGCCACCAACCGGCAGGACATCCTGGACCCCGCCCTGCTGCGCCCCGGCCGGTTTGACCGGCAGGTGTACGTGGGCTACCCCGATATCAAGGGCCGGGAGGCCATTCTGAAGGTCCACGCCCGCAACAAGCCCCTGGGGGACGATGTCTCCCTGGCGGAGCTGGCCAAGGGCACCGGCGGCTTCACCGGCGCCGACCTGGAGAACCTGATGAACGAGGCCGCCCTGCTGGCCGCCCGGCAGCACCACCGCTTCATTGCCATGAAGGATCTGAACGAGGCGGTGATCAAGGTCATCGCCGGGCCGGAGAAGAAGAGCCGGGTGGTCATCGAGCGGGAGCGGAAGCTCACCGCCTTCCACGAGGCGGGCCACGCCATCGTCATCCACGATCTGGAGACCCAGGACCCGGTACACCAGATTACCATTATCCCCCGGGGCATGGCGGGGGGCATGACCATCTCCCTGCCCCAGGAGGACGTCACCTTCCAGTCCAGGCGGCAGCTCACCGAGCGCATCGCCGTCTGCCTGGGGGGCCGGGCCGCCGAGCAGCTGGCCCTGGGCGACATCTCCACCGGGGCGGGCAACGACCTGCAGAAGGCCAGCGCCATCGCCCGGAACATGGTCACCCGCTACGGCATGAGCGACCGGGTGGGCAACGTGGTGTTTGACTCCGGCCATGGCGAGGTGTTCATTGGCCGGTCCATGGCCCAGACCAAGAACTACTCCGAGGAGGTGGCCGCCCTCATTGACGAGGAGGTCAAGACCCTCATCGACAACGCCTACGCCCGCTGCCAGGAGATCCTGTCCGCCCGGCGGAAGGAACTGGACTTTGTGGCCGACTATCTGCTGAAGTATGAGAACATGGACGCGGCCGAATTTGAGCTGGTGTTCACCGACCCCGCCGCCGTCCAGCCCCCCGCCGCCTACCGGGCGGTGGAGGCCGACGCCAAGGAGGAGGAGCGCCATGAGCAGGATTGACACCTTGCTGGGGGATATTACCCAGGTCCAGGCCGACGCCATCGTCAACGCCGCCAACTGCACCCTGCTGGGGGGCGGCGGTGTGGACGGGGCCATCCACCGGGCGGCGGGTCCGGAGCTGCTGGCCGAGTGCCGCACCCTGAACGGCTGCGAGACCGGCCGGGCCAAGCTCACCAAAGGCTACAGGCTGCCCGCGAAATACGTCATCCACACCCCCGGCCCCATCTGGAAGGGCGGGGACAACGGGGAGAAAGAGCTGCTGGCCTCCAGCTACCGCAGCTGCCTGGAGCTGGCGGTGGAGCACGGCTGCAAGAGCGTGGCCTTCCCCTCCATCTCCACCGGGGTGTACCGCTTCCCCCTGGAGCTGGCCGCCCCCATCGCGGTCAAAACCGTCCGGGCCTTTCTGGCGGACCACCCCCAGATTGAGCAGGTCACCTTCGTCTGCTTTTCCCAGCAGGTGAAGGACGCCTACGACAAGGCCCTGCGAGAGAGCCGGTAAGTTTCAGCCCCCGCGCCCAAGGCGCGGGGGCTTTTTCCTCCGAAGTAAGAAATCTGTAAGAGACGATTGTGTCGAATCCTGTTATAATGGAGAAAAACCACACCGAGGAGGCCCCATCGCCATGCCAATCCCCACACAGACCGTACCCCGCCGCCGGAGACAGCAGAGACGCCGCCGCCGGTTTCCCCTGATTCCCTTCCTGGTCCTTCTGGTGGCGGTGCTGGCGGTGATCAAGTGGATTGACCCCTTCGCCCCCAAGCCCGCCGCCCAGCAGCAGAC
>NZ_NFIQ01000137.1 GCF_002159455.1 Flavonifractor sp. An306
CTGGGCTTCCTCCAAGCGGTGCTTTGCCTGCAACAGTTTCTTTTCTTCACTTGTCATGGGATTACCTCCGTTTCTGCCAGATCAGGTCATAGCCCAGCACATCGGCCAGCTCCACAACCTCCTTGTAGCGGATGGATTCCCGCTGGAGCTTGGCCGACAGGTTGGAAACGCTGTCCGACCAGCCGTATTCCTCATGGAGCCGGTCAACTACTTCCTGCATGGTGTATCCCGCCCGGACGATCTGTGCCTTAATCTCGTTGCGTACCGTCATCATCAAAAATCCTCCTAAATTTACTTGATAAAAAAGCGAAGCCGGTACGCCCTCTGGCATAACCGCTTCGCTGTGTCGTGAAAAATTCTCTCGTCAACAAATCCGTTCAGAATTGCCGGTGTGATGTCCTGCCCATAGGCCGCACCTTCCTACTTTACCGTTTCGTGTGATTTGGCTTGAAACCGTGCATTTTCCCATGGTTCCATGCACCCGGTTCACCGGGGTGAGAAGCACGGTTTCGCAAAATGATTTCTTCCAACCGTCAAATACTTTTCGATTCCCACTTGCCTTGATTTAGCATGGGGATTTGAACGGTGATTCTGACTGGTATAGCCGCCGAATTGCTATAAAAGGGAGAACAAGGGTCAATCAAAGCGTACGTACGTACACAGTTCAGCGCCGCCATTCCTCCGGCACATCTTCCGGTACGTACGTACGCATCGAATCACCGGAAAACACTGATATATGATTTCTCACCAATACCTCAATCCCCAGAAATCCACGCACCCGCCGTCCGGCTGCGTTGGTCACATTGTTGCAGTATTCCAGATTGTAGCGGCTCTGGCAGGCGATCAGGGCTTCGCTGAAACTGCGGGGCTTCAGGGCAGGCAGGTTGTTTTCGGTGCAGTAAATCTGGTATGCCTCGTACAGTTCTTTGGAGCTGGCAGATAGATCGGCTTTCCGGCGAACATACCCGTCAGAATCCAGAAAATCATAGACATTGTTGTTGTCCCGTTTGACTGCTTCCCGGTTTTCTCTGGTTCGGTCACTTTCGGTGAACTTGAAGTTGTTTGCGGCCAGCCGCTGCAATCCCTCAAAAGCCCAGAGCAGGATGCCCTCCACCTCGGCTTTCATCTTCTCGGCAAGGTCGGGATCATCCATACGGCCAGCAGGCTTTTCTTTTGTAGTCAACACCAGCTGGCGGCGGTAAAATCCGTCGCTCCGGTCAAACAGCGCCTGCAAATCTCCGTTGGAGAAGGCCAGCAGCCGGGCGCACATCCATCCCTGATAGCTCTGCTTGCCCTTGCGCTCCAAATCCATCTTGCCCTGGGCAGTGACGATGGATTTCACATAGTTGGTCTGGCGCAGGGCCTCCATTCGCATATCGTCATCCACGCACAGGAGGATATGCTCCAAATCGGCACGAGCAAACCGGTTCTCCGATATTTTCCCGATGCTGCCGTCCTTCATGTTGGAACCGAACAAAGTTCCCAGCACAGCGCCGATCTGTGACTTGCCTTCGCCGCCGCTGCCTTTAATGACCATCATCCGCTGTCCCTTGTTGCTGGGAATCAGGCAGTAGCCGATATATTCCTGCAAGGTGGAGATGTCCTCCGGGTAGAGCAGGCCATCCAGAAATTGCAGCCATAGGACAGGCTTTGGAGCGTTGGGGTTGTAGGCTACGGGAAAGCGGTTGCGGACAATTTTCGGCTTTCCCTCCACAAAGGTCCCGTCCAGAAAAAGTGTGCCGTTGGAAAGATGAATCCGATCCGCCTCCGGGGGGAAATCCTCCACCAGCGCCGCCAGTTTCATCAGCTCCACAATGTTGCCGATTTTGCGAGGAATGTTGCTGACCGCACAGCATTTCAGCTCCTCAAAAATTTCTCCCCGCAGGGGTAGTTCGTCTGTCACACGGCCTTCGGGCGTGAAAAAAGCCCCGTTTGTGAAGATGATCTTGTGCGTCTGCAAGAACTCCTCACAAAACAGGGCTTCGTTGATGCTTTTGCCATCGAACCAGACGGGCATCCCGTCAAGCTGCGCTTTGTTTTTCATAGGCATCGTCCTCCTTTTTCAGCCTGTTCAGCCGTTCCTCCAAACCGGCAATCAGACCGTCCTTGTTCAGCATTTCTACGATTTTTACCCGCTGTTCCAGTTCGGCGGCAATGAGCAAATCCGCCAGATACTCCACATAGTCCAGCATCTGGCAGGCTTCTACAAATCGGTCATCCAGAACATCTTCCGGCGTCTTGGGTGCGTACTGCACCTTCCAGCTTTCCAGAAGATGCAGATAATCACACAGCACCCGCAGGCAATGTACTTCCTCCTGCCGGTATGCTTTCAGCTGAGGACGCTCCGGTTTTGGTAAGGCGATTGCCGCCGGGGGCTTGTCCGGGTCAATCCCAAAATCCTGTGCCAGCTTCTGCGCTGCCTCGTAACTGCTCAGGCCAAACAGCCTTGCCACAAGGTCGATCACATCGCCGGTGGCTCCGCAGCCGAAGCAGTAAAAATACTTCTCATTCAGCTTCATGCTGGGGTGTCGGTCCTCATGGAACGGACATCTGCACATCCCGTTTCGGTTGACTTGCAGCCCATAGTGTTCCGCCGCATCCGGCACACAAATATTCTGTTTTACCAGTTCAAAGAGTGTCATGAAAATCCCTCCGTTTCAGGGCATAAAAAAAGCGGCCTGCCCGGTTTGTTGGGGCAGGCCGCAGTCTTTATGCAGTTTGTGATGTTTCCGTTTCTTTGGCTTTCCGCTTTTCCTGCCGGTAGAACTTCTCCCGGCAGGCGGGTTTGCAGAATTTAGCGTTGGGGCGGACAGACTGGAACGGCTCTCCGCAGCACTGGCATACCAGCTGGTACGGTTCACCTGGAACAATCAGCCCCTCGGCAATCTTCTGTTTGCGCTCCTTCTGGCGCAGATATTTTTCATGGTCACGGATGCGCTTCTGGCGGCGCTTTTCCTCCGCAGCCAGTTCTTCCTCGGTGGGTTCAGGCATGGGCACTTCAAATTTCCCGATAAAGTTCAGGTAAATCTCGATTTCCTGAACCCGTTCCCCGGTGCTTCTGTCTGGGACATGGACCAGAATTTTCTCCACAAATTCATGGATCATGGGTGCGGTCAGCTCGGTGAAATCCGTATATTTCTGTGCCAGCGCCAGAAAGTGGCTGGCACGGTCCGTGTCCTCATGAAATTGGTCCAGCTGCGCCTGCTCGGAGACAAGCATCTGTTCCAGTTCTGCCTGTTCCTTCTCATATTCGGCACAAAGCAGCTCGAACCGTTTTTCCTCCAATTTACCCATGGCATAGGTTTCATACAGTTTTTTAATCAGCACATCCAGCTCGGCGCTGCGCCTGCGCTCCTTGGCGACCTTGCGTTTCAGCTCCTTGGCCGCTTCCTGCTGGCGAACCTGTGAAATGCTGCGAACTTTCTGAATAAACTCCTCCTTGTTCTGGATGGCATAGCTGGCGGTGGTGCGGATGGTTTCCAGAATCAGAGCGTTCAGGGCTTTGGTGCTGACCGTGTGAGAAGAACACATCTGGGTTTCACGCTCAAAGGTCAGGGTGTAGGTGGAGCAGCTGTAAAAATCCACAGAATATTCCCGTCCGGCCTTTTTGCGCTTGCCCCGGTGGTTATACATCTTAGCTCCGCAGTCAG
>NZ_NFIQ01000138.1 GCF_002159455.1 Flavonifractor sp. An306
CCGACCGCTATCTTGACGCCAGAAATCCCTCTCCCGCCGAAACCGACTTCTTCACCGTCACAAGGATGGATGCCTGGGGCGTGAGCACCTGGTTCATGTGTACCCCAGAAGCCGCCGAGAAGCTGATCGCCATGAATTACGACAATCTGGCCGTCAAGGAGACCACCATTGTGGGATAGGAAATCACTGCTATGAAAAAGTTGTTGCTTGTACTTTCTATTCTCTTAACAATCCTGACCTTTGCTGGTTCGTTCTATGTATTCCTATCAAACGGAACAGCAAATGCAGGTTATGCAGCAGTACCGATGTTGTTTGCGATTGTGTGCATTGGCGGATACAGAGCATACAAAAATAAAGAGTAATTGATAGTATAGATGATGAGGTTAGAACAACTGCCCTCCAAGGGCGCAAAGCGAGAAAAAGCCATTCTGGAGCTGGACGAGGTGAAAATAGCATGACACGGCAGGAGCAGAAGGCAGTCAAGGAATTAAGCACGATGCTTTCCAAAAACCTAAAAGTAGTTGCCGGAGAGCATGGCTTCAAAGTGGTTTCAGACTGCGCCTATAAGGTCCTGGGTGATTTCTTATATGAAGTATTTCTGTCTGCGCCCCCTGTCCGGCGTGGTACTGCCATAAGAGCAGTCGTTTCCACAAAGCCATGCGTCATTGACAATGTCTTTTGGGATGTATATGAAATGGGTGAGGTAGCCCGGAAGAAACCATTTAGTTTCCATATCACAGCGGCACATTCCCCTTCCGCTCATATCATCAAGGAAATGGAACTACCTGTCCCCACGGTGGACGCAGCAACCTTGGTCATGAATGAGGCGTTTTGTCGGTTTAACAAGTCCATTCAAGACCATCATAGCCGCTGCAGTACAGTCTCCGACTTCAAAGCGGAGATTCTCCATGATACTGCGCCGGCCGCACGATTGAATGTCGTACTGTGTGAAATCGCAGAAGGGAATTTCCGCCAGGCAATGCTCCTTGCAGAAAAGCAGCTGGAAAACGAACCTTATGGCCTGTTTAATACAGTAACCGATGGCGGGATAAAGAGTATATACGATTATGTGAAAGAGTTTTGCCAGAAAAAGCAGTAAGTATATGCAGTCGCTCCATCGGCCCAGCCGGAGACCGCCGCAAAGCTGATCGCCATGGATTACGACAATCTGGCCGTCAAGGAAACCACCATTGTGGGATAGGAGAAAAAAGAATGATGACTTTGGAACAACTGCCTCCCAAGGGCGTAAAGCGAGAACAGGCCATTTTGGAGCTGGGCAAGGATCAAGCAAACGGCGAACTGCTTTTCCAGCTTGTGAATACAGAAAAGGGCAAATGCAAAACGGCTGCTCAGAAGGCTTTGGCGCAACTGGAGTATGCCCCTGCTGCCCCACTGTGGGCCAAGCTGGTCAAGGGCAAATGGATGGGCAGCAATATCATGTCGGATGCCTGTTCCGACTGTGTATCGGAGCAGATTGCCCCAGTTATTCTGAAGACTCTCTCCCAGCTGCTGGACGAGTGGGACGCAAAGCCACTGGATATAGAACAACTGAACTTCTGTTTCCATTTGATGTTGGGGAAAGCCTCGCCTAAAATGCTGGAGGTCTACCGCTTCCTGGCGGAAAACACCCAGCGGATCGCCCAGCTGAAACGCACACCTGTTTATTCTGGTGATGATTGTACCTCCTGGTGGATTACGGACGGGCTTCGCATTTGGGATGCCACACCCAAGGAAAAAGAGAAAATTCCCGCTGTGGTGCTGACCGCCTCCCTGATCCGCAACCCGGATGAGCGACTGCAAGCATTGGCTGATGAGCTGAATAAACGCTACGGCGGCAGCTGGCTGATGCCGGTCTTTATGAAGGCGATCATCACCCAGCCCAAGGAGCAGGTGTACGAGACCTATTCGCCCCTTCTGGATACGCCGCAAAAAGGCTATTTGTTCCATGCGCTGGGAATGCTCCATTACCGCTGTTATCCGGAAGGCTGGACCTATGAACGCCTGGGCCCGGATGGAATGATCGCTCTGATTTTCTGGGGGGATTATAGCTATGGAACCTATGACACAAGGTTTATGATTGAACGCTATGTGGATCTGGATGAGCGGTGGCTCTTTGATCTGGCCAAGGACCCGGAGGGCCGCAAACCTACGGTGACATGGCAGACCTACAATCGGGGCGGTGTGCTATATGGAAGCTACGACGAAATGTTCATCAGCCTGCTGCCCCTCAAGGTGGAGAACCCGGAACTGAAGCGCATTCTGTGGGACTATTTCCGCATTCGTAGCCAGAAAAAGAAGGTGGCTAAGAGCATCACTCTTTACAAAGACGCTGCTGAGCGGTTCGGGGATGAATGAGTACAAGTCGAGAAAGCAGGTGCCTTATGTACGAGATCGGATATATTGGCCGCTGGGAGACCCTCCCGGAAACGGCTGCCGCCATCTGTGACCATGACACTCCCAAGCTGGAGGCGCTGCTCCAAGGCGGCCTGGATTTAGATGTTCCCATCCAGCTCAGCGAATACATCAAACTGATGCCGCTGGAGATCGCGGTTTTTCGGAATGATGTGCCCATGATCCACTTCCTGCTGGAGCATGGAGCCGATCCCGATCTGGCAGAGGAACAGCCCCTGCTGCTCACTGCCGCCCGCTGCTGCGGGCCAAAGGTGGTGGCGCTCTTTGCGGGACAGGCCGCAAAACTCAGCCCGAAGCAGAAAGAGCGGGCTTTCCAGGAAGTGCGCTGGGGCAAGCGCCCGGAGAATATCCCCGTGCTGGAGCAGGCCGGGATCACCGTGAAGAAGTTTGGCGGCGAGGCATTCCGGGCCGCTGTGTCCGAGGGCAATACCAAACTTGCCCGGCTGCTTCTGGAAAAAGGGGCAGACATCAATTACTACAAGCCGGACATGGTGTTTCCGAACGCACCTACCGCTGTCACCGTAGCTGCCCGACACAAAAATCTCCCCATGGTGCGTTGGCTCATTGAGCAGGGAGCCGACATCACCATTGCCGACAAATACGGTGACCGGCCTTACACCGTGGCGGTGCAGAACAAGAATCAGGAGCTGGCCGACTACCTGAAGTCCCTGGAACCGGAGGAATGGCACAACGAGCAGGAGAAGCTCCGGCAGCTTATGCCCTACAAACTGCCCGCCAAGTTGGTGGAATACTTGAAGACCGGCCCCCTGCGGCTGGAGTTCCCGGATCAGGAATGGGTGAAGTGGGCGGAGCTCTACTCCTTCATGGATGTGCAGGAGATGACCTGGAAACGGAAGAAGCTGCTCTCCCTCATGGTGCAGATGGACAACTACAGCGACTATCTGCTGCTGTGGAGCCCCAGGGACAAAAAGCTGTGGTATCTGGACATCGAGCATGAGGAATTCCACCCTCTGGCCAAATGGGATGACTTCATCGCAGATCCCGGCCGGTATCTGAACGGGATGATCGAGGGCGAGTTTGAGGAGTAAAGCCATGACA
>NZ_NFIQ01000139.1 GCF_002159455.1 Flavonifractor sp. An306
AGAGGTTTGACACGTTCCCATTGTTCTGTTGTTAATTCATAGCATTTCATACCTCTAGTTTCGCATATCTGCTCCTTTTGTGCAACTTTTATTTTTCAAACAAACCCTAAACAGATCTGCTTTTATTTTGACAGATAATTGCTCGAAGCACAAGGGAATCCTATCACGGTAAAAACACCAGAAAAGGATGTGCCGCAAAACGATTGTTTTTGCAGCGCATCCTTCTTTTTTGGATAACGGCATAGACTGCACCGCCGAAAAATTATTTTATGTATTTACCAAGCGGGGACGATATGATATACTAATCTAACAAACATATCATATTACATTACAGGACGGTGATAGTATGGTCGCTGCCAATCCAATCGTCATCTACTCCCGAAAATCCAAGTTCACCGGTAAAGGGGAGAGCATCGAAAACCAGATTGAAATGTGCAGACAATATATCCGGCTGCAGTTCGGAGACGATGCCGCAGAGCAGGCACTGATATATGAGGATGAGGGGTTCTCCGGCGGTACGCTGGAGCGTCCCCAATTCAAAAAAATGATGGCCGATGCAAAAGAAAAGAACTTCCGGGCCATCGTTGTTTACCGCCTGGACCGGATCAGCCGCAACATCGGCGATTTTGCCAAGTTGATCGAGCAGCTGAATAGAATGAAGATCGATTTCATCTCCATTAAGGAGCAGTTTGACACTTCCTCTCCCATGGGCCGGGCGATGATGTATATTTCCTCGGTTTTTTCTCAACTGGAACGGGAAACCATTGCCGAGCGCATCCGCGACAATATGCATGAGCTGTCCAAAACAGGGCGCTGGCTGGGCGGTAACACCCCCACCGGCTATGAGTCGGAGAGTGTCTCCCATGTGACCATCGACGGCAAGACCAAGAGGGCCTGCAAGCTGAAGATTCTCCCGGAGGAGATCGGCATCGTCAAGTTGATCTACGACAAGTTTCTGGAAACCGGCTCGCTGACAAAGACGGAGACATATCTGCTGCAGAATGGCTATACAACAAAAAACGGCAAGCAGTTTACCCGCTTTGCCGTCAAGGGGATTTTGTCCAATCCGGTTTATCTGATTGCCGATGAATTTGCTTATGACTACCTGACGAAAAATCATGTGGACCTCTTTGCGGAGCAAAGCGACTTTGATGGTGTCCACGGCATCATGGCCTATAACCGCACCTTACAGCAGCCGGGTAGAGCCCACCAGATCAAGCCAATGGAGGAATGGATCGTGTCGGTGGGCAAGCACCAGGGCGTCATCGAGGGGAAGGCATGGGTCAAGGTACAGACGATTTTGGAGCGGAACAAATCCAAAAGCTACCGCAAGCCCCGCAGCAATGTGGCCTTGCTCTCCGGCCTGCTTGTCTGCGGCAACTGCGGCGAGTACATGCGCCCCAAAATGTCCCAGCGGCGGAACATAAAAGGGGAGACGATCTATACCTACCTCTGCTCTATGAAGGAGCGCAGCCGGGGTCATGTCTGCAATATGAAAAACTGTAACGGCAACATGTTGGACGCCGATATTATAGAGCAGTTGAAGCATTTGAGTGAAGACGGCTCCGATTTTATCCGGCAGCTGGAACAGAGCAAGCGGGCGCTGCTGGGCAACCGGCAAAGCTATGACGAGGAGATTTCCAAATTAGAAACTGAGATCGCTGCAAATGAGGAGGAGATCAAGGGCCTTGTCTCTGCCCTGGGAAAGTCCTCTGGTACCTCTGCCGAAAGTTATATTATGCAGCAGATTGATGAGCTGCACGAGAAAGG
Organism: Flavonifractor sp. An306; assembly: GCF_002159455.1. Taxonomy (GTDB): domain Bacteria; phylum Bacillota; class Clostridia; order Oscillospirales; family Oscillospiraceae; genus Flavonifractor. Next base: position 1,771 of record NZ_NFIQ01000139.1, read on the forward strand.
GGAGGGCCTGAAGCGGCATTTGGCGGAACTGAAAGAACTGACCTCCAGCCATGCCCTGGCGGACATTGAGTTTGACCTGTTGGCGCAGATGTTGTCCACGTTCAAGGACACCGTGGACAAAATGACGGTGGAGCAGAAGCGGGCGGCCATCCGTACCTTTGTCAAAGAGATTATCTGGGATGGGACGGACGCCCATGTGGTGCTGTTTGGCTCGGAGTATGAATACGAGTTTCCCAAAATTCCAGCAGGATTGGGGAAGCGGGTCGTGGACGGTCAAACAGAGGAAAATCTTGCAGAAGCGGCGGAACGGGGCCTTGCGGAGCCGTCAGGAGCAGGTAGCAAATGAGATTCTGATGCACTTTCGCGCCCAGCGGAAGAATCAAGGGGAACTGTCCCTCTCCGACTCCATCGATGGGGACGGGGATGGGAACTCTCTGTCCCTGATGGACACCATCAGCGTGGATGACAACATGCTGGAGGAGCTGGACGCGCGGGACGCCTGCGTGAAGGTGCGGCGATGCGTCCGGGATTGTCTGGAGCCCAGAGAGAGCATGATCATCACCCTGCGCTATGGGCTGAGCGGGAAACGGCCCATGACCCAACGGGAGATCGCGGAGCAGTGCGGGATTTCCCGTTCCTACATCTCCCGCATTGAAAAGAAGGCCTTAAAGAAGCTGGAGGCCGCCATGGAAGGCCGGTAGCAGGACCGTGTCAAATAGCGCTTGTGCCGGGACCGGTGATATGATAAAATAAAGACAACTAAATTGAATGATCTTTATATGGGAGGGACCGAATTGCCGAAGGTGGGGTATTCCGCCCAGGAGCGGGAGCATATTCGGGAGTCCCTGGTGGCTACGGCGCTGGAGCTGATGGCGCGGCAGGGGATCCAGCACACAACGGTGGAGCAGATTTATCAGGCAGTGGGCATTTCCCGCACCTTTTTCTACACCTTTTTTTCCACAAAAGAGGACCTGATTGTGGAAACGCTCTACCTGCAGCAGCCCAGGGTCCTCTCCTATGCCCGGAGCCTGATGGCCGACCCGGCCCTGAGCTGGCGGGAGGGGGTCAGGCGGTTTCTCCACAGCTGCTGCTACGGGGAGCAAAACGGCATTGCGGTTCTGACCATTGAGGAGCAGCAGATGATATTCCGCCGCTTGCCGCCGGAGAGCCGCCGGGTGTTCCGGGAGAAGCAGGCCAAACTGTTTGGCGGTATTCTGGAGTGCTTTGGGGTGCGGGCCCACAGAGAGCGGATCAGTCTGTTCACCAATCTGAGCCTGACCGTCATGATTGTCCGCCGGGGTATCCCCGGCTCGCTGCCGCTGCTTGTGCCGGAGGCGGTTGACCAGACCATCGCCGTCCAGATTGAGGGGATTGTGGACTGTCTGGAGCGGCTGCGGGAACAGGACGAAAGGGAATAGTGCGTTGCGCTCCGCCTGAATGGATGTGACAAGCGAGGGTTCAGGCGGATTTTTTTACCCAGAATAAATACAAATACGATTAGGGCTTGTTTGAAAAATAAAAGTTGCACAAAAGGAGCAGATATGCGAAACTAGAGGTATGAAATGCTATGAATTAACAACAGAACAATGGGAACGTGTCAAACCTC
>NZ_NFIQ01000014.1 GCF_002159455.1 Flavonifractor sp. An306
CGGCAGTCCCCAGGTCGATGATCTCGTTGACGTACTTGTGCAGCTTCTTGTTCATAGTCTTTTCTCCTTTGCAAATATATTCCCACACCGTCAGGCGTTGGGTCCGTTGATGATGGTTTCCGCCTGCTCGACAGTCAGGTACTGAGGTATCATGGCACGCACCTGCTCCTCATTGATCCGGTGCATTTTGAACTGAAGTAGGACGAATTCATACATCTGTCTTTACCCCCATCATACTGAGCATTGCGTTTTCCAAGGCAAAAAGCCGTTCATCTGTGGTAGGTGTCACCGGCCCAGGCTCCGGCTTAGGCTGGGCAGTCGGCGTAATACTAACCAATTTTCCATCCTGAATATTCAGGATACACCAGCCCATACAATCCCAAACAGCATCCTCCAAATAGGCCGGAACTTCGACCCAGTCATCAAGCCAACATGCTGTACGACCAGACTGTGTTTGGATGGGATGTGCTCCGTTTTCTGACGGGTTTAATTGAATAATGGTCATAATAAATCCTCTTATTCAGTGAATATAGCACAATAAAAATAAACTGCTCCTGATTGGTTAATCCCTGAACCGTAATCACCTACGGATATGCTTACATAGTTACTTCCAAAACTAGCATATCCACCAGAGAAAGATGCTGTACCCGCACTTGCCGAATTTACATACGAGAATTTATCAGAAACCGCCAACGATTTCATACCATCTATTGCTATAGTAACTCCGGTAGCTTTTTGTGTTGATGCCTGCATGCCTCCTATAAAAACAATAGAAGGTCTTGCATCGAATGTTATTTTTGCTTCTTTGGTTCCTGTTCCAGAATATTTACCATATACAATACGCGCTTTGCGGTTTGCTGTATTCTGTACGGCAGTAATGAGCGGCATCAAAGTGGCCTGCACAGATGCCGCGCTTCCAACGGGGTCTGCGCCGGCCTGCGCAGCAGTAACTCCATGTGGGTTACTTTTATTATTAGTGTGAGCCGTCAGGTTTGCCTGTACCGCAGACGCACTTCCAGCAGGGTCCGCGCCAGCCTGTGCTGCGGTTACCCCATGAGGATTATTGCGATTGCCAATGTGAGCGTTGAGATTGCTCTGCACCGCTGCGGCGCTCCCAGCAGGGTCAAAGGATATCTCTGGCAATTGTTCCTCTGGCAGCCTTCCCGTATCGTCTAGGGTGGCCACTCCTCCGGGCTGTCCCTTCTGACTCATAGGAATAAACACCAGGGATTGATCAATGACGGCGGTCACATTGGCTACCCCATCGAATACCAGCTCAATGCCGAAAATGGCCTCCCGATACTTCTCTTCCCCCGCCTCAATGAGGTCCCCGTTCCCTCTGGCGTTGCCGTAGGCGTACAGGATCTCTCCCAAATCCGGGTCGGTGGCCAGCAGGCCCAGCTCCTCCCAGCGGAACTCCTCCATGCCTGTATTGAGAAACTGTCCGGTGACGGTACACTGATTGCCCTGGTTCTTCACCTCGGCCAGCGGGATGTACTTGACCGGCTCCAGCAGCTGGGTGCGCTCCTGAAGCGGCTGTCCCTCCTCCAGGGTGCCCTTCCCGATCTGCCAGCGGGTCACAGGGAGGGCCGTTCCCGTGGGCGACTTGGCCAGCAGCGCCTTTCCCAGATCTGTGATCACCATATTCGGAATTCCCATTCAGTTCACCTGCCTCAACAGAATCACATCTGACCGGCGGGACAAACAGCCCGTATAGACCGATGTCCGCACATTTTGCCGGTATTTTACGGTCCAGTCCAGGTGGGCGGGCTTGAGCTCGTTGACCACCGCCTCCAGATCCTCCTTGTGGGGAACCTCCCCGATGGTCCCGGTATACCAGATCACAAAGCGGTACTGGTCGGACTCCTCCACCACCTCTACCGGCCAGGGTGCAAAGCTCTGAGCCACGCCCTGGATTACCTCCAGAGTGGTGGTGCCGGTACCCTTGACCTTCGCCAGGATCCTGTCCCGCCGGCGGGCGTCGCTTTGGGTGCGGTCCACCGGGATCCCCCAGGCCCGCTCCCACAGCTCCAGGCCCCAGCCGCTGGCGGTGGACGGAAACAGCTGCTCCAGGGTCAGCTCTTTATCCTGGGCCAGCCGCTCCACAGCCTGCCCCAACACCCGTTGCAGCTCTCTGTCCTGGAGTGTGGCTGCCAAAAAGCCGGGGAGCATGGACTCCAGCGACCTCATGTCACCGTCACCTCCCCCAGAACCGGCACATGATCCGCCGGAATAGACAGATCCTCCGTCCCGTCGTTCACCGTCAGGGTACTGAAGTTCTCCACCCCATCAATGGTGAGCAGCATGGCCAGCACCCGGTTGTAGAGCAGCGGATAGAGCGGGGCACCAGCAAACGCTTGGCGATGTTGGGACTGGCCAGAGCGATCTTCTTGGCATCCCCCAGCACCCGCATGGCCTGGCCCCGGTCCACGGCCGCACATTCTACCTCTGGCTCCTGCTCGAATCGGGCCAGTTCCGGATGATAGGGCGGATAGATGGCATCCCCGCACATATGGTGCAGGCCCTGGCAGGACTTCTCGCTGGATTTATAATTGCCTCGGGCCCGCTTGTTGTAGGTGTGCGTAAAGCGCCTTGCGCCGGTGACCTTGTGGACCCAGCCATAAGTGCAGCCCAAGTCAAATACCTGCCAAGGCTCCAGAGTGATTGGCTTGCCGGCATCCACACCCCGCACCTGGATACACTGGCCGAACCACCGGATGATCCGGTCGGCCCGGGTAGTGTCGAACACATAGGGGAAGTCCTCCGTACCCTGGCGTTTCAGGTCGTCCAGGTGCCGCTGGCAGGCCAGGATCTCATACTTGCAGCACTGATCCCGGAGGCGCCCCTGGGTCACTTGCTTGGCGTAGACACTTACCGGGTGGTGAAGGCCGGACTGCCATCTAGTCGCCATAGAGATCGCCGTCCGGATCGGCCTGTGCCTCAGATGCTGCCTGAGCCCGCTTCTGGGCCAGGCGCACCCGGCCGGAAGGGGTAAGTCCCAGCTTCTCGGCGTACTGAAGGATATTCCGCTCCAGGGACTGCATCTTACCGCTCACCGCATCCAGTTTGGCCACGGCGTCGGCCACCGCCTCCGGTTTATCCTTGGCGTCCTTCAGCTGCTTGGTCACCTGGACCAGCACCTTGCACTGGCTCTCATACCGGGCCAGCATGACACAGTACACGCCCAGGGCGTCGCTGTCCAGATCATCCAGGATGACAAGACCGTCCATCCGCTCCAGCACCTTCCGCCAGTACCGGCCGGCGGCGGCGTTTTTGGTCATGATAGCCGGCTTCTCCATCCGGCTATCACGGCCACGGTCGGGGATCACCCCATCCTCGGCCTGCTCCCGGAGCTGACGCTCTTCCTCGGTCAAATTTTTGCTCATGTTGTCCAACACTTTGGGTGCCGTCGGCATGGATCTCACCTCCTGCTCCCCGCACAGCCGGGTATCGAAACCCTGATGGGGGAGATTTTCTCGCATTCGAGGGCCCGCGCGGTCTTGCGCACCTCCCCTCGAAACTTTCTTCAGGTGGGGGGAGGTGCGGCAAGCCGAAGGCTTGCCCCTGGGTGCGCCCGGGCAGACACACGCGCTCGCGCTCAGGCGCGGGCGTAGCCTCCCGAAGTCACTGTCGGTCAATTTCTGTCTGATTTCCGCTGTTCTTCCGCTTGCTCCCTGGCGGTCTTTTGGTCGTGATGGTGCTTGCATAGGCTTTGGTGGTTTGCCGGATCGATGAACAGCTTCCATTCGCCCCGATGGGGCGTGATATGATCCACCACGGTGGCTCGGGTGCGTAGTCCACGTTTGGTGCACTCCCGGCACCAGGGCTCACGCAGGAGCTGAGTTGGCCGCAACTCGTCTGTCCATACAGGCAGGTTGTACCAGGCGTGGTACTCCGCCGACGCCCGGCGTCCCGCCCGCTTGGGCTTGTGTCTGGAACAATACCCCTCCCGTGTGAGTTCCGGGCATCCGGGATGCCGGCACGATCGGAGCGGCTTCATGGCCACGGGCTATCACCTCCGGGCAAAACAAAAAGCCGGCACCGACGCTTCCCCATGCGGGAAGTCATCGGCACCGGCTTACAACGAAGCACTGGCCATCTTCGATATTCACGATGTACTCTGCCTTGCAGCTCCGGCACCAGAGGATCAAACCCTGAGCCTGTGTTTCCGGGTCAGACTTCTGGTTTGTGGTCTGCTTGCAGTTGGGACAGACGTAACGTCCGTTCCTTACGGATAGTTTACCACACTCGCGCTCTGCTTTCAACTTTTTCACTCACTTTCTATGGACTTTTTTACTTGTTACACCTGGTTTCCAGACCGAATAAAGACTCGAGGGCTATTTTGTTGTCGCTTGCGCGGTGGCCTGGCTCCTTTTTTCTCCTTTCTGATCGGCAAGTAATACTTTATAGTGGTGAAGATGCCAAACTCATTTTCAATGGGCGGCGGAGAGCTGAGGATGATGGCCCCAGGCGGAGCAGCCACCGTGATGTTGTCCCTGACGATCTCACTCTCCACCTTGGGCTTCTTCAGTCCGATAGAAGCTGCCCAGGTGCGGGCGCCACTCTCCGCCTTGCCGCACTCCCGGGGTTCTTTGGTCAGGTATTTCGCCAGAGCCTCATATCCCTCCCACAGATCCAGCGGCTCCAGCTCCACCGAACCGTAAGGCCAGAGAGAGCGGATCACCTCCAGGTCCGCCCCGGTACTGTTGAGGATCATATGGTGGTGGAGCCGACCTCCCTCTGCACTAAGCTGCTCGGTCACGTAGATATACTTGGTCTCCTGTCCCCTGGCTTTCCGGTACTCCCGCAGCAGACGGATCAACTTTTTCATCAGCTTCACCGCTTCGGCCCGGCTGACAGGCAGGTGCTCGTCATCATATGTAAAAACTAAATGGAGATCCCGCCGGGTGAAGTTTGCGGCCAGCAGGGCCTCTAATTTCTGCCATGATCGAATCAGGTTCATGCGCATCTGCGCTGCGGTGGAGATCTCTCGCAGGGCCCGCCGTTCCCGGTCTGAGCTGCGCGGCGTTGGGATGGTGTAACAGCCTACGATCACCAGCCGGCCGGCTGTGATGGTCTTTAATCGTTTTGCCATCACTTTATCCTCTCAGATCTACCCAAATGAGAAAGAGAGCGTCCATACTCCGGGTGCCGGAGGGAAAGCATCTTCTCCCGCACCAGCTTGTCCATCACCCGGCCAATGGTGGGCTGGCCGTCCATCCGGGCCAGTCGCTCCAGGTTCTTTGCGGTCCGGCTCGTCACCAGCATGGTGACACGCCTCAAATCTTTACTTTTCACCCTGTTCTCCTCCCTTGTCCTGACCGGCAGTCCTCCGACGAAATGTTGCACAACGATGATACCGCTTATCCCTGTACCAGCCTCCCGGATGCCTGCAAACTCCCATAGTGCCATCATGCCAATAGCAGTTATCACAGGTAGGCATGTATTCCTCGATACGGACGCAGTCTCCCATGCTATCCACCACTTTCCTTTGGCCCAGTCCCGCCCAGCTTATCCAGTCCCCTTCCCACCTTTCGCCACGTATCAATGGGATATACCTCGTCTCCGTTAAGCATATTGCGGAGCGTGGTGGCGGTAATTCCCTTAGGCAAGCGTCCAGCCGCCTATCTTCCGATGATTTACAGCCTCCCAGGAATAATAGGCCATTTGCATCGGGTCTCTTGACCACGCGCAGGGAATCCACACTGTCTCCCTCACATCACCGTTGCGCAGCTCGGCCCGGAACCGACGCAGCTTTCCCTCCTGGTCTACAATCAGGGCCGAGTGAGGTACAAAGACCGTTGTATCGGTGCCATCGGCATCCTGCCACCGGCGAACCATCCAGTACATGACCGCCGTATAGCGCTCAACGTGTACAACCTCCGCCTGCAAAGCCTGGTATGTCCTCCCTTGGCGCAGCGCTGAGCGGCGGGTCACCTCAGCGGCAGTCCAGCAATGAGGGCAAACAGCTGTTTCGCCGTCCAAATATGCAGTGGAATCCGGCCCCAGCTCCGCATACCCATCGTATGTTTGTCCGTCCGGTCCTTCCGTCAGGACAATGCCGTTCCTCACATAACCAGCGATAAAATCTTCCCCGCAGCAGGTGCAGGTGCAGCGTGCGCCCCAGCGGCGCTTTTTTGACTGCTCCCAGCGTGCCCAATCCTGCGGATCCATGATCTGCTGAATCTCGTCTGCCAAGCTGATTGACTCCCGGTGATACAAGATCAGGTTGGAACCCAGTCCTCTCGCATCGTAGATATCCATCAGCACATCCTGCTTCAGCTCGTCGCAGGGCTGGATGGGAAGCATAGCGGCAAGTGCTTTCCAGTTCATATCCATGCCGCACCTCACAGAAAGTCCACCAGGTTGAGCACCTTCGGAGCATCCCCGCCGGTCGCAGCAGAGGCGGCGCCAAGCCCATAAAACTCTCGCAGAATCTCCTCTGCCTCCAGCGGCATGACGCAGGAGAAACCGCCAGTCTTATGGCTGTCCGCAAAGGCTTTGATTTTTTTCTCCGCCTGAACGATCCCCATTTGGGGGTTCTCCAAGTCCTTTGCCAGCAGCTCCGCGCTCTCCGGTTCTCTCCGGCAAATATCCTTCAGCTGCTCCGCCACCATCCAGGGTGCGGAGCGCTCCTTGACTTTGCTCTGCTGCTCATTCAACAGCCTGATAGCCCGGTCGCTCATTCCGCACACCTCCTTGTGACATCAGCCAGCGCAAGCAGGGCTTTCTGGAGCTTTTCCGCTAACTCGGTATCACCTCTGCTCCGTACTTTAAGAAGCAGTCCGTGGAGTTTATTGACAGCCTCGTTCCCCTGAGAGAACAGAAGCTCAAACATCGCCAGATCTTTGTCCCCCGAGATCACGGCCCGGCGCTCCGCCTGCTGGGCCTCGTTCAGCTGCTGCTGAACTGCGGCCAGGTTCTCCTCCACAGCCTTCTGCTTTTCCTCCGCATTCTTTTGGGCCTCCTTGGCCTTGTCCAGCTCGGCCTGCATCTCGGCAATGGCGTCCGCCCTTGCCTTGTCCACGGCAGCCTGATCCACCACCGTCTCCACGGCCACGTCAACCGGCTTTGCCTTCAACTCTGCCAGCTCATCTTCCAAACGGGAAACGGCCTGCATGGCCTGTTCCCGCTCCTCACGAGCCCCAGACAAACGGGCATTGAGCAACCGCATATCCTCCGCCATCTTATCACGGGCCTGCTCCGCAGCCCGCTGCTCCGCTGCGGCGAGTTCGGCCGCAGCCCGGGCCTCGTCCCGCTCTTTGATGGCCTGCTCCAGCTGACGGGCGGACATATCCACCACATTGTGCTCCTCAAGGAAGGTCTCCCGTTCCTCCGGCGGCAGGGCCAGGAGCGCCAAGGCTTTGGAAGCTCCCAAATCCGACAACGTTGTCGGATTTGACCATTCCCGGGCCAATCTCATAAACCGCTGGGCGGATCGTTCCGAGAACTCCACTCGCTCCTCCAGCCAGGACCGCCACTCTCCATGGGAGAGCATGTCCTTTGCCTCAATGAGGCACCGGCCGATGGTGAGGATGGCCTCACCCCCGGCCCGCTTGGCGTCCAGGATCTCACCGGTGATGGTCTCAATGTCCCGCTCTTCCGACGGCGGGGCCATGGTCTGGGCGATCAGCGCCCCCAGGTCAGGCTTTCCCATGCTGGATACCCTCCTTTTCCAGCAGCTCCGCCACCCAGGCCCGGTAGTCCCGGGCCGCCGAGCAGAAGGGGCTCCAGGCCTGAACCGCCATCCGGGCCCAGGAGCTCTCCGGCACCTTGTCGGTGCGGCGGATCACGGTATCATAGACCGGTACCAGCCCCTCCTCCCGGAGGTAGGCCACCGAAACCTCCACCACGGGGGAGCGATGCCACTGGTTGACCAGCACCCCGGCCACCCGCAGCTCCGGGTGGAGGGAGCGCAGGCTGGCGATCTGGTCCACCAGGTCGCCCACGCCGGTGGCGGAGCAGGCGTCGGATAGCACGGGGATAATCACCGCGTCACTGGCCAAGATGGCAGACACACAGGCGGCGGACAGATTGGGCGGGCAGTCAATGACCATCACGTCATAGGCGTTGTCCTCCTCCATGGCCTCCCGCATATCCCGCACGGCCCGGTAACAGCGGCCCCGGTTCCCCCCGGCGGCCTCCAGGTCCAGGGCCCACAGGTCCTCCGCCGCCGGGAGCACATCCAGGCCAGGCACGTCGGTATGTACGGTCAGCTCGTCGTAGCAAATGGCATACCCCCGCAGCAGAGCGCCCAGGCCGGCGTACTCGCCGGAAGGCAGCAGAATCTGGGTAGCGTTGGCCTGCCCGTCGGCGTCCACCAGCAGCACCCGCAGGCCGCAGCTGGTGGCCAGCACATAGGCCAGATTGACGGCGGTGGTGGTCTTGCCCACCCCGCCCTTGCGATTCACAATGGCAAATGTTTTCATGCACAAGTCCTCCTGTTTCTTACTCCGGCTTTGCCTGCCCGTCGGCGCCGCCGGTCTGATTTTTTTCGGTCGGCCGGAAAGGGTCGTTGGGGTCATCGTCATAGATGCCCTCCCAGAAGCGGTCGGCAAAGCTCACCTGTTTGTACTGCCTGGGCCGCTTCATGGGAGCCGTCTGAGGCGCTGCCCCCTCCACCACGGACTGGCGAAACCGCTGATAGGCCCCGTCGAAGGTGAGGTACATCCGCCCCCGCTCGCCGTCCTTGTTCTTGGCCAGCTTGAGAACCCGGCGGCTCTCGTTGGGCCGGGATGGTTCCTCCAGGTAGAGCAGCAGAATGGCGTCGGCGTCCTGCTCGATCTGCCCAGATTCCCGCAGGTCGCTCATGGTGGGCTCGATGTACTTGCTTTCGTCTTTGGTCTTTTCCGACCGTGTTAGCTGGGACAGCGCCACCACCAGAATGCCGTTTCCATGGGCCATCTGCTGGAACGTCCGGCTGATGGCAGACACCTGCTCTGTCCGGTTGGCCTTCCGGGTTTCCGGCTCTACGATCTGGAGATAGTCCACATAGACGATCTGGTACCGGTTGGCCAGGGCATCTGCCCGGATGTCACTGGCCGTCATGCCGGAGGCGTCAATCAGCTCCAGCTGGTGCTTGAGGATCTTGGGAGCCGCGTCGGCCGCCTGAGCCCATTCTCCCTCTGTAAGTGCCCCCCGCTTGATGGCGGCCATTTCGATACCCGCCATGTTGGAGATCAGCCGGTCTGCCAGCTTGTAGCGGCTGGTCTCCAGAGAGTAAAATCCCACCCGCTTAGCCTCGCTCTGATGGTAGGCAAAGGACACCGCCAGGGCGGTCTTGCCTGCGGAAGGGTAGCCGCCCAGCACCACCATGTCCCCCAGGTCGGCAAAAAGCTGCTCGTCCAACTTGGACAGGCCCCAGGTCATATACCGGTGTGGCGTAGTGTGCCGCTGCCAAAAAGACTGGAGCATCTGCTCCATGTTCATCCGCCGTACATCCTGCCGCTCCACAGCGAGGGCCTGGATCTTGTCCGAACCCCGGCGGATCTCCTCCATGTCCCGGGCCTCGTACATTTCCAGGACAATCCTTCGAGCCTGTACAAATCGGGCCTGCTCCTGCATCCGGGGCACATACTCCCAGATGTTCGCGGCTGTTGGCACATCCTCCATGATCTGGAGGAGCAGCGTGCTCCAGTCCTCTCCCCCACCCAGCCTGTCCCGGACAGTCACCGGATCTACCGGCTTGCCGCTGACAAACTGGGCCCGGATGGCCAAGAAAACCTGCCGATAGGTATCGTCCAGAAAGTCCCGCTCCGACACCTTGCTGAGCACCGGCCCAATCAGCTTGTCCTCAATGAGCAGCGCACCCAGCACGGCCTCCTGGTTGGAGAGGCGGTCTTTGGCCTCCAGGCTCACCATGTGGGCACCTCCTCACGCTGTACCACCTGTACGGCCGGAGAGCCAGACACAGGCAGCTGAGCCGGCAAGTCCTCCCACCGGCGCTTGCGCAGCCACCGGCAGGCGTAGGGTATGCCGATACCTCTCTGCCACTCCTCGCTGGCCTTCTGCCGGGCCAGTGCCCGGGCCATTCGGTCAATGAGGGCATCGTCCGGCCGGAGCTTGTCCCACTCCGCCACAGCTCCCATCCGATCCTCGCCCCGTGGGTAATAGTCCCAGAAGGCCTCAAACCGTTCCGGCTTCCAGCTCGGCTCCGACTTGGGCCTCCGCTGCCGCTTTTTTCGCTGGGGCTTGTCCCCCTCTGGGGGACTATGGGGGTTTATTAAATCTTTATTTTGTATATCTTTATTTAATTGCGTCGGATTTTCCGACGACGGCTCAGCCAATATTGGTTCAGCCAATATTGGAAAACCCGACAATGGTGCTTCTTCAGCCATAGTCGGGTTTTCCGACAATGGCTCCGCCTGATCCCGGATGGTATACACGATACCGGTGAACTTTCCGCCGTCCCCATGAGATCTGGAGCGGGACAGATACCCGGCTTCCTCCATCTCCGCCAGTGCGCTTCGGATAGCGTCCCGGCCGCAGCCTGCCACAGTGGCCAGACCAGCCACGCTGTAATCCCAGTCCTCCGGCAGGGAGAGAATAATGGCAAACAGCCCCTTGGTTTTGAGCGATAGCCCGGTATCCCGTAAAATCCCGTTGGGCAGCACCGTATACCCGCTGCTGCGCTGGACACGGATCACATCGGCCATCGCCCATCACCTCCATCCTCCTGCAAGCGGATCCACCGCAGCTCATAACGCTTACACAGCCCCGCCATGGTCACGGTAGAGCCGCAGCCGCTCAAATATGTATGTCCCTGGTAGATCTCCATGCGACCGACGTAATACCGCTCGCTGCGGGCCTGCGTCTTGGGGATCAAATGCAGGACGATCAGCTCCCCATCATAGGGGCCCAGCTGGCCCCGCCGCCTCAGATCCAGCGGTTTCCACTGATTGGTGTTCCACATTTTACTCCCTCCCCTTTAAAATTCAGACTGTTTGTGCTATCATAATTATGGTTTTCATGCACGAAACCATTGTTTGGCCCTGCTGTCTGTGCCCGCAGACAGTGGGGCCTCTTTTTTGCCTTTCCATAGAGCACCTCCTTGCACGTTGGGCCACACTCTTGCAACTGTTACTGTAACGTGATAAAATGCTGCAAAAGGGGGTGTATGTGTTGCCTCTAAATCTTTGTTCACTATTTTCTAGTTATTCATGCCTTATTGATATATTGGGCATCATCATCTCTCTTTTGACACTGATAACTATGCTACGTTTTAAGCATCGCATCCGTATCGAGTTAGATCGGCGAGATTTGTCTAATACTAGAAAACGACTGCAGAAAGAACTTGATGGATACGCCGGTTCATTGATGGATGGAATTTATACCGTGGATTTTTTACAGCGAATTGATTTACATCTAAATGATTTGCTTACATCGTATAAATGCTTCTCTCTAAGGCTCCGATGCAGCATCCGTTGGACATTGTTTTTCCTGAATTTCTATTGCATAAGTGACGCATCATGCCAGAAAACAAAATACCGACACAGGTTGTGTAAGAAATTACGCAGAATTTTAGTTTTATTGAGGAAAGAGGATTGAATATGAAGAGAGATCTTATAAATACTTTTATCGACTGTCTCATATCAGAAACTCTTGAGGATCGGCGGGAGTGGCATCCTCTGTACCAGCAAACAGAAGAGACCTCCAAGCAAAATGAAAACCTGTACTATCTTTTATTTGAATGCGAGTACCACAAAGTTATGTATGATGAATCCTATTTCCTCCCGTTTGGAAATGGATTTTTCTACCTCATACATGAGTGGTCAGAATCTGGTCGAGATGGTACAATATTTGATGGATATAACCTATATGCGCAGCCAGATAGCAAATCTAAAATTACTCTGCTTTTACGTGATGCTCCGGAATTATACCGCCTCAAAAATGCCATTCTTGAAAAGGACAAGTTGCCAGAAGATGTTGAAAGTTTTATCACTGAATTCCTAGAAGCATAAACAGCAGCTCTTTTTCAGATTTGAGTTGCATAGAAATTTTTCGAATCAATTGCTCATCAAGCCCTTCCGTTTGAAAGCATTCTTTGATCAAAGATACAATCGTATAAGCATCCGTAAGCATATCAGCTAGTTCTTGATTCTTTATGATAGGTCTTTCCTCGGTATCTTTGAGCTTTGGCTTTTTTATTCCTGCTCCCATTGCTTTATACTCCATATTTCTTAGTGTACTTCTGTTTTCACACGGATCTCTTTGGCCCTGCTGTCTGTGCCCGCAGACAGTGGGGCCTCTCTTTTTGCGTTACGGGCAGCATCCACAAGATCATTATGGTCACACTCCCGTTTCTTCCGGGGCCGGATGCGCACAGTATACATCCATCTCCAAACCTGATTTGATGATTTCCCGAATGTCAACCATGATCTCGTCGAACTCTGCACGCTCGCTGTCATCGATGTGGTCATCTTCTGCTATTTCCATAAGCCGTTCCAACTTGTGATCCTGGCTGAAGCGGTTGATCCGGTTATAAATCCGGACAGCCACGGCCATCAGGCTGCGCTGCTCCAGCGCCGGGACAACATGCTCCATCAGGACATTGCTCTCATGGAGGTGCTGATAAGCCAAATGCTGTGCATTATACAAAATGACCATTAACTCAACGATGTAATTGGGCGGGATTCGCTGTCCGGTTTCATACGCCCGTACACTTTCTACGGATATTCCCAGCCGTTCCGCTGCCGCTTCCTGGGTATAACCTGCCGCTCGACGAGCTACTTTGTAGATGTTTTGGTACTCTCCCTGCATGGTACTCCCTCCTTCCGTGTGATAGGCTTCAATTAGCTGGCAGGGCGTTCCTGCTCCGGCGGGCCTGCTCTGCCATACAGCTCGTCGATCGTGCAGTGCAGCGCATCAGCCAAAGCACCCAGCCGGCTGGTAACCGGTAATGCTTCACCCGTTTCCCAGCGGGAAACAGTGGCTACTGTTACGCCCATTTTCTCAGCAAGCTCAGCCATACTCATTCCGAGACGCTCTCTCAACTGGCGGATAGGCATACGGCATCTCCTTTCACATTTCGCTTGATTACTTGCGGCGTAAATGATAAGATAAAAAATAATACCTACATATTGGGCGGTGCCAATTTTTCCCGCTCACTATATCAATGATTTACTCCGCAGGTAAATCATAAATCCGAAATATGAGAATGTCAATTATATTTTCTCATATTTTAAAAATATGACCTTTTTACTAATTCCTTATTTAAGAGGTGATCTACCCCTTGGACAAGCAGCTTTTTGTGCAAAATGTAAAAGTGTACTGTCAGATCAAAGGGGTAAAGCCAACTGTCGCGTGTATGGAAAGCGGCGCCGGAAAGAGTTTGCTGAGCCAAATAGAACGCCGTGGCATTGTTCCTTCTGTCGAGAAGGTTCAGCTCCTTGCTCAGTATCTAGGCGTCACCGTCAGTCAGTTACTTGGTGAGGACGCTTCAGAAATTTCTCAGGGACAGCCTCAACCGTACCTGGTATTCCGATATAATCAGCTGCCGCCGGAAGATCAGAAGGACGTAATGGAGTATATCGAATTTAAATTCACTCAGATGGAAAAAAATAAGGCGTCCGAATAGGACGCCCCAACGAGATAATAGATACGCCCGGGACTGATAGCCCCGGGCGTTCAACTTGATATACATTATATATACTTTCTATCATTGACATGCACAATATATTGTGTTATATATGTATTGTATTGATTGTATGCACGTACTCGCTGAAATTGCGGGGGCAGGTTCTTGGGTACCCAAGGTCCCGCTCGTCGGGCTTAGATCCGCATTGTGCACGTTGTTAGGATTGTACGAAGTGTGCAGGGGAAACTGCGCTTTGGAGGCGCCAATTTGACCCCTTGCTGGAAATGTGGTAGACTATAGTAGCTGATTAAAGAAGTATGGTTTTAGAGTATGCAAACCATAGTCTATAGCATAAAGTGCAACTGTACAGCTAAAATATATCATGCTATCATTATTCTGTACTTAGGTCAGATTTTTTAGGTCAGATTTTTACCTGTTGGGGAGGATACGCCCACCCAGCGGAGACTTGTCAGACATGGAAAGCCTGCCTGCTTACAAAATGAAATATAGACCCATTGGGTCCGAAAACAAGGATGATTTGTTTTCGGGCCTTTTTGTATCTATAGAGAAAAACCGCAGCGGTTTTTGGAGTATCCAACTGCAGCAACTCAATCACTACACGGAATGGTCTCGAGGAATCTTCCCGGCCACCGCACGAGAGGAGCTTACATTGACACAGTTTAATTGGACAGTTCAGGTCGGGTTCGTCGCCGGCCGGCGCGGCAGCAGGCAGAGCCGTGTCCCCTTCCCACCCATTCCCGCCCCGCTGCCGGGGGCGGAACACAGGACGCCAGCAGCACAGTCTGCACCCCACCCAGGGCGCGCGTCCGCCGCGGTAAGACTATCTTACCGCCCGGTTGCACCGGGTCAGCGGCGATCATACTCAACAGAGACAGATTATAAATATAGATCCGAATTCGTCCTATGAATCCAGTCATTCCAGTGCCAGACGCTGACTGTGATCCGGGCGATCTGCGGAAACCCGCCGGAAACAGCCGGCCTGCGCCATTGGGTGGACTGCGTCCTTTTGTGATTTGAAAGGACGGTATCTATGTCAAAACAATATCAGAATCTACTCTCTCAGCTTGACCGACTGCACCGGCATAACCGGCAAGGGAGCTTCCGCACCCGTGCCCGATATCACGAGGCCATGCAGCGATTCTGCCGCTGGCTGGCCGATACATACCATGTGGAGCGTTTGGCCAACGTCGCGCCCAAGCACCTGATCGCCTACACCCGCCACCTGCAGGAAAGTGGGAAGGCTCCATCTACCATCAAAACGGATCTGGCAGCGATCCGTTTTTACCACGATCTCATGCCTTCCCCTCGATATGAGCTGCCAGACAATAGCGACTTGGCTCTCCAGCGCCGTTCCTATCTGGGTGTAGATCGAACCTGGAGTGAGCAGGAGCTGTCCAGGATGCTAACCTATGCCGCCGAGCTGGGACGGGAGGACTATGTGACCATTCTTCTGCTGGGCCGGTACACTGCCCTTCGCATCCATGAGTGCTTCCGCATTGACACCGCCACTGCCTGCCAGGCTCTCCGGGAGCACGCCATCACCATCAAGGGCAAAGGTGGGCTTGTCCGGACGGTGCCGCTTGCGCCTATCCTGGCGCCTCGCCTCCGGTACCACCTGGACAGGACATCCCGAGGAAGCAAGCTCTTTGTTGGGAACGGGTTGCCCACCCACCAGGCTATTAAGGCGCTGCAATCCTTCATCGCCACCCATCGGATTTACGCTCAGGATCCGGACTCCCAGCGGCCAATGACCTTTCACGGTCTTCGGCATACCTGTGCCGCCGAGTGGTATGATGCCCGTCTCACCGCCGGCGACACCCCCAAGCAGGCCCGTCTGGCCGTGGCTCGTCTCCTGGGGCATGGCCGGGATGAGGTGACCAAGATCTACTTGGCCTCCAGAGAAGGCGGTGATATGTAATGCGTCGTCCCGTCTCCTTTGAGGATCTACCTCTGGTTATGACCATTGAGGATGTGGCCGAAGTGCTTCAGATCAGCAAAAGCACAACCTACCAGCTGGCCCGCAGCGAGCAGCTGCGCTGCATCCATGTAGGCCAGCGGCTGCGGGTTCTCCGTACTGACTTTATCACATACCTGACCAGCGGCATCCCATATCCAGAGTGTCAGCCCTGTCTGGCAGAGCTGCCTCTGCTCCTGACCGTGTCTGATCTCCAGCCGATTTTGCAGCTGGGTAAAAACAGTGTGCTGGAGCTGATCCACACCGAGCAGATCCGCTGTATCCGGGTCAGCCGTCAGATCCGGGTGCTGAAGCATGAGCTTCAGCTCTTCCTTCTGGGGGGTCAGGACTCATACAAAAACTCCCTGTTGCATCCCCTGTCCGGCGAGTATGATGCCTGTACCAGTCTGGATCACGCAGAAGGAGGGATATAATATGCCGCGCACCGCAAAACCGGCACGTGGGGTCTCCGGCGGGGGCAGTATCCGCAAAAAAACAGTCACCCGCAACGGAAAAGAGTACACCTATTGGGAAGGGCGCTATACCGCTGGATATGACCCAAAAACAGGCAGGCAGCAGCAGAAGTCCATCACCGGAAAGACAAAGGGGGAAGTCGCTCAAAAACTCCGCCAGGTGACGGTGGAGTTGGATCAGGGGACTTATCAGGAGCCCTGTCAGCTTCTTCTCTCTGAATGGCTGGATATCTGGCTGGAGAACTACACCAGCCATCTGAAGCCCCGGGCCTTGGAATCCTATCAGTGCCAGGTTCGAAACCACCTCCGGCCTGAGCTGGGAAAGATCCGGCTCTGCGAACTGCACACCCACATGGTACAGCGGTTTTACGTCGGCCTCCAGAAGAGCGGTCTGTCGCCTAAGACCATCTCTATAATCCATGGCACACTCCACAAGGCACTCCAGCAGGCCGTGGATATTGGCTATCTCCGGGACAACCCGGCCGACCATTGTGTCCGCCCGCGGGTTCGGCGCAAGCCGATCAAACCGCTGGACGATGACGCCATCCGGCAGTTTATGGCTGCAGCAAAAGGGCACCGGTTTGAACGGCTCTACCTGCTCACCCTCTTTACCGGCCTGCGGCAGGGCGAGGTGCTGGGCCTCACCTGGGACTGTGTGGACTTTGCCAAGGGCACCCTGCTGATCGACAAGCAGCTCCAAAAGATGCCCGGCCATGGTTACGGTACTTCAACCTATGAGCTCGCCTCTACGAAAAGCGACCGGACGCGGAAGATCACCGCGCCTCCCTTCGTTCTTGCTCTCCTGAAGCAGGAACGGAGCCGACAGGCCGAAGCCCACCTGCAGGTTGGCCAAGCCTGGAAAAACACTGGTCTGGTGTTCACCAACGAGTTGGGGGAGGCCCTTCGTCCCTACACCGTATACAAGGACTTCAAGAAGCTGGCGGACAAGATTGGTCTCCCGGCCACCCGTTTCCACGATCTCCGGCACAGTTATGCCGTGGCCGCCATCAAGGGGGGTGACGACATTAAAACCGTACAGGAAAACCTGGGGCACGCTACGGCCGTTTTCACCCTGGATATCTACGGCCATGTGACCGATCAGATGAAGCGGGACAGCGCTGACCGCATGGAGAAGTTCATCGAAAGCCTCTCCGGTTAGAGAAATCTTAAAGGGAAAACAAAGGGAAAACTGCCCCTCCCAGGGCATAAAAAAAGCCTTGGAGCTCTACAGCTCCAAGGCTTTCCTATTGGTCCGAGTGACTGGATTCGAACCAGCGGCCTCTTGAACCCCATTCAAGCGCGATACCAAACTTCGCCACACCCGGAAATCGCCGCCCTGTTTCAGACGGCTTGATTATATTACCACAGCTTAACCGGAATTGCAAGCCCTTTTTTCAATTTTCTTTTTAATTTTTTAAACCCAGCTATCTTCCAGTTCGTGCTTGCGTTCCCGGGTCATCAGCTCCACAATGACCGACTGGGGATCCTTGCCGCAGTAAAGTACCTGATAGGCCGCCTCGGTGATGGGCATTTCCACCCCCACCTTCTGGGCCAGAGCCCTGGCGGTAGCGGCGGCGTAGTAGCCCTCCACCACCGCGCCGATCTCCTGCACAGCCTGCTGGGCAGGCACCCCTTTCCCGATCAGGATCCCGCAGCGGCGGTTACGGGAGTGCATGGAGGTACAGGTGACGATCAGATCTCCCACGCCGGTGAGTCCGGCAAAGGTCTCCCGCCGTCCCCCCATGGCCACCCCCAGCCGGGCAATCTCGGTGAGGCCGCGGGTCATCAGGGCAGCCTTGGTGTTGTCCCCATAGCCCATGCCGTCGCACACGCCGGCGCACAGGGCGATAACGTTCTTCAGCGCGGCCCCCAGCTCCACCCCCACCACGTCGTCGGAGGCGTACACCCGGAACCGCTCGTTCATAAACAGATCCTGGACCAGCTCGGCGGCGGAGCGGTCCTTGGAGGCGGACACCACCGCCGTGGGAATCTGCCGCCCCACCTCCTCGGCGTGGGAGGGGCCGGACAGCGCCACAATGGGGCAGCGCTCCCCCACCTCCTGGGCAATGGCTTCGGTGAGGGTGAGAGAAGTATCTTTCTCAATACCCTTAGACACCGATACCAGCACCGTCCCCGGCTCCAGCAGAGGGGCCAGCGCTCTGGCGGTGGCCCGCACAGCAAAGGAGGGGGTGGCCAGCACCACTACGCCGCAGCCCTTTACACAGCTGCTGTCGGAGGTAAGCTTCAGGTCCTCCGGCAGGGGGACCCCCTTCAGCATGGGGTTTTCCCTCTGCTCCTTCAGCACGGCGGACTCCGCCTCGGTATAGGACCACAGAGTCACGTCGTGGCCGTTTTCCAGCAGGACCAGGGCCAAAGCGGTGCCCCAGCCGCCGCTGCCCATGACAGAGATTTTCATGCTTGCTTTCCTCCATCCGTTTTATGGTGCAGGCTGAACTTGGATTCGGTGCCGCTGAGAATCCGCTTCAGGTTGCCCCGGTGCTTCCATACGATCAGCCCGCCCAGGAAGATGGCCAGCGCCAGCAGCAGCCAGTTATGGTACACAAACCAGGTGGCAAAGGGGAAGGATGCCCCCGCCCAGATGGAGCCCAGGGAGACCCATTTGGTGAGGATGGCCAGCACCAGGAAGCCGCCCCACACCACCAGGGCCACCCGCCAGTCGATCATGATGGCGATGGTACCGCCGGAGAGGATCCCCTTGCCGCCCTTGAAGTGGAACATGCAGGGGAACATATGGCCCAGCAGGCAGAAGGTGCCCGCCCAGTACTTGGCCAGCACCGGCCAGAGGGGCGCCCAGCCATCATAGACCGTCACCCCGCCGAAGAGCCACCCGGCCACCAGAATGGCCACCACCGCCTTGAGCACGTCGGTGAGGATCACCACAAAGGTCAGCGGCCCGCCGAAGGTGCGGTGGAAATTGGTCAGGCCCGCGTTGCCGCTGCCATGGGTGCGCACATCGTCCCGCAGGATATACTTGGAGACGATAACCGCCCCGTTGAAGCAGCCGCAGAAGTAGGCGAATACCGCCGTCACGGCCAGAATGGCGGCAATGGCGCCCGGGGAGACGCCCTGGGGCATATTCACCGGCATGGTCAGCCCTCCTTATCACTCTTTTGCCGGATGGTAAGGCGCACCGGAGTGCCCTCCAGTCCGAAGGTGGAACGGATCTGATTTTCCAGATAGCGCTGATAGGAGAAGTGGAAGAGCTTGGCGTCGTTGCAGAAGCAGACGAAATGGGGGGGCTTGACGCCGATCTGAGTCATATAGTAAATCTTCAGCCGCCGGCCCTTGTCGGTGGGGGGCTGGACCCGGGCGGTGGCGTCGGCCAGCACCGAGTTGAGCATGCCGGTAGTGATGCGCAAGGAGGCCTGATCCACCACATAGTTGATCAGGTCGAACAGCCGGTCCACCCGCTGGCCCGTCAGGGCGGAGATGAACAGGATGGGGGCGTAGGTCATATAGGAGAGGTCCCGGCGGACATCCTGCCGCATCTTGTCCATGGTCTTGTCGTCCTTCTCGATGGAGTCCCACTTGTTGACCACGATGATGCAGGCCTTGCCCGCCTCGTGAGCCAGGCCGGCCACCTTGGTGTCCTGCTCGGTGACCCCTTCATTGGCGTCGATCATGATGAGGCACACGTCGGCCCGCTCGATGGCCATGGTGGCCCGGAGGACGGAAAACTTCTCAATGGGGTCGTCCACCTTGGACTTTTTCCGCATACCGGCGGTGTCGATGAGCAGATACTTGCCCTTCTTGTTTTCAAAGTAGCTGTCCACCGCGTCCCGAGTGGTGCCCGCCATGTCGCTGACGATCACCCGCTGCTCCCCCAGGATCCGGTTCACCAGGGAGGACTTGCCCACGTTGGGCTTGCCGATGATGGCCACCTTGATGACATCCTCGTCCTCCTCCTCCTGGTCCTCCGGGGGGAAGTACTTGAAGCACTCGTCCAGCAGATCGCCGGTGCCGTGGCCGTGGACGGCGGAGACGGCGATGGGGTCCCCCAGGCCCAGATTGTAGAACTCATAGATATCCGGGTTGGTGTGGCCCACCTGATCCATCTTGTTTACCGCCAGCACCACCGGCTTGCCGGAGCGCAGCAGCATATTGGCCACCTCCTGGTCGGAGGCGGTGAGTCCGGTCTTGATGTCGCACAGGAAGATGATGACGGTGGCGTTCTGAATGGCGATCTCCGCCTGCTGGCGCATGAAGGCCAGAATTTCGCTGTCGGTGCCCGGCTCGATGCCGCCGGTGTCCACCAGGTCGAATTTCCGGCCCAGCCACTCCGCCTCGGCGTACAGCCGGTCCCGAGTAACGCCGGGGGTGTCCTCCACAATGGACAGCCGCTGGCCCACCAGCTTATTGAACAGCATGGACTTGCCCACGTTGGGCCGGCCCACGATGGCGATTAAAGGCTTCATAGGATCACTTCCTCCCTTTCTCTCAGGGGTTGTAGCGGTAGTATTCCGCCTCCGGCGGCAGCTGGGGACAGTCCCGGACCACTTCCCGGCCCAGGATGGCGTCGGCCAGGTCAAAGCCGCTGTCGGCAGGCACGGGAATCACGGTTACTCCCAGGGCCTCCTCCAGCTGCTCCACTGTCACGTCGTCCAAAAACACCCGTTCCCCCGCCCGAAGCATGTTGTCCGGGAGCAGCAGCCGCCGGCCCAGGTCCTTGCCCCGCAGCTGCTCCAGCAGATCGGCGCCGGTAATGAGGCCGGACACCGTAATGGTCTCCCCAAAAAAGCGGTTGGCAATGGGATAGACCGTTCCTTTTATATTACCACATTGTTTCCGGGCTATGTCAAGAATTTCCTGCACAAAGGGGGCGGCGGACACCCCGGTGGCAATGGAAAAGGGGGCATCGTCCTCCGGCTTCTCGCCCTCCAGGCCCAGCTCCGCCTGACTGGTCAGCAGGCGCAGCATCCCCACGCCGTTTTCCAGCTGGGCCATATCCTCATAATAGCCCTTCTCCGGCAGCGCCCGCCCGGCCAGCAGGTAAAACTCGTCGGAGCACCAGGCCAGGCTGGTGCCGTGCTGTTCCAGAAAAGCGGCGGCAAAGGCCTCCACCTGGTCGATGAGGGCGGCGGCCTGCTCCCTGGTATAGGGCTGAATCTCGCACAAACCCTCCCGGAATCGGGTCACCCCCACCGGCACCACCGCCACGCTGGTCACCGCAGGGTGCAGCCCGCTCAGCTCCCGCAGGGTGCGGTCCAGGGCGGGGCCGTCGTTGACGCCGGGACAGGCCACCACCTGGCAGTTCATCCGGATCCCCGCCCCGGCGAACCGGGTCATGATCTCCAGACACTCCCCCGCCCGGCGGTTTTTCAGCATGGCGGCACGCAGCTCCGGGTCGGTGGCGTGGACCGAAATATTGATGGGACTGATGCGCAAATCAATTACTCTCTGTATTTCTCGCCAAGAAAGATTCGTCAACGTAATATAATTTCCCATCAAAAAGGACAGGCGGGCGTCATCGTCCTTGAAATAGAGGGTATCCCGCATCCCCGGCGGCATCTGATCCACAAAGCAGAAGATGCAGCGGTTGGCGCAGGAGCGGGCCTTGTCCATCAGGTAAGTCTCAAAATTCAGGCCCAGGTCCTCCCCCTCCCCCTTTCGCACCCAGACGGTGCGGCTGCCGCCGTCGGGGCCGGTGAGGGTAAGCTCCAGCCGGGGGTCATAGGCGTAAAATTTATAGTCCAGCACATCCACAATAGGGTGGCCGCTGATGTGGGTCAGGGTCTCCCCCGGCCGCAGGCCCGCCCGGGCCGCCGGGCTGCCCGGGTCCACCGATGCAATTTTTGTCAGGCTCATGGTCGAGGGCTCCTTTTTCAACGGGTCATTTGTCTTATTGTACCCCACTTTTGGGCAAAAAGAAAGAGGGGCTTGTCTCCCCTCGTTCTTTTCGGCTATTTACTTCGCCTCAGCGGTGGTCTCCACCTTGCCGAACTCATGGCCCTTATAGGTCAAGCAGTTCTTGCACATCCGGTGGGGCAGGCGGAACGCACCGCACTTGGGGCAGGTGGTGACGCCGGGAGTCTCCAGCTTCCAAACGGAGCTGCGGCGCTTATTCCGGCGCTGCTTGGACACTTTACTCTTAGGGACTGCCATTCATGACACCTCCTTAGGTTCATGCCCTGGCCGGGCAAAACTTACTCATTCTCTTTATCCAACAGCTGCGCAAGTACAGCCAAACGTGGATCGATCTCTTTCCCGCAGTTGCAGGGGCCGTTGTTCAGGTCGGCGCCGCAGGTGGGGCACAGCCCCTTGCAATCCTCCGAACAGACGTGCTTGGCGTCCATGGACAACACCAGCGCGGTGGTGAAGAGCTCCGTCAGATCGGCATGGCCGTTTTCCAGCAGCACGATCTCGTCGTTCTCCTCGTCCTCCAGCTCCTCCGCCAGCAGGGTGCTCACCGGCAGGCGCAACGCCTGAGAAAAGGGCTTCAGGCAGCGGTCGCACACCAGCTCCAGGGTGGTTTCCGCCGTTCCCTCCAGCAGCAGGGCATCGGCCATATTGCGCACCGTACCGCTGACGCGGACAGGGTGAGCAAAGGGCTTTTCCCCATAAAAATCCAGCTGGGACAGGTCCAGCTCAAACTGGAACGGCAGGGACGCGCCGGGGACATGGATGATAGACCGGAGATCAAGTCTCATGATACACCTCACACAATGGCACAGCAGACATTATACTGAAAATCGCCGTCCTTGTCAAATACTTTTTCACTTTTTCCGTAATTTATGATATAATACCGCTACTATCCCGGCCCACCGCCGGTTTTTCAGGAGAATTGCCCATGAAGGAATTTACCATCGGCAAAAATGACGCCGGGCAGCGGCTGGACCGCTGGCTGGCCAAGACCCTGCCTCTGCTCCCCGGCCCCCTGGCCCAGAAGTACATCCGTCTCAAGCGGGTGAAGGTCAACGGCAAGGGCTCCCAGCGGGACGTACGGCTCCAGGTGGGGGACCTTTTGCAGCTGTATATCAACGATGAGTTTTTTGATCAGCCCCGGGAGGACAACGCCTTTCTGGCGGTGTTCAAGCCCAAGCTGGATATCGTCTATGAGGACGAAAACCTGATGCTCCTCAACAAGCGGCCCGGCCTTCTGTGCCACGCCGACGAGCACGAGAAGGTGAACACCCTCATCACCCACATCCAGGCCTACCTCTATCAGAAGAAGGAGTGGAACCCCAGGGACGAGCACTCCTTCACCCCCGCCCTGTGCAACCGCATCGACCGGAACACCGGGGGGATCGTCATGGCGGCCAAGAACGCCGAGACCCTGCGGATCCTCAACCAGAAGATCCGGGACCGGGAGATCGCCAAATATTACCTGGCCATCATCCATGGGAAGATGACGCCCCCCCAGGGCAGGCTGGAGGGGTTCCTCCTCAAGGACGAGGACAAGGCACAGGTGAAGGTGTTCCGCAAGCCGGTGCCCGGCGGCAAGAGCGCCGCCACCTTATATAAAACGCTGACCGTCAACCGGGGGCTTTCCCTGGTGGAGTGCGAGCTTCTGACCGGCCGCACCCATCAGATCCGGGCTCAGTTCGCCGCCGCCGGCCACCCTCTGCTGGGGGACGGCAAGTATGGCCGGGAGCGGGACAACAAGCAGTACGGCCGCTCCTTCCAGGCTCTGTACTCCTATAAGCTGGAATTTACCTTCCCCACCGACGGGGGTATTCTGGAGTATCTGCGGGGCAGGGTGTTCACCGTGGAAAAGGTGGACTTTGTGGAGGAGTATTTTCCCGAATAGGAAGCGCGCCTGCGCGGCGGGCGCCCCCTTTTCGGCGTCGAAAAGGGGGAAAAGACGGCAGGGGAGGGATTTCGATTTCCCTCCCCTGCACCCCTCCTTAAAACGACCAATCAGGGGGGCTGCGGCCCCCCTATTGGATGTACCCCCCGGGGCTAGAGCTCGCGCAACCCAAGGGGGAGATTCCAAAGAGGGGGAACCGCAGTTCCCCCTCTTGGCCGTTTTAAGGGGTGGATTATTAAGGCGGGGGAAATCGGAATCCCCCGCCTTAATTGGCCTTTGCCCACTTTCGGCCAGTCGAAAGTGGGCCGCCGGAGGCATCGCCTCCCCCGAAGGGATTCATCGGGCGTCAAACAGCTTCTGAACGGGGACGCCCAGAACGTCGGCAATATCCAGCAACTTGGACAGGCTGGGGACAGAGTGGGCGGTCTCCACCCGCTGGAGATGCTGCTGGGTGATCCCCACCATTTCCGCCAGCTGCTCCTGGGTCAGTCCCTGCTGTTTCCGATAATACATGATGTTCAGTCCGATCTGAACCATGGTTTTATAATGTTTCATGCAGTTCAGCCTTCCCGTTTTTCCTCAGTGTAAACGGGAAGGCTTTTCTTTCTTAGGTACTGCTTTATTCTAAATACAACTTATTATATTGTATTTCGACTTTATATATGCTATTATAAAATCTGAGGTGATGGATATGTACTCCAACGAATTTGAAAAATGCTTCGCCGACTTTCTGGATCGCCACGAGTACGACGACGCGGAAAACGCCCTGTTCGCTATGGTACGCATCGCCTTTTCCGCCGGCTGGCAGGCCGCCGGCGGGGCTCCGCCCCAGTCCGAGCGCATCTATGAGCTGCTCCCCTCCGTCCCCCGTGATCCCCAACCGTAAAATCCCTGAAAAAAGTACGGTTTTATTATTGACATTTTTCGCAAGAACATATATATTTGTTTCGTCAATAGGGCGTACCCAACCGCCGGTTTGGGTACGCCTTTTACTACCTTTTGAGAAATGGGGGAGGATACATGTCCAAGGAACTGATCCGCCTGTCGGATTGCTTCATGAAATTTGACGATGACGTCATTCTGGACCATATCAACCTTTATATCAACGATAAGGAGTTCCTCACGCTGCTCGGTCCTTCCGGGTGCGGCAAAACCACGACGCTTCGTATCATCGGCGGCTTTCAGAAGCCCACCTCCGGCGACGTGTTTTTTGACGGCGTGAGGATTAATGACGTTCCCCCCCATAAGCGGAAGGTCAACACCGTCTTTCAGAAGTACGCTCTGTTCACCCACATGAACATTTTCGAGAATGTGGCCTTCGGCCTGCGGGTGAACAAGGTGCCCGACCCCAAGGATCCCAAGCGGATGATCAAAGTTCCTGAGTCCGAGATCAAGGAGCGGGTGGAGGAGGCCCTGGCCCTGGTGAATCTGGCCGGCTACGGCAAGCGGTCGGTGAACTCCCTCTCCGGCGGACAGCAGCAGCGGGTGGCCATCGCCCGGGCCATTGTGAACCGGCCCCAGGTACTGCTGCTGGACGAGCCGCTGGGCGCTCTGGATCTCAAGCTGCGCAAGGACATGCAGATCGAGCTCAAGCGGATCCAGCAACAGGTGGGCATCACCTTCATCTACGTCACCCACGACCAGGAGGAGGCCCTCACCATGTCCGACACCATCGTGGTGATGAACGAGGGCAAGATCCAGCAGATCGGCACCCCCGAGGACATCTACAACGAGCCCAAGAACGCCTTCGTGGCCGACTTCATCGGCGAGAGCAACATCATCGACGGCGTGATGCACGAGGACTTCGTGGTGGGCATGTACGGCCGGAAATTCAAGTGCCTGGACAAGGGCTTTGCCCCCAACGAGCCGGTGGACGTGGTCATCCGGCCGGAGGACATCGACATCGTGCCCGAGGCGGAGGGCCAGCTCACCGGCACCGTCACCGAGGTCACCTTCAAGGGTATCCACTATGACATTATCGTGGACTTCCGCGGCTTCAAGTGGCTGATCCAGACCACGGACTACTCCCCTGTGGGGGCAAAGATTGGGGTGAAGATCGACCCCGACGGCTTCCACATCATGAAGAAGAGCCAGTACTCCGGCACCTTCGGCGACTACAGCTCCTACTCCTCCGAGTATGACGAGCTCAACGAGGACCGGTTGGAGGATGAGGAGGACGGCGATGAAGAATAAGTGGCTGGCCGCCCCCTATGTGGTGTGGATGGCGATTTTTGTGGTAGCGCCGCTGATCCTGGTGGTGATCTTTGCCTTTACCGACAAGGCGGGCGGGCTGACCCTGGACAACTTCAGCAACATGGCCACCTATATCCCCGCCTTTCAGCACTCCTTTGTGCTGGCCATCGCCGCCACCCTGATCTGCATTCTCATCGGCTACCCCCTGGCCTACTTCCTGTCCCGGGAGTCCCTGATGGTGCGCAAGGTGGCTATGATGCTCATTATGCTGCCCATGTGGATGAATTTCCTGCTGCGTACCTACGCCTGGATGTCCATTCTGGACGACAACGGCCTGATCAACCAGTTTTTGGCCAACATCGGGTTTTTCAACCTGATCAACAGCATCTTTGGCACCAATCTGCAGTATATTCATATGATCAACACCCAGGGGGCCATTGTGCTGGGCATGGTGTACAACTTCCTGCCCTTTATGGTGCTGCCCATCTTCTCGGTCATCGACAAGATCGACCCCAAGGTGGTGGAGGCCGCCCAGGACCTGGGGGCCAACGGGGCCATGGTGTTCCGCAAGGTGATCTTCCCCCTGTCCCTGCCGGGGGTGCTCTCCGGGGTGACCATGGTGTTTATCCCCTCGGTGTCCACCTTCGCCCTGTCCCGCCTGCTGGGCGGCGGCAAGACGCTGCTGCTGGGCGACCTCATTGAGATGCAGTTTTTGGGCAACGCCTACAACCCCCACCTGGGCTCGGCCATCGCCCTGGTGATGATGGTGATCGTGCTGGTCATGATGGCTGTAATGAACCGCTTCGGCGAAGGTGAAGAGGGGGTGGCGGTCCTGTGAACAAGCATCGGATTCCCTCCCGGTTTTTCACGCTGCTGGTGTATGTGTTCCTGTACGCCCCCATTGTGCTGCTCATTGTGTTCTCCTTCAACGCCACCAAGAGCAACCGGGTGTGGGGCGGCTTCTCCACCCAGTGGTATGTGGAGCTCTTCCACAACACCCGCCTGCTGGGGGCTTTGCGCACCACCATCATTTTGTCGGTGCTGGCCGCCGTCATCGCCACCATTCTGGGCACCGCCGCCGCCATCGGCTTCTACTCCATGCGCCGGCGCTCCCGCACCGCCTTCCTGGCGGTGAACAACATCCCCCTGACCAACGCGGACATCATCACCGGCGTGTCCATGATGCTGCTCTTTGTGTTTGCCATCGGGGTGTTCAACGACAGCTTCCTCAGCGAGCTGCTGGGGGTGCGCTGGCGCACCGGCTTCGGCACCCTGCTTATCGCCCACATCACCTTCAACGCCCCCTATGTGATCTTGTCGGTGATGCCCAAGCTGCGGCAGCTGGACCCCAATATCTATGAGGCAGCCCAGGACCTGGGCGCCCCCGGCTTTCTGGCCTTCCGGAAGGTGATTCTGCCCGAGATCATGCCCGGCGTGCTCAACGGCCTGATTATCGCCTTTACCATGTCCATCGACGATTTCGTCATCAGCTACTTCACCAAGGGCTCCGGCGTCACCACTCTGGCGGTGGAGATCTACACCATGG
The DNA here is from genome assembly GCF_002159455.1 of Flavonifractor sp. An306. Taxonomy (GTDB): domain Bacteria; phylum Bacillota; class Clostridia; order Oscillospirales; family Oscillospiraceae; genus Flavonifractor. Next base: position 27,532 of record NZ_NFIQ01000014.1, read on the forward strand.
TGAAAAAGCCGGTGACCCCCGAGATCAACGCCCTGTCCACCCTGATGTTCCTGGTGGTGTTCGCCCTGCTGCTCACCGTCAACATCCGTCAGGCCCGGCAGGAGACCGCCTCCGCCCGGCGGAAGGCCAAGCTGAACCCCGGGCGGTAAGGCCGCCCCGTTGTGTGTGGTAACTTGCCCTTACGGGCTGGTTATAATTATTTCATTTCCGAAAGGGGATAAAGAAAGAAATTGAAAAAGTCTCTCGCACTCCTGAGCGTAGCTGCTCTCACCCTGGGCGCCCTGTCCGGCTGCGGCGGCACCCAGTCCGGTACCGCCGATGACCCCGGCGCCGCCGACAAGGGCGTGGTCAACGTCTACAACTGGGGCGTCTATATCGACGAGTCCGTGTTGGAGGACTTTACCGCCGAAACCGGCATCAAGGTGGTCTACGACACCTTCGAGAGCAACGAGGCCATGTACGGCGTCCTGAAAAATGAGGGCGCCAGCTACGACGTGGTGATTCCTTCCGACTATATGATCTCCCGTATGATCGAGGAGGATATGCTGGAGCCGCTGAACTTTGACAATATTCCGAATTTCGAGGATGTGGACCCCGCTCTGAAAAATCCGGACTACGACCCGGAGAACCTGTACAGCGTACCCTACATGTGGGGCCTGCTGGGCATCATCTACAACACCTCCATGGTGGAGGAGACCCCCACCAGCTGGGATATCATGTTTGACGAGAACTATTCCGGCCAGATCCTGATGTTCAACAACTCCCGGGACGCCATCGGCATCGCCCTGAAGCAGCTGGGCTACTCCTACAACACCACCGACGAGAACCAGATCAAGGAGGCCGTGGACCTGCTCATTGAGCAGAAGCCCCTGGTGCAGTCCTACGTGATGGACGACATCTTTGAGAAGATGCAGAGCGGCTCCGCCGCCATCGGCGCCTACTACTACGGCGACTTCCTCACCATGCAGGAGGTCAACCCCGACCTGGCCTTCTGCCTGCCCGAGGAGGGCACCAACCTGTATGTGGACGCCATGTGCATCCCCAAGAACGCCGAGAACAAGGAAAACGCCGAGATCTTCATCAACTATATGTGCTCCACCCAGGCCGGTCTGAAGAACTGCGAGGAGATCTGGTACTCCTCCCCCCTGCTCTCCGTCCGGGAGGAGCTGGACCCCGAGGTGTCCGGCGATCCCTACGCCTACCCCGACGAGTCCATCCTGGCCCAGTGTGAGAGCTTCAAGAACCTGCCCGCCGACACCCTGGCCCTGTACGACAGCGAGTGGACCCGGCTGATGCTGGCCTCCAACTAAACAGATAAAAACAATACGCCGCGGAACAGCCGTTCCGCGGCGTATTGTTTTACTCCTCAAAGGTCAGGGTGGCGAAGTAGTCCTCCGGGGTCTCCGCCCGGCGGATCAGCCTGGCGGTGCCGTCGCTCTGGAGGAGCACCTCCGCCGAGCGCAGCTTGCCGTTGTAGTTGTAGCCCATGGAGAAGCCGTGGGCTCCGGTGTCGTGGATCACCAGCAGATCCCCAAGCTCCACCTCCGGCAGCATCCGGTCCACGGCGAACTTGTCGTTGTTCTCGCACAGGCCGCCGGTGACGTCGTACTTGTGGTCGCAGGGGGCATCCTCCTTGCCCGCCACGGTGATGTGGTGGTAGGCACCGTACATGGCGGGGCGCATCAGGTTGGCGGCGCAGGCGTTCACCCCCACATATTCCTTGTAGGTGTGCTTGAAGTGGAGCACCTTTGTCACCAGGCAGCCGTTGGGCCCCAGCAGGAACCGGCCCAGCTCGGTACACAGGGCCACGTCCCCCATGCCGGCGGGCACCAGGATCTCCTCAAACTGGCGGCGCACCCCCTCGCCGATGGCGGCGATGTCGTTGGCGGGCTGGTCCGGCTTATAGGGGATGCCCACTCCGCCGGACAGGTTGATGAAGCAGATATCGCAGCCGGTCTCCTGCTCCAGCTCCACCGCTAGGCGGAATAAGATCCCCGCCAGAGTGGGATAGTATTCATTGGAAAGGGTGTTGGAGGCCAGGAAGGCGTGAATGCCGAACCGCTTGGCCCCCATGGCCTTCAGCTTTTTGAAGCCCTCAAACAGCTGCTCCCGGGTAAAGCCGTACTTGGAGTCGCCGGGGGTGTCCATCACCTGGAAGCCCTCCGCCGACGCCCCCAAGGTAAACACCCCGCCGGGGTTGAAGCGGCAGGAGATGGTCTCTGGGATCGTGCCGATGGTCTCCTTCAGAAAGTCGATGTGGGTAAAGTCGTCCAGGTTGATGATGGCACCCAGCTTGTGGGCCAGCCTGAAGTCCTCCGCCGGGGTGTCGTTGGAGGAGAACATGATCTCCTGACCGGAAAAGCCGCATTTGTCGGCCAGCATCAGCTCGGTGAGGGAGGAGCAGTCCGTGCCGCACCCCTCCTCCCGGAGGATCTTCAATATGGCCGGGTTGGGGGTGGCCTTTACCGCAAAATACTCCCGGAAGCCGGGGTTCCAGGCAAAGGCCGCCTTCAGCTTCCGGGCGGTCTGGCGGATGCCGTTTTCGTCGTACAGATGGAACGGCGTGGGGAACTGTTGGGTGAGCGCCTCCAGCTGCTCCTTTGTCACAAAGGGTCGTTTCATGGGGTCACCTTCTTCTCTTTTTCGTTTTACTATAATAAAGGCAGGGCCGTTTGTCAATGCGCAGATCTACGACAGCCCTTCCCTTTTTTCTGCCGGTCTTGAGAAGGATACCCAAATTCCCCGCCCGCCATGCTTTTTTCTTGCTATGGTCGGCGGCCTCTGGTATAATGATTCGAATTGAATCCAGGTAGGAGAGGAGATCGTTATGAACGAAAACAAAACGCCGGGAGGCGAGCCTATCCGGGACGCCCGGGTGCTGGGCGTCCCCAAGATGCTGATTCTGGGCCTGCAGCACATGTTCGCCATGTTCGGGGCCACGGTGCTGGTGCCCATCCTGGTCCAGGGCTACGGCCTGCCCCTGTCCATCCAGACCACCCTGTTCTTCGCCGGAATCGGCACGCTGTTCTTCCACATCTGCACCAAGCTGAAGGTACCCGCCTTCCTGGGCTCCTCCTTCGCCTATCTGGGCGGCTTTGAGGCCATGGCCAAGCTGGACACGGGCAAGTACGCCGGCATGGACCCCGCCGTGAAGCTGCAGTACGCCTGCGGCGGCATTGTGGTGGCCGGCCTTCTGTACGTGATCCTGGCCGCCGTCATCAAGGCGGTGGGGGTGAAAAAGGTCATGCGCTTTCTGCCCCCGGTGGTCACCGGCCCCATCATCATCCTCATCGGCCTGAACCTGGCCCCCTCCGCCGTGTCCAACGCCTCCACCTGCTGGTGGCTGGCCATTGTGGCTATGGCCATCATTGTGGCGGCCAACATCTGGGGCAAGGGCATGGTGAAGATCATCCCCATCCTGCTGGGGGTGGTGGGCTCCTACGTGGTGGCCCTAATCGCCAACGCCATGGGCGCCACCGCCCTGGACGCCGCCGGCAACGTGGTGCCCCTCATCGACTTCTCCGGCCTGGCTTCCGCCGCCCCGGTGGGCATCCAGCCCTTCTTCCTGGCCAAATTTGACCTGACCTCCATCTTTGTCATGGCCCCCATCGCCATCGCCGCCATGATGGAGCACATCGGTGACATGTCCGCCATCTCCGCCACCGTAGGCCGCAACTTCATCCAGGACCCCGGCCTCCACCGCACCCTGATGGGCGACGGCATCGCCACCTCCCTAGCCGGCCTGTTCGGCGGCCCCGCCAACACCACCTACGGCGAGAATACCGGCGTGCTGGTGCTCTCCCGGGTGTACGACCCCAACGTGGTCCGGCTGGCCGCCATCTATGCGGTGGTGCTCTCCTTCTCTCCCGCCTTCGCCGCCATTGTCAACTCCATCCCCACCGCCATCATTGGCGGGGTGTCCTTCATCCTCTACGGCATGATCTCCGCCATCGGCGTGCGCAACGTGGTGGAAAACCGGGTGGACTTCACCAACTCCCGCAACCTGATCATCGCCGCCATCATCCTGGTGTGCGGCCTGGGCTTCTCCAACGGCATCACCTTCAGCGCCGGTGAGATCCACGTGACCCTCACCAACCTGGCCATCGCCGCCATTGCCGGCATCGCCCTCAACGCCGTTCTGCCCGGCAAGGACTATGAGTTCGGCGCCGACGTCACCGAGGGCCGCTCCGGCGATTTCGGCCGGTATTAAGCCCGGTGCAAAACTTGTGATTGCGCCATCCTGCCGCAGCTCTGGCTGCGGCAGGCTTTTTCTCTCTTCTGACCTTATCGTTTTTTCTAAAACTGGACATTTAAATAGGGTCAGTATTGTCCTATAATAGCCCCATCAAGAGAAGATCGGAAGTGGTTCCCATGAAAAAAGGTTCGTCCATGACCGTGGTCCGGCTGGCGGCGCTGGCCATGATGACCGCATTGGTGTTTGTCAGCAACTACCTGCGGATCACCATTCCCATCAACATTGGCGGCAACACCTCCTTTACCCTGGCCAACATCCTGTGCTGCCTGTCCGGGCTGCTGCTGGGCCCCATCGGCGGTCTGGCCTCCGGTCTGGGCTCCATGCTGTTTGACTTTACCGACCCCCGGTTCATCTCGGAGTTCTGGCTCACCTTCCTCACCAAAGGAGCCATGGGTCTGGGGGCGGGGCTGGTGATGTATTCCGCCCAGAAGCGCAGCGAAGGAGGCTACGTCCGCTGCCTGACCGGCGCCATCCTGGGCTGTGTGATCTACTATATCCTCTACTTTACCAAGAGCTATTACTACAACGCCCTGTTGGTGGAGGGCCTGCAGTCCGGACCGGCTCTGGTGACTCTGGCTGCCAAGATCCCCGCCTCCCTGTTCAACGGCATCATCGCCATTGCCGCCGCCCCGCCTCTGTGCCTGGCCATCCGCCAGGGGCTCAAGCGGTCCCACCTGGCTCTGAATTGACAAAAAAGAAGCTCCGCCGTTCCCCTCTGGGAACGGCGGAGTTTCTTTTTTGCTCAAAGCCCGTTTTTCGACCGGTCCGCCCCCTGGCGGGTGCGGTCGGGAGTAAAATCGTTGGCCTCCATGATCTCCCGCAGCTCGTCCACATATTTGCTGGTCTTGTGGACCACAAAGGCGTCTGCGTCAATGGGAATCCCCAGCTCATCCATCCGCCGGATACTCCAGATATACAGAATATCCAGGGCGGGAATCAGCTGCTCCCCGCTGGGGGTGAGCACATATTCCACCTTGGGCGGAATGGTATCATAAGAAATCCGCCGGATCAGGCCGGCCTGTACCAGCTCTTTCAGCTGCTGGCTGAACACCTTCTCCGAAATAGGCAGGGATTTCAGGGTCTGATTGAATCGGATGCTGCCATAGGTGTGGATCTCATGGAGGATGGTCATTTTCCACTTCCCGCCAATGCAGTGCAGGATGTAATGATAGGGGTTGGTGGGGCTGTCCAGCTGATCGCCACGCACGATGCTTCACCTCGTCTCAACTTGATGGCAAAGGGGTGTACCCTGTGCCTACCATCATACCACACCCGCCCCTGCCCTCACAAGTGGAGGCCGGTGTTGGCCCTCCTCAATCTGCCAAAATTTTAACAATATTTTTGTGCGTATTATACAATTTCCTTTTTGACCGGCCAGTTCACTTTACATTGTGTACAAAAGCATATTTTCCCCTTTATCTGTTTTCCACAAATTCCGGATACTTACCATTTGGTGGGTGGAGACTTTCTGGTTATCTACTTACACAATTGTATGTATTGCACAAAAAATCCATTTTGACTACACTGTTTTTAGAAAAAGGACGGGCGCTTCCCACCGTCCCCCACACACAATACCCAGCTCATTTTATTTTGATTGAAGGAGCGGATTTTCAATGGTCAAGCGTACAGTAGCGGAACTGAAACCCTATGAGGCGGCGGGCCACTTCAATATGGTGGCCATGCGGATTCACGGCAAGGAGGAGACCGGCGCTGAGAAGTTCTGGATGGGTGTGTCCACCTTCCTGCCCGGCGGCGGCGCCGAGTGGGCCTATGAGGACAACCCGCTGGAGAAGGTCTACTACGTTCTGGAGGGCGAGATGACCGTCACCGACAAGGACGGCAAGAAGTACGTCATCCACAAGGATGAGTCCATCTCCTTCCCCCCCAACGAGGGCCGGGGCCTGATGAACGAGAGCAACCTGCCCGCCCGGATGCTGGTCATCATCAACTATCCCAACACCTGAGCACGGCATAAGCGTCAAAAGGAGGTTTACCGACATGGTTCCTGTTCAGAAGAGTTTTGTGGAGAATATGTTCTCCGTAAAGGATAAGGTGGCTCTGGTCACCGGCGCCACCGGCGCGCTGGGCTGCGTGCTGGCCAAGGCCTACGGCTACGCCGGCGCCAAGGTCTTTATGACCGGCCGCAACGACGCCAAGCTGAAGGCTCTGGAGGACGAGTTCAAGGCCGAGGGTATCGACTGCGCCTACTTCGTGGCTGATCCTGCCAAGGAGGAAGATGTGGACGCCCTGGTGAAGGCCTGCGTGGCCAAGTACGGCGCTATCGACATCCTGGCCGTGTCCCACGGCTACAACAAGCCCCAGAACGTGCTGGAGCAGTCCGTGGCCGACTGGCAGTACATCATGGACGCCGACTGCAAGAGCGTGTACATCGTCACCAAGTACGTGGCCCATCAGATGGTGGCTCAGTACGAGGCCGACAACACCAAGCGGGGCAAGATGGTCATTGTGACCTCCCAGCGCTCCAAGCGGGGCATGGCGGGCTACACCGGCTACTGCACCTCCAAGGGCGGCGCCGACCTGATGGTGTCCTGCCTGGCCTGCGACCTGTCCGCCAAGTACCACATCAACGTCAACTCCATCTGCCCCACCGTCTTCCGCTCCGACCTGACCGAGTGGATGTTCGACCCCGAGTCCGCCGTGTACAAGAACTTCCTCAATCGTGAGCCCATCGGCCGGCTGGGCGAGCCCGACGACTTTGTGGGCTACGCGCTGTTCCTGTCCTCCGATGCGTCCAACTTCATCACCGGCAGCAACTGCGACTGCTCCGGCGGTTACCTGGTTGTCTAACCGCTCAACGAAAAAAGATTACTGATAAGGAGGCCCCAATACTATGGGCAAGGTATTTATTGATCTGACTCATCCCTTCTGCGCGGAGATTCCCCGCTGGCCCTACTTTGACAAGCCGGTGATCGACAACGCCCACACCATGGCCAAGGGCGGCGTGCTCACCTCCAAGATCAGCTGTACCATGCACACCGGCACCCACTGCGACGCTCCCCGTCACGTGATGGAGTACGAGTTTGACGGCCGCCGGGCCCGCTACACCCACGAGATGCCCATCGACGCCTACACCGGCGAGGCCATCGTGCTCAAGCTGGACGTGGAGCCCTGGACCCTGATCACCGACAAGCACCTGGACGAGGCCTGCCAGAAGTGCGGCGTGAACCCCGCCGACCTGAAGGGCAAGGTGCTGTGCCTGAACACCGGTATGCACCGCCTGTTTGACGACTCCAAGGCCTACTATCACTACTCCATCGGCACCGGCATCGACGCCGGCAAGTGGTTCGTGAAGCAGGGCGTGAAGTGCGTGGCCATGGACAGCCAGGCTCTGGACCATCCCCTGCACACCGCCATGGGCAACAACGGCATGACCCGCATGAACCTGCTGGGCGCCACCGGCAAGCCCATCACCGAGGAGTACAAGGAGCTCTTCGGCGAGGAGGCCTATGCCGAGTTCGACAAGTTTGAGTACATCCGCATCCACGGCCAGGCCGCCTATGACGAGAAGTTCGGCGAGCTGGAGGACATCGGCGTGTGGGGCACCTGGGAGCCCTGCCACAAGGAGATGCTGGGCCACGGCATCGTGGGCGTGGAGAACCTGGGCGGCGACCTGGACAAGATCCCCGCCGGCACCGTGTTCAACTTCTTCTGCTTCCCCCTGCGCTGGTACATGGGCGATGGCTCCATGGCCCGCTGCGTGGCGCAGATCGACGAGGAGCTGCTCAACAAGGACGTGCCCGAGCGCACCTACACCTACGGCGGCACCGGCTACGCCGATGAGTCCGGCAACGGCGGCAGCGGCGTGGAGTACATGCGCAAGCTGTTCAACCGCAACAAGTAAGCTTCCTATCTCTCATCTATTTTATACGCGGAGGGGCAGGCCCAAAGGCCTGACCCTCCGCGTATCCTGTTATTCCGTTTCCTCAGGCAATGCGTACCACCAGGCGTCCGGCTTCTGCTCCTGGGCGTCCCAGGCGGCTTGCCATTCCTCCTCTGTCACCTGCCGACCCTCCACGGTAAAGGAGGTGAAGATAAACTGCTCTCCCTCCGCCGTCAGGTGTTCCACCCGCTCATAGCCCCCATCCGTGAACCGGAGGGAGACGACGGACTCCTTCGTCCCCGCCCACTCCGAGCAGAGGAAGGTGCCGTCGGTCTTCAGCGACCAGAAGGTGCGCCAGCCGCTGGGGTAGCCGTACACCCGGTCCCCCTGCCGCCGGAGGATCAGATAGCCCCCCATGTCGTTGCCCACATCGGTGATCTGGAGCACCGTCTCCGCCGTTCCGTCCCCGTCCAGATCCACCGCCGCCCAGCCTCCCACGGCAGCATAGGGACTGTCCGGGCTGAACAGGGCGGGCACTTCCCCGATGTACACCGACCGGGACTCCTCCGCCCCGTCGGCATAATAGAAGATAGGCTCCTCCCCCAGCAGCACCCCCTCAAAGCCGGCGGGGAGACTCTCCTCCCAGAGGGGAGTGGCGGCAATGGCTGTGCCGGAGGCCATCCAGCGGTCCTCGGTCTCCACGTCATGGGTCTGCTCCACCAGCTCCAGAAAATCCGCCCGGCTGGGGTCAAACCGGTATTTGTTGCCCTGGTGCTGATCCGCGCCGCTGGAGCCGGCGTTGTAGAGATATCCGTCCTCACCCACCACATAGCGATTCCGCTCCCAGCCCTCCACCGCCAGGACGGGCTGGCCATCCACCAGGGTATAGATGGCAAACACATACCCCTCGTCCATGTTCCAGAGCTCAGCATCCAGCCAGCCCAGCACCAGCTCCTCCACCCCGTCGCTGTTCAGGTCCATCCGGGCGCAGCCGATCCCACAGCGTAGACCGGCCAGCTTCCCCCAGATCCAGTCCGGGTTCACCACCGCGGCCACCAGGGCGGGCTGGCCCTCGTCCAGCTGCTGGGTGTGTATGGCCCGCTCATACCGGGCCAGCAGGCCGGCGTAGGGGTCCTCCCTGCTCTCGGGGGCAGCTGAGGAGACAGGGGCGGGCTCCGCCTCCCGCCAGTCCGGCAGCCCGCAGGCGCAGCAGCCCAGGAGCAAAACGGCCGCCGCCATCAGACACACTCCGGCCCCTGTCACCCGCCTGCAGTCCCTGATCTCCAGCAGCCGGGCCTTCAGCTGGCGTTTCCCCTTCCACAGGGTAGTGGCCGTCACCCCCGGGGGCAGCCTGCGCCGGGCGGCCAGGGCCAGCAGCATATCCCCATAGGCCCGCCGGCCTCCGGCGTCCAGCCCTTTCACCACCGCCCGGTCGCAGGAGCGCTCACAGTCCAGGCTGACGGCCCGCCCCATGGTATGTACCAAAGGATTGAACCAGTGGATGCCGGTGACCAGCGCCAGCAGCGCCTTGTACCACAGGTCCCGCCGCCGGTAGTGGGTCAGCTCGTGGCGGAGCACGGCGGGCAGATTGTCCAGGGCGGGCCCGCCGGTTGGGAGCACGATCACCGGCCGCAGCAGCCCCATGAGCATGGGGGTATCCACCAGGCCGCTGTGGGCCAGCCGGACCCGCCTGCCCTTTGCCAGGGCGTCCAGCAGGGCCTGCTCCCGGGGTTCCGGGGGCAGCAGAGACCGCCGCACCCGGCGGGTAAAGACCGCCCCGGCGGCCATATGCCAGCCCAGATATCCCGCCGCACCCGCCAGCCACACCCCGCCCAGCACGTCCCACAGCTCCAGGGCGGGGGCAGACATCTGGGGAGCGGCGGGGGCGGTTTCCGGCGCCCCGTCCGGCTCTCCGGGCTCCGCTGTAACTGCCGTATTCCCGGCTGTCGGGGTTCCGGCGGGTGTCCCCATCTGCTCCTGCTGAACGGCGGGCGGTGAGGAGGCCGCCTGCTCCATCCCCCGCTCCGGCAGGGATACGGTCACCCCCACCCCAACCGGCACCACCAGACGCAGCAGCACCAGCAGCCAGAGGTAATAGGCCGCTGTGGTTCCGCCCACCCGGCGGAGCAGCGGCCGCACCGCCAGCAGCAGCAGGCACAGCAGGCTGCCGGACAGGGAGAGGGAGAGCAGCGTCAGCACCAGGGCCTTCATTTGGGCTCCTCCCCCTGATGAAACAGGGCGGAAAGCTCGTCTATATCTGCCTGGCTCAGCTGTCCGTCGGACACCAGGGCGGCCACCAGCTTTTTGGCGCTGCCCTCAAAGACCTTGCTGACAAACCGTTTGGCGGACCACCGGCCATATTCTGCCTGGGTGATCACCGCCCGGTACATCCCCCGGCGCTCCAGTTTGACCGCCCCCTTGGCGCACAGCCGGCGCAGCAGGGTTTTCACTGTGGAATCCTCCCAGCCGCACCGGGCGGCCAGCTCCCGGCGGACCTCCGCCAGCGCCACCGGCTCCGGAGACTGCCACAAAATCCGCATGACCTCCAGCTCGGCGTCCTGGATCTGCTCCGCACCCTGACACATGATACAGCCCTCCCAAAAGTTTACTCTAGTAGACTATTTAAAGTTTACTACAGTAGACTTTATCTGTCAAGGCTGTTTTCCCCTCTAGGGATAGGCGTTCCAGTAGGACCGTCCGGCCTCCAGAGGGATCCCCCTGGCGTCAAAGAGCTCTTCAATGGTGCAGAAATAGTACCCCTGGGCGTGGAGGGCATCCACGATCCGCAGGGCGGCGTCCACCGACTCGGGGAAAATGTCGTGCATGAGGATGATTCCCCCGTCCCTGGCCTGGCTCACCACCTCCTGCACCACCCGGTCGGCGTTCTGGTCGCTCCAGTCCTCCGGGTCGATGGACCACAGGATGATGGGGCAGCCCGCCCAGGCTTTCACGCTGTCGTCCAGCATCCCATAGGGGGGCCGCAGCAGAAAGTCGTTGTGGTCCAGGGTGGCCACCAGCTCCGCCCTGGTCTTTTCCACCTGGGCGTCAAAGTCGGTCTTGCTCAGGTCGGTGAGCTTCACATGGTCGTAGGTGTGAATGCCGATCTGATGCCCCTCCCGGTCCATCCGGCGCACCACGTCCCGGTTGGCCTCCACCTGGGCCCCGATGAGGAAAAAGGTGGCCTTCACCCCCCGCTGGGCCAGGCCGTCCAGCAGCTCGGTGGTGGTGGACCGCCTGGGTCCGTCGTCAAAGGTGAGGGCGATCAGCTTCTGCTCCGGCTCCTCCAGCCCCTCCTCCCCTGCCAGCGGGGCGTCCGCCGTCACACTGGGGCTGGTCTGCCCAACCCATGTCAGCGCAATCGCCCCAATCAGGGCAAAAAGCAGCAGCAGGGTCCATCCGGACTGCTGCTGCCGCCTCCATTGGTATCTCATACTTCCGTCCGCCGCCTTTCCGGAGGTTTTCGCCCCCACAGTATGCGCGCCGGACGGTCTTTTTATTCTCCCCTCGGATCCGGATCCCCCTCCAAAAGCTCCATATACTGGTAATATGGCAACAAAAACTCATAGCCCTCCACCAGCGCGTCCACCAGGTCGTGGGACCAGAGCAGGTCACAGTGCTCCCCCTCCTGGCAGAGGCTGAAGCTCTTTTTTGCGTACCAGGGGGCCAGCAGCGGCGAGAGGGCCGCCTTGGGCCGCTTGTACTCCGGCCCCTCCAGCACAAACCGGTCCTGCCGGGCCAGGCGGCGGGTCAGGGTCTCCATGGGGCCGGGGTCCCGGTCCATTCTGGCCCGGAATTTGGCCATGGTCAGGGGCGGGGCCTGCCAGAAGCCCATGCCGCAGGACCAGCTGTCCGGGGTGAGCTCAAACCAGAACACGGGGGCAAAGCTCCCCGCCTCATGGGGGCGGTGGAGGCTCATCCACAGATGGTCCTTATAGGGCCCCCGGCCGAACAGCCGCCGGGCGTCCCGGTAGATACGGGACACCTTGCAGATCAGGGGCAGGTCCTTGTGGGCCTGGGAGAAACGCTCATACACCTCCCCGCTGAGGGCCTTCATGGGCTCCAGCAGATGGGTGCGGTATTCCTCCTTGTGGGCCTCAAACCAGCCCCGCTCGTTGTTGAACCGGATCCCCCACAGAAAATCCACGGTGGCGCCGGAAAATCCTTGAAACATGCTAACATCCTTTCTCTTGCACAACACCGCCGGCCCCCCGTTTCCAGGGGGCCGGCGGAACATGGTCTTTATGCGGCGGGCTCCATGTCCGGCCCTGCGGTGGGACTGGAGGCCGGGGTGAACACCGGCGGCGCGGTGGTCACCGGCGTGGGTGTGGGCTCCGCGCTGGGGGTAGCCGCCGGCGTGTCAGCGGGCGTGGGCGTGGCCGACGGGGTAGCGGCCGGGGTGGGTGTGGCGCTGGGGGTAGCCGAAGGCGAAGCGGACGGAGACGGCGTGGCCGACGGCGAAGCCGAGGGGGCCGCGGAGGGAGAAGCCGAGGGCGACGGGCTGGGCGTGGTGGTTACGGGGGTCTCAGTCCGCAGCTGGGTCTCGGTATTGATGCCCAGCCGGGCCGCGTCCGCCGGGTTATAGTAGTACACCGCGTCGGAGGATTTATAGGTATTGCGGTAGAGGAAGGTGGTTTCAACTGTCTTGCCGTTGGCGTCCACCAGCTTCTGATACACGTCCACCGTGATGCCGTTGTAGCGGCTGTAGTTGGGATCCCGCTGGGGCTCGCTGCCCACGGGGATACTGTCATTGGGCTTATAGAGATTCTTGTAGGGCACGGTGGAGATGGCAACGCTGTAGGGCTCTCCATGGATACCGGTGGTATCGGTGCCGTAGATGGTCACATGGAGATTGTGGTTTTTATCCTGATAGGCCTCGATCTTGATGGGGTAATCGGTGTCATTCTTGAACTTGAAGTCGATGACATCGCTCCATACGGTGGCGTCGGTGCCCACCACCGGCATGTAGCCGCCGTTAAAGGCGTGCTGCTTGCGCTCCACGGTCTCCAAATTGGCCTTCAGGGTCACCCAGTACAGGGTGGAGGACAGCTGGCAGATGCCGCCGGCGGTGGCGTCGATGCTCTGGCCGTTCTGGTAGGTGCCCGCCTTTTGGTAGCCGCTGGCCAGGGTGTAGGGCCCGCAGTGGTCGTTGTAGGAGAACACGTCGCCGGGCATGAGGATCACGCCGTTGATCCGGCTGGCCGCCAGGTCGATGTTGTACCACCGGGCGCTGGGACCGGCGCACTTGGTGCTCCCGGTACCCAGCACGTCCTTGAAGAGGTTGGCCTCCAGCGTGGCGGTGGTAACCTTGGGCTCGGTCAGGGTAACCGGCACCGAGACGTCGCTCCCCTCCGCCGCGTCGTTCAGCAGCTGCCGGGCGTTCTCCACGTCAAAGTCCACCCCGGTGACCGAGGGCACGATCTCATAGCTGTCCTGATCCAGATAGGCGTCGGCCGCCGGAACACAGATTTCGCTCTGAATGGCGTCAAAGTCGGGTTCGGCGGGGGGCGCGGTGGTCACCTGGGCCTCCACCGGGTCGGCGCTGGTGGAGCCGTCGGCCAGCATCCGGCTCACCTGCTCCTCCAGGGCGGTGGTCAGGGCCTGGGTGTCAATGGTGCGGCCGGTAACCCCCTTGTGGAACACCAGCTGGTTGTCCGTAAAGGTCCAGGTGGTCTGGGCCTCCGCGTCGGCGCACTCCCGGATGGCCTGCTCCACCGCCTCGGGCGTACCGGTCAGCCCCACGGAGAGGTCGTATGTCTGGCCGGCGGCCAGGCTGGTCAGGTAGCGGACGCCCCGCAGGAAGAAATTCACGTTCTGTCCCTGGGTGGCGGAACTCACCGCATCCTCCGTATAGGTGGTAAATTCCCCGCCGGGCACCTCGTAGCTCTTGCCCTCACAGACAAAGCGGGCCGTCAGGCCGGACAGCCGCTGAGCCACCGTCTGCTCCAGGGTGTTCACCGCCTGCTCTCTGCTCTGGCCGCTGACATCCATGCCGCCGATGGTGGTATTGGGCCAGAAGGCGCTGCCGCCGGCATAGGCGCACAGTCCCACATAGCCGGCCGCCAGCGCGGCCACCACCACGCCCGCGGCGATCAGGGGCGCCCGGCTTTTGCCCTGCCCCTTCTTGCCCTTGGGCTCCACCCGTTTTCCTTCCACATGTCCCATATTCTATCACTCCAACGCGCCCGGCCCTTTGGCCCGGCGTCACATCGATACCTCAGGGGCGCAAAAACCCCTTGATGTTCTATATTATAGTGATTTCCTCGGGAAATGCAATTACAGAACGGTTACACCCTTCCCTCCAGGAAACCGCTTTACAGTTTGTGGATTTCGCTGTATGATAAAGTTACGTTCATCTTTCATCTTTTTTAAAGAACTTATCCAGCAAATCTTTAACACTTCTGTGATACAATAGCAAGCACAATATCAGAGATCAACGAGAGGGGCATGGCCCATGGCAAGCAATCAAAACTGGAATTCGTTCAATTCTCAGGACCTGGTGTACTGGCTGGCCACCGTGGTTCTGCTGGCCACCTTTTTCCCGGTGGGACTGTTTCTGCTGCTGCGCAAGCTGCTGGGCGGCGGAAAGCGGAGTCAGAGCGCCGCCCCCGGCACCCAGGGTATGACCCGGCAGGGGCGGCCCGTGGACCTGAGCCGGGGCAGGGGCATGACCGTGGCTGGAATTGCCTTCGCCGCCGTTTTCGGCATCGTTCTGGTCACCGCCCTTCCCATTCTGTCCATGGGCGCTGGCTTTCTGACCGCCTCGGCCATCCTGTCCCCGGCCATCGGCTTCTTCCTGGCCGGCCTGGCCATGACCTGGGTGGGCACCCAGCGCAACAAGCAGGCCAAGCGCTTCCGCAAATATCTGGCCCTCATCGGCAGGCGGGAGAGCGTGTCCATCACCACCCTGGCTCAGGCCATGCCGGTGTCCTTCCGCAAGGCCTGTCATGATCTCCAGGATATGCTGGACAGTGGCATTTTAGAAACGGGTTATCTGGACATGTCCACCGCCCGGCTGATCCTCAGCGACGAGGGGGTGCAGGAGCCTCCCCAGCCGGAGGAGCGGGCGGCGGAGCCCCAGGAGGAGGCGCCCCTGGACATGAACGACGACAATGCGGTGCTGGGGGAGATCCGGCGGCTGAACGAGGATATTGACGACGAAGTGATGAGCCGGAAGATCGACCGCATCGGGGAGATCACCGGCAAGATTTTCTCCTTTCAGAAGCAGCACCCCAACCGGGCGGGCCAGCTGCGCAGCTTTTTGAACTACTACCTCCCCACCACCCTGAAGATTCTGAAGGCTTACGCCCGGATGGAGGAGCAGGGCATCGAGGGAGAGAATATCCGCTCGGCCAAGGCCCGCATTGAGGGCATGATGGACAAAGTGGTGGATGGGTTTGAGGCCCAGCTGGATAAGCTGTTCCAGGACGACGCCATGGATATCACCACCGACGTGCAGGTGCTGGAGCAGATGCTGGAGAAGGATGGCCTGTCCGGAGGCGACGGCATGACCCTGGGGGGCTGAAAAAAACGGGAGCGCGGCTGCAAACCGCGCTCCCGTTTTTCTTGGAGTCTTACTTGTTCTGGGCGGCAAAGTCCCGGTTGTACCGGTGCTCGTTCACCAGAAGCACCAGCACCACGTTGACCAGGGCCACACCGGCGAACACCAGATAGGCCATGCGGATCTGCCCGCCGGTGATGAGCTGCACCGTGCCGTTGACCAGGAAGCACAGGGCTGTCACCGCGCCCTGGATGGGGAAGATGACGCTGTTCACCTTGTCAAAGCCGTGCCGGCCGAAGATGGAGGCGGGCAGAGAGGTGGTGAAGTTGGCGGAGCCGCCGATGCCCATGGCGATCATGAACAGGGAGACATACACCAGCACCGTCACCTGGTCCACCGCGGTAAAGTTGAGCAGCAGGGCCACCGCGTACCAGACGCCAAAGCCCACCATGGTCTTTTTGGTGCCGATCTTGTCGTCAATGACGCCCACCAGCCAGGAGCCAACCACGCCCCCCAGGGCCAGGATGGTCATGACGTTCATGGCCTCCTGCTGCTGAAAGCCCAGCTCCACATTGCGCTTGACCAGCTGGCTCATCACGCCCACGGAGCAGATCTGGAAGAAGGCGGTGGTGATGGCCGCCAACCACAGCTCCTTGGTGCGCAGCAGCTTGCCGGTGGTCCAGCCGCCGTCGCCCTCCACCTCGTCGGTGGTGTCGTACTCGGCGGCGTACACCTCGTCGGACACATTGTCGGGATTGATGCCCCGCTCCTGGGGGGTATTGCGGATGAAGAGCATGCCCAGGATACCCAGAACGATGGCGCCCACGCCGATGGGCACAATGCCGGTTTTGAAATTCTGACCGATGTCGGCCATGCCCGTCACCATGGGGGCGATGAGAATGGCCACCAGCTGGACATAGAAGGCGGAGGCCAGGTTATGGCCCATGGTGGTGTAGCCCATGACCACACCTTTTTTCTTGGGGAACCAGGTGGCCACCAGGGTGCCGCCGGCCACGTAGCCCGCGGACATGATGCCGCCGTACACAAAGCACATGGCCACGGTGTACAGCACCACGCTGGGGGCGTTGCAGGCCAGGATGTAGGCCACGCCGGAGATGATGCAGCAGATACCGGAGGTGAGCCGGGCGCCGATTTTCCGGTTGATCTGGCCGGCGATGATGAAGAACACCACGCCTACCAGGCCCGCCAGGGAGTTCATGTTCATGATGGTGCCCGTCTCCAGGCCCAGGAGGTATTCCACATTGGGGGCGGTGATGTTGGCGCCGTCGTTGCACATGCCCACATACAGGAAGAACATCAGCAGGCAGTAGAGGATGACCACCCAGCCAGCACCGAAGTTGACAACGGAATTCTTATTGCCGGGATCGTGGAGTTTTTGTTTTGCCATTTCGTTTCCCTCGCTCTCGTCAAAGTGAAGGGCGTGTCCCCGCTTCCCTAGGAACCTGCCTCATCGCGTTTCCTAATGTAACGGTTCTCAGGGTTGCTTTCAATCCCCACAAATCGGTAAGTTACTAACCAAAAAGTAGACGGTTTCCATTTGGTAAGGGTTTCGTTTTGTGCATATTGCCCATTTCAACAAATTGTTTTTGGCAACAATACCGATGAAATCCGGTTTCCAAAAAATTAGTCTGGTCAGTTTACACAAGTATATTGTGAAATTTTTGTCATGCCTCTCCCGCCCCTCCGGATTCACACTTCGTTTACATAAGCTTCAAAGTTTATCCACCTCTCCCCTGGGAAAGGGTGGTATTCTATACGCACAGCCAAAGTTCATGAATAAAGGCGCAGGCCGGGAACGCGCGGAAGGAGAAATGCCATCTGTTGCGTGTTCAGACCACCGGCCGGCCTTTGTGACTGCCCCCCGGCTGTGGGGGCAGACCAGAGACAACACGCCCGGCGTGTGACGATAGATTTTCTTCCTCTCTTTCCTCTCTCTTTCCTTCCCCCGGCGGCCGGACGCATCTGCGTCCGGCCGCCTTTTTCCGCCCTTCTTCTCCAGAGCTTATTTACACCGGCCGGTTTTGGAGGTACAATCAACTTACCGAAGTACTTAAAGGAGGTGCACCATGAAACTGACCTTTTTCGGCGCGGCTCACGCGGTTACCGGCAGCTGCCACTGTGTGGAGTGCGGCGGCAAGAAGATCTTGGTGGACTGCGGCCTGCAGCAGGGCAGGGATGAGCGGGACAACCAGGCCCTGGATTTCAACGCCGGATACATCGACGCGGTGGTGGTCACCCACGCCCACATCGACCACTCCGGGCGCATTCCCCTGCTGGTCAAGCAGGGCTTTGAGGGCAATATCTACTGCACCCGGCTCACCGGCCAGCTGCTGAGCATCATGCTGCGGGACTCGGCCCACATCCAGGAGAGCGACGCCCAGTGGCAGAACCAGAAAGGCAGGCGGGCCGGGGAGGAGCCGGTGGAGCCCCTGTACACCGTGGCCGACGCCGAGGCCGCCATCAAGCACATCGTCACCTGCGAGTACGGCACCCGGCTGCAGGTGGAGGACGGGGTGAAGATCCGCTTTGTGGACGCCGGCCATCTGCTGGGCTCGGCCAGCGTGGAGATGTGGCTCACCGAGGGGGACGAGACCCGGAAGGTGGTCTTTTCCGGAGACATCGGCAACCGGGACCAGCCCATCATCCGGGACCCCCAGTACATCAAGGACGCCGACTACGTCCTCACCGAAAGCACCTACGGCGACCGGCTCCACGACATGGCCCAGAAGCCGGACTACACCGCCGACCTGGCCGCCATCATTGACGAGACTCTGGGCAAGGGGGGCAACGTGATCATCCCCTCCTTCGCCGTGGGCCGCACCCAGGAGCTTTTGTACTTCATCCGGGAGATGAAGGAGCAGGGGCTGGTGAAGAGCGCCCCCAACTTCCAGGTGGTGGTGGACTCCCCCCTGGCGGGCGAGGCCACCCGCATCTTCTCCGGCGACCTCCACGGCTATCTGGACGAGGAGGCCATCCTGGCCCTGAAGGGGGGCACCCTGTTCCAGTTCCCGGGGCTCACCATCACCGAGTCCAGCGCCGAGTCCCGGGCCCTCAATGAGGACAAGACCCCCCGGGTGATCATCTCCGCCTCCGGTATGTGCGACGCCGGCCGGATCCGCCACCACCTGAAGCATAACCTGTGGCGGCCGGAGTGCGCGGTGGTGTTCGTGGGCTACCAGGCGGAGGGCAGCCTGGGCCGGCGTCTGCTCAACGGCGTCACCTCTGTGAAGCTCTTCGGGGAGGAGATCGCCGTCCGGGCCCGCATCGTCAACTTCCACGGCCTCAGCTCCCACGCCGACCGGGACGGGCTGCTGCGGTGGATCGAGCACTTCACCCCCCAGCCCAGGCAGGTCTTTGTGGTCCATGGGGAGGCGGAGGTGGCCGACCTCTACGCCGCCACCCTGCGCCAGCGGGGGCTGGAGGCCCACGCCCCCAATTATGAAGAGGTCTACGACCTGCTGAGCAACCAGATGCTGGCCCCCGGCCTGCCGCCGGAGAAAAAGCCGGCAACCACCCCCGGCGCCTCTCCCGCCTACCAGCGGCTGGAGGAGGTGGGCCGCAAGCTGATGGAGGTCATCGCCCACAACAAGGGGGGCACCAACAAGGACCTGGGCAAGTTTGCCGACCAGCTGCGGGCCCTCATCGAGAAATGGGACCGCTGAAGCCCCTTTACACACAAAAAAGCAGGCGCTTGAACAAGCGCCTGCTTTTTCCTGCGTCTTTTCCAGCCTTACCGCTGGTCCAGGGGTACGAAGGTGCGCATGGGAGCCACCGCCTTGTAGGCGGGGCGGATGATCCGGTTGCCGGGCTGGTAGACCTCCTCGATACGGTGGGCGCACCAGCCCACGATGCGGGCCACGGCAAACAGGGGGGTGTACAGCTCCTGGGGAATGCCCATCATCTTGTACACCATGCCGGAGAACAGGTCCACGTTGGCGCACACCACCTTGCTCTCCCCCTTGACGGAGAGGAGCATCTCGGGGGTAAGCCGCTCCACCGCCTCATAGAGCTGGAACTCGTCCTCCATGCCCTTGGTCTGGGCCAGCTGCCTGGCAAACTTCTTCAGGATCACGGCCCGGGGGTCGGACAGGGTGTAGATGGCGTGGCCCATGCCGTAGATGAGGCCGGACCGGTCCCCCGCCTCCTTCCGCAGTAGCCTGCCCAGGAAGTCCCTGATCTCGTCGTCGTCCTTCCAGTCCTTCACGCCCTCCTCAATATAGCCAAACATCTCCATGACCTTCTTGTTGGCGCCGCCGTGCCGGGGCCCCTTCAGGGAGCCCACCGCCGCGGCGATGGAGGAGTAGATGTCGGTGTCGGAGGAGGAGAGCACCCGGCAGGCAAAGGCGGAGTTGTTGCCGCCGCCGTGCTCGGCGTGGAGCACCAGGCACAGATCCAGCAGCCGGGCCTCCTGCTGGGTGAACTGGTTGTCGTGGCGGACGGAGTAGAGGAAGTTCTCCGCCACGCTGAGTCCCGGCTGGGGCCGGTGGAGATAGAGGGATTCGTCGTCGTAGTAGTGCCGCTTCACGGCGAAGGCGTGGGCCACGATGACGGGCACCCGGGCGATGAGCTGGATGGCCTGCCGCAGCTGGTTGGGCAGGGACATGTCGTCGGGGTTGTCGTCATAGGAATAGAGGGCCAGCACCGACCGGGCCAGCTTGTTCATCACGTCGGGGCTGGGAGCCTTGATGATCATGTCCTCGGTAAACATGTGGGGCAGGGTGTGGTTGTCGGTGAGCAGCTGCTGGAAGGCCGCCAGCTGCTCCCGGGTGGGCAGCTGGCCGAAGAGCAGCAGGTAGGCCGTCTCCTCAAAGCCGAACCGGTCCTCACCCACGAAGCCGTCCACCAGCTCCTCCACGTCAATGCCCCGGTACACCAGCTTGCCGGGGGCGGGCACCCGCTCGCCGTCCTGCAGGTAATAGCCCATGACGTTGCCGATCTGGGTCACGCCCGCCATCACGCCGGTGCCGTCGGCGTTGCGCAGGCCCCGCTTCACGTTGTAGCGCTCATAATATGCCGGATCAATCTGGTTATGCTTCTGGTACTCCGCGCATAGACTGGTGAGGAACCCTGCAAAGGCCTCGCGCTCCGCATTTTGCATCCAAACCCGCTCCTTCTCCCAAATTTTGATGGTATTCATTGTAATCCCTTTTTCCCCTGCCGTCAATCCAAAACAAGTTATTCCAAGGATTTTTGGCAAAACAACCTGAAGAGGATACCCACAACCAAGTTGGAAAGTGAATTGTGATGAAGAATAACTTGCAAAATTATGGACAGCGGTGGGGTGTGAAACAGGTGGTGGCCACGGCCCTGGCGCTGCTGCTGGTTCTGTTTCTGCTGCCGCTGCTGCTCTTCGGAACGGGAGGGCTGGAGCAGACGGAGCAGGCCGCCCCCACCGGCGAGCTGCCCATCGACCGGACCGTGGTCACCCCCAGCCCCTCGGCGGACAGCCAGACCCAGATCCGGGTGGCGCTGACCGACGGCAGCGTGCTCACCCTGGGGCTGGACCAGTACCTGTGGCGGGTGGTGGCGGCGGAGATGCCCGCCTCCTTTGAGCTGGAGGCGCTGAAGGCCCAGGCCGCCGCCGCCCGGACCTACACCCTGTCCAAGCTGGGGCGCACGGTGGAAAAGCACCCCGACGCCGACGTGTGCACCGACATCACCTGCTGCCAGGCCTACATAGACCCGGACCAGGCCGCCGCCAACTGGGGGGACAATGGGGCGGCATACACCGCCAAGATCACCTCCGCCGTGTCGGAGACCGACGGGATGGCCGTTTTATACGATGGCCATCCCATTCAGGCGGTGTTTTTCTCCTCCGCCGCCGGGCGGACGGTGGACGCGGTGGAGGTGTGGGGCAATTCAGTGCCCTATCTCACCGGAGTGGACAGCCCCGAGGGGGACGAGGTGCCCAACTACCACTCCACCGTCACCTTTACCCTGGAGGAGTTCAAAAGCAAGCTGCTGGCCCAGTACCCCGACGCCGACCTGTCCGGGGACCCCGCCGGCTGGTTTCAGAACACCGTGCCCAACTCCGCCGGCGGGGTGGAGCAGGTGGACGTGGGGGGCGTCACCGTCTCCGGCGGGGCCCTGCGCACCCTGCTGGGACTGCGCTCCACCAGCTTTACTGTGACCGCCGACAGCCAGGGGGTGACCTTCTCGGTTACCGGCTACGGCCATGGGGTGGGTATGAGCCAGTACGGGGCCAACGCCCTGGCCAAGCAGGGCAAAACCTACGACGAGATCCTGAAGTGGTACTACACCGGCGTGGAGGTGGCGCCCTATACGCCAGGGGGATGATTTTTGAACAGGCTCCCTGAAAATCTTTTAGTTGCTGTTGTCAAAAAACTGCCGCTTTGGTATAATACTAACTTGGATAGGCATGTGTGATGCCTGCCTAATATAACGAAAAGTGAGAGATCGCACATGAACACACGGTATGACGTTGCCATTCTGGGCTGCGGAGAGGCCGGCATCTTCGCCGGGTACGAGCTGATGCACCGCAATCCCAACCTGAAGGTGGTGGCCCTGGACCAGGGGGCCGACATCTATACCCGCAGCTGCCCCATCGTGGCGGGCAAGGTGAAGGAGTGCATCCACTGCAAGGTGTGCGGCACCATGTGCGGCTTTGGCGGCGCCGGCGCCTTTTCCGACGGCAAGTACAACTTCACCACCGCCTTCGGCGGCTGGCTCACCGACTTCATGCCCCGGGAAGAGGTGATGGGCCTCATTGACTATGTGGACTCCATCAACATGAAGCACGGGGCCACTGACAAGGTGTTCTCCACCGACACCCCGGCGGCCCGGGCGCTGGAGAAAAAGGCTCTGGAGCACGACCTGCACCTGCTCCAGGCCCGGTGCAAGCACCTGGGCACCGAGAACAACCTGAAAATCCTCCAGAGCATCTATGAGGAGTGCCGCAAGGGGGTGGAGTTCCGATTCCACACCCCGGTGACCAGGATCGAAAACCTCAACGGCGAGGGCTACCGCCTGATCACCCAGCA
The DNA here is from genome assembly GCF_002159455.1 of Flavonifractor sp. An306. Lineage (GTDB taxonomy): Bacteria > Bacillota > Clostridia > Oscillospirales > Oscillospiraceae > Flavonifractor. Next base: position 50,148 of record NZ_NFIQ01000014.1, read on the forward strand.
GGGCGACGAGATCGACTGTACCTGGCTCATCGCCGGGCCCGGCCGCTCGGGGGCGGAGTGGTTCTCCAACCAGTGCAAGGAACTGGGCATCCAGCTCATCAACAACCAGGTGGACATCGGCGTGCGGGTGGAGCTGCCCGCCAAGGTCTTTGAGCACATCACCGACGTGGTGTACGAGTCCAAGCTGGTCTACCGCACCAAGCAGTACGGCGACCCGGTGCGCACCTTCTGCATGAACCCCTACGGCCATGTGGTGGCCGAGAGCGTGGAGGGGATCAACACCGTCAACGGCCACTCCTACTCCGACCCCGCCCTCCAGAGCGAGAATACCAACTTCGCCCTGCTGGTGTCCAACCGGTTCACCCAGCCCTTCAACGAGCCCTACCGCTACGGCAAGCACATCGCCTCCCTGTCCAACATGCTGGCCGGCGGCGTGCTCGTGCAGCGGTTCGGCGATCTGGTCAGCGGCATCCGCACCAACGAGCACCGGCTGGGCAAGTCCTTCGTCCGTCCCACCCTCACCGCTGCCGTGCCCGGCGACCTGTCCCTGGCCCTGCCCAAGCGGCAGCTGGACGACATCATTGAGATGATCTATCAGCTGGACAAGATCGCCCCCGGCACCGCCAACTACGACACCCTGCTCTACGGCGCGGAGGTAAAGTTCTACTCCGCCCGGCTGGCCCTGTCCGGCGAGCTGGAGACCTCCCTGCCCGGCTTCTTCGCCGTGGGCGACGGGGCGGGCATCACCCGGGGCCTGGCCCAGGCCGGCGCCTCCGGCGTCAAGGCCGCCCAGGTGATCCTGAGCCGTCTGGGCTGACACTGGATACAAAAAAACTGCCGCAGGCCATGGCCCGCGGCAGTTTTTATCTTGTTTCCTTCCGCCGTTACCCTTACGTATGGGCCAGCGACGGGTGCCTGTGCTCCCACACACGCTGGATCCGGCGGCAGAAAAAGCGGGAGATGGACCCCACTGTGAGGGCGCACACCACCGTGCCCTCCCGCAGGCCGTGGACCGACCGCAGGCACAGCAGGGATACCAGCAGCGCGGCGCACAGCATGGCCAGGTCGTAACCCGTCTTGGTCTTGCCGAAGTCCCAGCCGAACACCTGGCTGCAGGTGCGTACAAAGCCCTCGCAGGGGAGAATCAGCACGTTGGGGACCACCTCCAGGGCCACGCCCAGCCCCAGGAAACCGCAGCCCAGCAGCAGCACCACCCACCGGCCGGCATAGGACGACGGCACCAGGGCGGACAGCAGATCCATCCACAGGTCAATGCAGGCGGAAAACACAAAGGTGGCCGGAACCTGCAGCAGCTGGATGGGCTGAAACTTGCTGCGCAGCAGCAGCGCCTGTCCCCCCAGCATGGCGCAGTTCACCAGGAAGGTAAAGCACCCCAAGGATACGCCGGGAAACACAAAGGTCAGCACATAGGCCAGACTGGATACCGCCGACGTCCCCATGCCCGCCAGGGTAATGAGGGCGATCCCCAGCGCGGAGCTCACCACGCCGGCAAAAAACATCAGATACCGCCGGGGCAGGGGTGCATGGTCCATTTGATACGCCTCCAAAAAATTATTTTTTAGTACTAATAATAGTTTAGCACCAAAAATCACCCGGTTCAAGGGCAACTTTACCTAAATTTGGTGTATCTTTTTTGCCAATTTGACAAAGCCTTCCTGCCGGACACCATAAATTCCGTTTGGTTGTTGTTATACAGAGAAATATACATCGTAACGGGCCCATGTGGATTTGGTAAAAACCAGACTGGAGAAGGGTTTTCCACATTGTCCACATGGTTTTCCACAGTTTTGCACAGTTTTGCACAGCCTGTGGATATTCAAAAATCGTTGACATAAGACCAGTCAAGAGAAAAAACCACGTCGCTTTCGCCAAAGTTTTTTCCTCCCCAAGTGGGACGAAATCTGGTATAATTCGGTCAACACAAGGTTGACTCTGAGGTGATGATCATGTCCGATACCATCGCAGCCATCGCCACCGGCCCGGCCCCCGGAGCCATTGGGATTCTGCGGCTTTCCGGGCCGGGGGCCATTCCCGCCGCCTCTGCCGTGTTCCGCCCCGCCGGGGGGCGGCCTCTGGAGGAATCCAGGGACCGGCAGCTGGTGTACGGCTCTCTGCTGGGGGCGGACGGGGCCGTCATTGACCAGGCCCTGGCCACCATTTCCCACGGTCCCCACAGCTACACCGGGGAGGACACGGCGGAACTGCAGTGTCACGGCTCCCCCATGGTGCTCACCCTGGCTCTGGAGGCCCTGTTCGCCCAGGGGGTGCGGCAGGCGGGACCGGGAGAATTCACCCGCCGGGCCCTGCTCAACGGCCGGATGGACCTGGCCCAGGCGGAGGCGGTGGCCGACCTGATCGACGCGGAGACCCCCGCCGCCGTCCACCAGGCCGCCGGGCAGCTCTCCGGCGCCCTGAGCCGCCGGGTACAGGGCATTTACGACGCTCTGGTGGACCTGCTGGCCCACTTCCACGCCGTGCTGGACTACCCCGACGAGGACATCGACCCCTTCCGGGCGGACACCATCCGAACCGGGCTGGAAACCGCCAAAGGGGAGCTGTCCGCCCTGCTGGCCACTTACGACCGGGGCCGGTATCTGGCGGGGGGTATCCCCTGCGCCCTCATCGGCCGGCCCAATGCCGGCAAGTCCTCCCTGCTCAACGCCCTGGCGGGGTACGAGCGGGCCATCGTCACCCCGGTGCCCGGCACCACAAGGGACACGGTGGAGGCCCGCTGCCGGCTGGGCAGCGTGACCCTGCGGGTGATCGACACCGCCGGCATCCGGGAGGCGGCCGACGAGGTGGAGCGCATCGGGGTGGAGCGCAGCCGGGCCGCCCTGGAGGAGGCCGCCCTGGTGCTGCTGCTGTGCGACGGCTCGGTGCCCTTTACGGCGGAGGACGCCGCCCTGTTGAAGGAGGCAACGGCCCACGCCCCCACCATTCTGGTGTGGACCAAGGGGGATCTGCCCGCCGCCCCCCTTCCGGCGCTGGACCCCATGCCGCCGGTGGTGGAGCTCAGCGCGAAAACCGGCCAGGGGCTGGAGGCGCTGGCAAAGGCGGTGGATCGGCTGTTCCCCTCCGGCGGACAGGGGGCGGCGGGAGAGCTGCTCACCAACCTGCGGCAAGCCCAGGCCGCCCGGCGGGCGCTGGACAGCGTGGCCCGGGCGGAGGACAGCCTGGAGGCGGGGATCACCCCCGACGCCCTGCTCACCGATGTGGAGGAGGCCCTGTCCGCCCTGGGAGAGCTCACCGGCGCCAACCTGCGGGAGGACATCACCGCCCGGATCTTTGCGCGCTTCTGCGTGGGAAAATAAAAAACCATCGCCCGCCGCAAGCACAATGCGGCGGGCGATGGTTTTCAGCTCATGCGGGAAAAGTGCTCGATGGCCTTGGCAAATTCGGAAATGGTCTTGTCGGCGTCCCCGTGCTCGATGCCGTCCCGGACACAGTGGTTGAGATGGCCCTCCAGCACCACCTGGCCCACCTTGTGGAGGGCGCTTTTGGCGGCGTTGATCTGCATCAGCATCTCCTCGCAGGGCACGTCCTCGTCCACCATCCGATCGATGGCGTTGAGCTGGCCGATGACCTTTCTCAGCCGGCGGTGCAGATTGTCTGCGTCCATACACTGTCTCATGTGCTCACTCTCCTGTAAAAGGTTGCAAAAAGCCGGCGCGCCAGGGGCGCGCCGGGCCGGGCGCGGGCAGTCAGCTCCGCTCCTCAAAACTGGCGCCGCAGTTGCGGCAGCTCACCGTGATCTTTCCCTTTCCCCGGGGCACCCGCAGGTACTGTCCGCAGTTGGGACATTTAAAATAGCGGTGTTCCTTGTCCCGGTGGATGGTGTGGCGCATTTTCACCCAGCGGACGGCCGGCCCCACTGCGTGGAGGAACCGGGCGTTTTCCGCCCGGCGGCGGTCAATGCGCCGGGAGAACATGCGGAACAGATCCCACAGCAGCACCACCAGGGCCACCCAGGAGAGAAAGCCCATATGAGGCAGGCCGGACAGCAGGATCAAAACCACATAGGTGATGAGGAGGAAAAAGGAGAGCTGGTCGCTGCCATACCGCCCGTACATCAGTTTTCTGAAAAAATTCATCAGCATGAGCAAGGGTCGTCTCCTTTGGTCAGAAAGCTTACATTTTTCTTAAATAATATGATACCGCCTGAGGCTTTTTTCGTCAAGGAAGGAAACGTAAACAATATGTGAATTCAGCGGCGGAAAAAATGGCTTGCACCGGGGGAAAAAAGCCGGTATACTTGGGAAAAAAGCGGCGGAGGGGAACCCATGGGACGCATTGACAAAGAGAACTATTATCTGGATATCGCCCAGACGGTGGCAGAGCGGGCCACCTGCCTGCGGCGGCACTACGGGGCCATTCTGGTGAAGAGCGACGAGATCATCGCCACCGGCTACAACGGCGCCCCCAGGGGCCGGAAAAACTGCGTGGATCTGAACTACTGCACCCGGGAGGCCCTGAATATCCCCTCCGGAGAGCGGTACGAGCTGTGCCGCTCGGTCCATGCGGAGGCCAACGCCATTATCTCCGCCGCCCGCAGCGAGACCCTGGGGGCCACCCTGTACATGGCCTGCGTCAACCCGGCCACCGGGGAGCTGATCCCCGGCTCCACCTCCTGCTCCATGTGCCGGCGGCTCATCATCAACGCCGGCATCCAGCGGGTGGTCATCCGGGACACCCCCACCGACTACTCCGTGGTCCACGTGGAGGACTGGATCCGGGAGGACGACTCCCTCCCCGCCCGGCCCTGAAACCACACTATATGCGCCCCTGGACCGGAACCGGTCCGGGGGTTTTTGTGCGCACACGAATTTCCTTGACAGAAGGATATGATAGGCCTTAAAATAGTCTAGGTGTAGTATTTTGAAGAACGAGGGGTACGTTCTTCCACTTTTGTGCAGATTGGACAAGTTTTGTCCGGCTGCAAACGTCAAATATACCAAGATCGAACTTTGAAAATTCCAGAAAGGGAGGTGTATTTCAGCCTTGATGCAGACAATTATCGCCTGTGTGATCACCGCTGTGGTCGCACTTGCCATAGGCTTCCCCGCCGGCATTCAGTGGCGCAAGAAGGTGGCCGAAAAGGAGATCTCCAGCGCCGAGGAAGAGGCCAAGCGGATCATCAACGAATCCATCAAAAGCGCCGAGAGCAAAAAGCGGGAGGCGCTGGTGGAGGCCAAGGAGGAGATTCTCCAGGCCCGCAACGAGTATGAGCGCGAGGTAAAGGAGCGCCGGGCCGACCTGCAGAAGCAGGAGCGCCGGCTCCAGCAGAAGGAAGAAAATCTGGACCGCAAGACTGAGAACATTGAAAAGAAGGAGGACACCCTGCAGCGCAAGCTGGCCGAGCTGGACGAGGCCCGGGAGGAAGTGTCCACCGTGAAGAAGACCCAGATGGAGGTGCTGGAGCGCATCTCCGGCTTCACCGCCGAGGAGGCCAAGAACTACCTCATCAACCAGCTGGCCGAGGAGGTCACCCACGAGTCGGCCATGAAGGTCCGGGAGATCGAGGCCCAGTTCAAGGAGGAGGCCGACCAGAAGGCCAAGGAGATTCTCTCCCTTGCCATCCAGCGCTGCGCCGCCGACCATGTGGCGGAAGCAACCGTCAGTGTGGTACCCCTGCCCAATGACGAGATGAAGGGCCGCATCATCGGCCGGGAAGGCCGCAACATCCGCACCCTGGAGACCATGACCGGGGTGGACCTGATCATCGACGACACGCCGGAGGCCATCACGGTCTCCTGCTTCGACCCGGTCCGCCGGGAGATCGCCCGCATCGCCCTGGAGAAGCTCATCCAGGACGGTCGCATCCACCCCACCCGCATCGAGGAGATGGTGGAGAAGGCCAAGCGGGAGGTGGACGCCACCATCAAGGCCGAGGGCGAGCGGGCCGTCTTTGAGACCAACGTCCACGGCCTGCACCCCGAGCTTATCAAGCTGCTGGGCCGGATGCGCTACCGCACCAGCTACGGCCAGAACGTGCTCAACCACTCCATCGAGGTGGCCCATCTGGCGGGGCTCATCGCCGCCGAGATCGGCGCCGACGTGACCCAGGCCAAGCGGGCCGGCCTGCTCCACGACCTGGGCAAGTCCATCGACCATGAGGTGGAGGGCTCCCACGTGCAGATCGGCGTGGAGCTGGCCCGGAAGTACCGGGAGAACGAGGACGTGGTCCACGCCATCGAGGCTCACCACAACGACGTGGAGCCCCGCACCATCGTGGCCTGCATCGTCCAGGCCGCCGACGCCATCTCCGCCGCCCGGCCCGGCGCCCGGCGGGAGAATCTGGAGAACTATATCAAGCGTCTGGAGAAGCTGGAGGAGGTCACCTCCTCCTTCCCCGGGGTGGAGAAGTCCTTCGCCATCCAGGCGGGCCGGGAGGTCCGCATCATGGTGGCGCCCGACAAGGTCAGCGAGGACCAGATGGTGCTGCTGGCCCGGGACATCGCCAAGAAGATCGAGGAAGAGCTGGAGTATCCCGGTCAGATCAAGGTCAACATGATCCGGGAGACCAAAGTGGTGGATTACGCCAAATAACGAAGATAGACCAAAGGGCTTGCCGTTTGCGCATGGCGGACGGCAAGCCCTTTTTTGCCCTTCTGCTCACTTAGACATGAGCGGTAGCGAAGGGAACCGGACGGGAACACAGCCGAACAAACTCCCGCATTTCCTGCGTGGCAAGCTTCTCCTTATGACAGAAGATCTGACCGTACATAACACTCTGCAAGTCCTCCACTTCCACCACTGTCAGCGTCCCCTGCCGCACCTTCTCCTCAACCAGAAACCAGGGCAGATAAGACAGCCCCTCGGTCTCTTCCAGAACCCTCAGCAGGAAAGAGGCGTAGCTACTCTCCAGAGCGGGGGTCACCGCCCGTCCCAGGGCGGCCAGCCGTTTGTCCAGCAGACGGCGGTAGTTGGCATCCCGCTCGGTGAGGTAGAAGGGGCAGTCCAGCAGCTCCTCCAGCCGGTGGGGACCGGGGCCCAGGGCCCGGCCCAGCCCAGCCGACGCCACCATCACCACCTCCTCCCGCTCCTCCAGCAGCTTGTTCCAGCGGTTGTTGTACAGCGGCTCGTCCAGGATGTAGATGATGTCCACCTCCCCCCGCTCCATCTTGGTGATCAGGTCCTCGGGCACCCCGGTGGTGATGAGGATATTTACCCCGGGGTGGCTGGTGCGGAAACTGTGCATCACTCCGGGCAGCCGGGCAAAGCACAGGGACTCCAGCGTGCCGATGTGCAGTTGCCCGGTCAGCTCCCCCTCCCCGCCGGCCAGAGCCTGGGTGGCCCGGTTCACCTCCTGGAGGATGGAATAGGCGCTGTCCAGAAACTGCCGCCCCTGCCCTGTCAGCACCACCCGCTTGTAGATCCGGTCGAACAGTCGCACCCCCAGCTCCTCTTCCAGCAGGCGGATCTGCACCGTCACCGCCGACTGTGAGTAGCCTAGACTGGCCGCCGCCTTGGAAAAACTCTGAAACTGGGCCACCCGGACAAAGGTGGTCAGCTGCCGCAGTTCCATGGCCCATCCCCCCAAAGTATTATTAAAATTTTTCATCGAAATTATAAAATTGGTTTATTTGATTAAATTATACTCTTATGTTAGACTAAGTGCACCGTAAAAACCAACAAATATCCAGACACCCGCGAGAGAAGATTGGAGGAAATGCACATGGAAAAAAAGAAGTTTAAAGTCGGTCTGATCCCCAAACTGATTATCGCCATCGTGTTGGGCATTCTTTTCGGCTCCTTCATGCCGGAGTGGTTCAACCGGGTGATCGTCACCTGCTCGTCTATCTTCAGCACTTTCCTCTCCTTTATCATCCCCCTGATGATCGTGGCCTACGTGACTATGGGCATCGCCAACCTGCGCAGCGGGGCGGGCAAGCTGTTGGTCATCACCGTGGTCCTCTCCTACTTCTCCACTCTGGTGGCGGGGTCGGCCTCCTACCTGGTATCCTCCGCGCTGTTCCCCTCCTTCATGACCGAGGGGGCCTTAGACCAGATCGCCGCCACCGCCGACGTGTCACTGGAGGGCTACTTCTCCCTCTCCATCCCGCCGCTGCTGGACACCCTCTCCGCCGTCACTCTGGCCTTCGTGCTGGGTCTGTGTCTGTCCACCATGCGTGGCAAGGAGATCGGGGACACTCTATACCACGGCATGGAGGACTTCTCCGCCATCATTGACAAGGTGCTGCACAAGGTCATCATCCCCCTGCTGCCCCTGTATATCTGCGGCACCTTCACCAACATGACCTATTCCGGCAAGACCTTCGCCATCCTCAGCATCCTGTGGAAGGTGTTCCTGGTGGTCATCGCCATGCACCTCATCTATATCGTCATCCAGTTCCTGGTGGCCGGTCTGGTGGCCGGCAAAAACCCGGTGACTCTCATCCGCAATCAGATCTCCGGCTACGCCACCGCCATCGGTACCCAGTCCTCCGCCGCCACCATCCCCGTCAACCTGGAGTGCGCCAAGAAGGACGGCATTCTGGAGGAGATCCGCAACTTCGTGGTGCCTCTGTGCGCCAACATCCACATGGCGGGGTCCATGATTACCATTACCGCTTGTGCCACCGCCGTGTGCCTGATGTATCAGCTGCCCATTAGCCTGGGCACCGTGGTGCCTTTCATTATGACTCTGGGCATCGCCATGGTGGCCTCCCCCGGCGCCCCTGGCGGCTCCATCATGACCGCCCTGCCCTTCCTCTACATGGTGTTCGGCGCTGAGGCCGGGGATGTGAACGGCCCCATCTGCGCCATCATGGTGGCTCTGTATATCACCCAGGACTCCTTCGGCACCGCCTGCAACGTGTCGGGCGACAACGCCATCGGCACCATTGTGGACACCATCTACCGCAAGTTTATCCAGAAGAATGCCGTTACGGAGGCGTAAACCATGTCTTTTATCAGCGTCTTTGACGTACTGGGACCCAACATGATTGGTCCCTCCAGCTCCCACACCGCCGGGGCGGCGGTCATCGCCGGGCTGGCCCGGAAGCTGCTCGCCCCGCCCCTGGCCCGGGTGGACTTCACCCTCTACGGCTCCTTTTCCAAGACCTACCACGGACACGGCACTGACCGGGCTCTGCTGGGGGGCATCCTGGGCTTTGCCACCGACGACGCCCGCATCCGGGACTCCTTCCAGATCGCCGGGGAGCGGGGGCTGGCCTTCTCCTTCACCGCCAATGAGACCGAGACCGAGCTCCACCCCAACACCGTGGACATCCGCATGGAGAACGCCGCCGGCCGGGTCATGACGGTGCGGGGGGTATCCCTGGGGGGCGGCAAGGTGAAGATCATCCGTATCAACGGCGTAAAGGTGGACTTTACCGGGGAGTACAGCGCCGTCATCGTGGTCCACCGGGACACCCCCGGCGTGGTGGCCCACATCACCCGGGTGCTCAGCGACCACAACGTAAACATCGCCTTCATGCGCCTGTTCCGGGAGTCCAAGGGACACACCGCCTACAGCATCATCGAGTCGGACGGCAGCCTTCCCGACGGCATCTCCGGCCAGCTCATGGGCAACCCCAACATCCAGGACGTCATGCTGGTACAGTCATAAGGAGGCGCGACCATGGACTTTAAGAATGGAAAAGAGCTGCTGGAGCTGTGCCAGCGGGAGGGCCTGCCCATCTCCCAGGTCATGCGCCGCCGGGAGTGCGTGCTGGGGGAGACCACGGCGGACGAGGTGGAACGCCGGATGACCCGGGCCCTGGAGATTATGCGCTCCTCCGCTATGGAGCCGCTGAAAAACCCCCACCGCTCCATGGGGGGCCTTATCGGCGGGGAGGCCAAGCGTCTGGCCGCTCACACCGCCAAAAAACGGGACATCTGCGGCCCCGTGCTCCAGCGGGCCATCACCTACGCCATGGCAGTGCTGGAGACCAACGCCTCCATGGGCCTCATCGTGGCCGCCCCCACCGCCGGCTCCTCCGGAGTGGTGCCCGCCCTGCTGCTGGCCCTGCAGGAGGAGTACCACATCTCCGACCAGCGACTGCTGGACGGCCTGTTCAACGCCGGGGCGGTGGGCTATCTGGCCATGCGCAACGCCACCGTGGCCGGAGCGGTGGGGGGCTGTCAGGCGGAGGTGGGCATCGCCGCCGCCATGGCGGCCTCCGCCGCGGTGGAGCTGATGGGGGGAGAGCCGGACCAGTGCCTGGCCGCCGCCTCCACGGTGCTGATGAATATGCTGGGGCTGGTGTGCGACCCGGTGGGCGGGCTGGTGGAGTACCCCTGCCAGAGCCGCAACGCCGCCGGGGTGGCCAACGCCCTGGTGGCCGCCGAGCTGGCCCTCAGCGGCGTGCCCCAGCTGATCCCCTTTGACGAGATGCTCTCCGCCATGTACAACGTGGGCCGCCGCCTCCCCGTGGAGCTGCGGGAGACCGCCCTGGGGGGCTGCGCCGCCACCCCCGCCGCCTGCCAGCGGTGCGGCGGCTGCGGCTGAACACACAACAAAACGGTACCCCGTCCATAACTGAACGGGGTACCGTTTTTGTACTGTCAGGGCAGGATGGCCTGGAGCCGAGCGTTCAGCGCCTCCAGGTCGGGCTCCTCCACCGGCAGATTGGTGAGCCCCCACTCCGCCTTCAGGGAGAGGAGGCGGTACACGCTCTCATCCAGCCGGTCCATGGAAATTCTCCCGCTGTTCACCGCCTCCAGCAGGGCGTCCCGGGCGGCGGTCAGGTTGTCGGCCTCATGGCACACCAGCAGCAGATCACAGCCCGCCTCCACCGCCAGCACCGCCGCCTCCCCCATGCCGTAGCTGTCGGAAATGGCGGCCATGGTGAGATCGTCGGTACACACCACCCCGTCAAAGCCCATCTCCTGCCGGAGCAGGCCAGTGACCACCTGCTCGGACAGGGAGGCCGGGTTCTCCGGGTCAATCTGCCGCATCAGGATGTGTCCCACCATCACCACCGGAACCCCCTGGTCCACGGTGGCCTGGAAGGGCTTGAGCTCGTCCTCCTTCAGCTCCTCCAGGATCTTGTCCACCACCGGCAGGGTCTCGTGGGAGTCCTCCAGAGTATCCCCGTGGCCGGGGAAGTGCTTGACCACCGGGATCACGCCCCCCTCCGTCAGGCCCTGGTTCACCGCCAGGCCCGCCTGGGTCACGCTCTCCCAGTCGGTGCCGTAGGCCCGGTCCCCGATGACGGTGTTCTCCGGGTTGGACCACACGTCCAGGCAGGTGGAGAAGTTCAGATTGAGGCCGAAGGCGGCGCACTCCGCCGCCAGCACCTGTCCCCGGGCCTGGGGATCGCCGCCGGCCTGGATGTAGTCATAGGCGGCAGGCAGAGCGTCCACCTCGGGGGGCATCCGGTCCACCCGTCCCCCCTCCTGGTCCACCGACAGGAACAGGGGCACATAGTCCCCGTTGAGGGCCTTCAGGCCGTTGGTCAGCTGGGTGAGCTGTCCGGCGCTCTCCACATTGCGGCCAAAGAGGATCACGCCCCCCACCTGGTAGTCCGCCACCGCCTGGGCGCCATCGGCGCCGGGCTCCAGTCCGTCGATCCCCGCCACCAGCAGCTGGCCCACCTTCTGCTCCACCGTCATGCCCGCCAGCCGCTCCGCGATGGGGTCGGGGG
>NZ_NFIQ01000140.1 GCF_002159455.1 Flavonifractor sp. An306
TAACCAAGCCCCATCAATTCCCGGATGATCCGGTCGCTCATCTTGATCGAGCCTACCAGCACCAGCATATTGAAGATCAATTCTCCAATGTAGTTCCAGACCAGCGTGGCCGGTGCTGTGGAAGCATCCCCCACAGCGGGTGGGGCGGAGGCAAACTGCGAAAAAATGACGCAGGCCAGCACAATGATACAGCCCTCCAGGCAGATGGCGGCATAGCTTTTGAGGAAAGCGACGCCGATGCTGCTGGAGGGCTGTCCCGCAAAACTGGACAAAGGGATGGGCGCGATAGCGGTTGCCATATAGAGCTTGAAAAAACGGGAATAGACGGTCAGGATCATAATGAGGGAGAGAACCCAGATAAACAGAGACCCCAGCAGAGTGACCGCCCAGAGGGGGATGGAATCCCATATACCCACATTTTCAATGGCAGTAATAAGTTCTTCCGGCAGTGTAGTGGGTGACATGGCAGTCATGCCGGATGCGTCCATGATGGTGGATACCGCACCCTGGGCGATTCGGAACAAGGCGTTCATCAGTTCCATACCATAGGTCACTGCCGCCTGGGCCAATACAAAGCGGATAAAGCACTTGAAGGCCACCTCTGGGCGCTTGATCTCGGTAAAGCTGCCGCAGGTCTTGACTACGCCCATCACGAAAAAGAGCACCAACAGAGCGTAGCCGATGGCTTGGAGCGCGCCATTGATGCTGACGATCACGTTCCAGATCCCGCCGCCTTTGAATTCCTCTGGGGTAGTGCTGATCAGGGTCCAGATCTCCGCGAGTTTGTCGTTCCAGGTCTGCAGGGCGGAATTCAGATTGTCTACGATCCAGTTTCCACTGCCCAATCACTTCACCTCCTCGTCGGGGCGAAATCCATTTCGCTCCGTTTCCACCTGGCGGCGAAAATTACGCTCCATTCCTTTGCCCCTCCTCTCCCACCCGCAACCGCTGCGCTGGGTTGCGGGTGGGTATTTTTTTACTTTCTTGTTCATCAGCCGGTAATGAGAGTAAGGATCTCCTTGGTGAAGGTGATCACAATACCACCAGCGATGGTGAGCATACCATTGGCCCGCTGAGAGGGGTCGTGGCTCTTGAGGGACAGGCCCAGCTGGAGGACGCCAAAGCCCAGCAGGATCAGGCCGATGGCCCGGATCAGGGAGAAGATGAACTCGGAAAGGTTGTTGACGACCGTCAGCGGATCGTCCGCGGCAAAGGCCGGGACAACCATAACGGTCAGCGCCAGAACGAGGCAGGAAAACAGGGCGTACAGTTTCCGTGCGCGGCGCTCATACTTACGGGTGGTCAGATCATGTTTCATGCTGCAGTCTCCTTTTCTTTGTTGGTTTCATCGGCAGAAATAACCTGGAAGAACGGTGTGCCTGAGATGGCCGGTGTGGTGTTGTGTCCATGGTGAATATACGGCGCTCCGCCTCCGTCCACGGTGTAGCGGATAGCGGGGTGCTCGGTCAGTTCATACTTTAGGTCCATGACGGGTTTTGCTCCCCGGATAAACAAGATGCAATAGCGATTATCCAACGCACGGACCTCATCGGGGGTGAGCAGCTCCCGTCCGCTCATCTGGAAATTGGTGGAGTAGGAGCCCGATTTGCCCTTGGTCTGCCCATGGGTCTTTGTATCAATGGTGGCCTTGCCCAGGGCCTCGGAGATGTACTTATGGGTGCTCTGCTCGTTGCCGCCCAGATAGAGGATGGTGTCCGAGTTGCCAGAGATGGTCTCCCAGGAGTCCTTGTACAGCTCCTTGATCTGGGCCATGTTCTGAATGATGGTGCTGGAGGAAATGTTGCGGGAACGCATGGTGGCCAATTCACGAGTGTACCCTGGCAGCGGCATGGCCGCGAACTCATCCAATACAAAGTGGACGTGCCGGGGCAGCGCCCCATGATAGATCTGATCCGCGCTGTAATAAAGTGTCTGAAATGCCTGGGAATAGAGCAGGGACACCAAGAAATTGAAGGTGTTGTCATTGTCCGGGATCACGGCGTAGAGAGCACATTTCTTTTCTCCCAGGGTATAGAGGTCCATATCGTCGTGGTCTGTGATGGCCCGGATCTGGGGCAGGTTAAAGGGGGCCAGACGAACCGCGGCGGATACCAGGATGCTCTTGGCTGTCTTGCCCGCGCTCTGCTTGAATACTTTGTACTGTCTGAGAGCCACGCTCTCCGGGTTCTCCCGTTCCATGGCCTGAAACAGTAAATCCAGGGGGGAGAGATACTCGTCATCCTCCTCTCGAACCTCTGCGTATTCCAGCACCCGCATGACCATGGAGAAGTTCTGCTCATACTCCGGGGCCTCCTGGAACAGCATGAGGATGATGGCCTGAAGGAGCGCCGTCTCGGCTTTGGTCCAAAACGGATCAGATTCATGGCTGCCCTTTGGTGTGGTAGCCTGGATGAGATTATTGACCAGCTTGAGGACATCTTTTTCATCTCTCAGATAGCGGAATGGGTTGTATCCATCCGACTCCTCCAGGTTGACCAGGTTGAGCACCCGGATGTCATATCCCTTGCTTTTCAGCCACCCTCCGGTGGCCGTGAGCACCTCCATTTTGGGGTCGGTGATGACATAATTGGTGTTGGCCTCCAGAATGTTTGGTTTCACATAGCTGCGGGTCTTAGCTGCGCCGCTGCCGCCAATAACCAGGACGTTGAGGGAGCGGCGGTGCTTGTGGGTGTCCAGGCCCAGGCAGACATGGCGGGTCAGGATCTTGTTCTCTTTTTGGCGGAACATGGCGTTGACCTGCCGGGGTGAACCCCAGGCGGCGGAGCCGTGCTCCTCGCCATCCCGTGTGCGCCGTTGCTCCGAGGCGTAGATGCACAGGCCCATGATGTAAAGACCTGTGCAGATCAGGATGGACAGCAGGCTTTTGTCAGTCCACCGGATCTCCAGCGGATGCTGGAGCGATGCTGTCAGATTGGTAAGAAGTTCCGGCAGCCCATGCCCCAGAGATTGGGCAATGAGCAGCGCGCCCCAGACCACTGGAACATAGAAAAACAGGACCAGGACAATGTCCCCGGCCCTGGAGCTTTGTTTCAGGAAACTCACCTCCAAGCAAAACACAGGGGACTCAGCAGATGGATTCGTCTGCTGAGTCCCCCTATTTATGGTGTGATGATAACACACGGAACGTGCTGTTGTTTGGCATAAGCGATGGTATTTCTGGTTCCGCCGCTCTCACCCGTATAGACCGCGATCACCCGTCCGGAGTGATCTACCATCCATTCATTGCGGCGCTGGTATGCGGAATAGGAGAACTCCTGACTAATACAGCGCACCAGATCTGCGTGCCGTATCACCTCCACATAACGACTAG
>NZ_NFIQ01000141.1 GCF_002159455.1 Flavonifractor sp. An306
AAAGAGTCTCGGTCGGAGTTCGACTTGGCCGGTATCAGCGGCAGCTCCAGTATCTCCAAGAGCGAAATCAGTACGGAGACGACCCATGAGCGCCCCTCTGTTCTGGCACAGTTGAAGGGGTACCGGGAGCAGCTAAATCGGCAGCACAAAGCGGCTCCGGCCAGAAGCAAACAAAAAGGACGCCCCAAGCAGAGATAATGCCCCTACAGTTGGGGCGTATGTTCACACTCACAATCGATTAAAAACAAGTCATTTGGTGTGCAGTTTAGCAATAAACAAAGGGTTTCAATTCGCTCCAATTTGATAGACTGGGTTTCATTGTTTACCATTCGGTTGAAATTCTGATAGCTCATTCCAAGTTGCTTATAGAGCCAATATTTTGTCCTGCCCTGTTTCTTCAGCAATTCCAACACATTCAGTTTCACCATATCTCATGCTCCTATTATCTAATGTTATGGTTAGATAATAGGGAATTGCTCGCTCGAAGGTATAGACTATTACATTAGATAATGTTATAGTCTACACCAAAGGAGGGGTGGTTTATGCATGAGCAAGAGCTACGGAAACACCGTTGCTGCTTTACGGGACACAGACCAGAAAAGCTGAACATCTCAGAAGAACAGCTATGTGTACGATTAGGACAGGAAATCGACCGAGCGATAGAGGATGGGTTTACTACATTTATTTCAGGTATGGCAAAGGGGGTAGATATTTGCGCGGCAGAGCTGGTTCTTAAACGCAGAGTATCAGATAACCGACTGAAGCTGATCTGCGCACTTCCGTATGAAAATTTTGGGCTTCATTGGAGTGCGTCTTGGACTAGTCGTTATGTGGAGGTGATACGGCACGCAGATCTGGTGCGCTGTATTAGTCAGGAGTTCTCCTATTCCGCATACCAGCGCCGCAATGAATGGATGGTAGATCACTCTGGGCGGGTGATCGCGGTCTACACAGGCGAGAGCGGAGGGACCAGAAATACCATCGCTTACGCCAAACAACAGCACATTCCGTGTGTTATCATCACACCATAAACAAGGGGACTCAGCAGACGAATCCATCTGCTGAGTCCCCTGTGTTTTGTCTGGAGGTGAGTTTTCCTGAAACAAAGCTCCAGGGCCGGGGACATTGTCCTGGCCCTGTTTTTCTATGTTCCGGTGGTCTGGGGCGCATTGCTCATTGCCCAATCCTTGGGGCGTGGATTGCCGGAACTTCTTACCAATCTGACAACGGCGCTCCAGCACCCGCTGGATATCCATTGGACAGACAAAAGCCTGCTGTCCATCCTGATCTGCACCGGCCTCTATATCATGGGCCTATGCGTCTACGCTTCGGAACAGCGGCGTACTCGGGACGGCGAGGAGCACGGCTCCGCCGCCTGGGGCTCTCCCCGACAGGTCAACGCCATGTTCCGCCAAAAAGAGAACAAGATCCTGACCCGCCATGTCCGCCTGGGCCTGGACACCCACAAGCACCGCCGCTCCCTCAACGTCCTGGTGATTGGCGGCAGCGGCGCGGCCAAGACCCGCAGCTATGTGAAACCAAACATCCTGGAGGCCAACACCAATTATGTCATCACTGACCCCAAAATGGAGGTGCTCACAGCCACCGGAGGGTGGCTGAAAAGCAAGGGATATGACATCCGGGTACTCAACCTGGTCAACCTGGAGGATTCGGACGGATACAACCCATTCCGCTATCTGAGAGATGAAAAAGATGTCCTCAAGCTGGTCAATAACCTCATCCAGGCTACCACACCAAAGGGCAGCCATGAATCTGATCCGTTTTGGACGAAAGCTGAGACGGCGCTCCTCCAAGCCATCATCCTCATGCTGTTCCAGGAGGCTCCAGAGTATGAGCAGAACTTCTCCATGGTTATGCGGGTGCTGGAATACGCGGAGGTTCGAGAGGAGGATGACGAGTATCTCTCCCCCCTGGATCTGCTGTTCCAGGCCATGGAACGGGAGAATCCGGAGAGCGTGGCTCTCAGGCAGTACAAAGTATTCAAGCAGAGCGCGGGCAAGACAGCCAAGAGTATTTTGGTCTCCGCTGCGGTTCGTCTGGCCCCCTTTAACCTGCCCCAGATCCGGGCCATCACGGATCACGACGATATGGACCTCTATACCCTGGGAGAAAAGAAATGCGCTCTCTACGCCGTGATCCCGGACAATGACAACACCTTCAATTTTTTGGTGTCCCTGCTCTATTCCCAGGCGTTTCAGACGCTTTATTATAGTGCAGACCAACTTCACCATGGAGCATTACCTTGCCATGTTCATTTCGTACTGGACGAGGCACCGTCCATTAACCTGGGCGGACTACCTCGTGAGCTATCAACCATGCGTTCCAGAAATATTTCCTGCAGCACCATCATCCAGAACATGGCCCAGATCAAGGAGCTGTACAAGGACTCCTGGGAAACCATCCCCGGCAACTCTGACACCATCCTCTATCTGGGCGGCAACGAGCAGAGCACCCATAAGTACATCTCCGAGGCTCTGGGCAAGGCCACCATTGATACAAAGACCCATGGGCAGACCAAGGGCAAATCAGGCTCCTACTCCACCAATTTCCAGATGAGCGGACGGGAGCTGCTTACCCCCGATGAGGTTCGTGCGTTGGATAATCGCTATTGCATCTTGTTTATCCGGGGAGCAAAACCCGTCATGGACCTAAAGTATGAACTGACTGAGCACCCCGCTATCCGCTACACCGTGGACGGAGGCGGAGCGCCATATATTCACCATGGACACAACACCACACCGGCCATTCCAGGCACACCGTTCTTCCAGATTATTTCTGCCGATGAAACCGACAAAGAAAAGGAGACTGCAGCATGAAACATGATCTGACCACCCGTAAGTATGAGCGCCGCGCACGGAAACTGTACGCCCTGTTTTCCTGCCTTGTTCTGGCGCTGACCGTTATGGTTGTCCCGGCCTTTGCCGCGGACGATCCACTGACGGTTGTCAACAACCTTTCCGAGTTCATCTTCTCCCTGATTCGGGCCATCGGCCTGATCCTGCTGGGCTTCGGTGTCCTCCAGCTGGGCCTGTCCCTCAAGAGCCACGACCCCTCTCAGCGGGCCAACGGCATGCTCACCATTGCTGGCGGTATTGTGATCACCTTCACCAAGGAGATACGGAACCGCCCGCTGGAGTGCATAATTTTAAGTGTAAAGGACACCTACATGGACGCACAGGAGGTTATGCACATGACTGATTATAGCAAAATTACCGCCCTTTACTCCCGCCTTT
>NZ_NFIQ01000142.1 GCF_002159455.1 Flavonifractor sp. An306
ACCACGGTGCCCTTGGCGAGAACGCTGAAGTAGATGGAGATCTTCTCCGGCACGCCATTGATCTACTGGAGTCCGTTCGCACCCAGGGTGAGAACGATCCCTACTGGAACGCCCGGATGGGCTACTCCTGCCTGATGGCATACAGCTCCGCAGCCACCGCCTATGAATACGCAAAACGCTGGCTGGCTCTGGCCCCGGATGACCCGGACGCCCAAAAGCTGGTGCGGGACTGCGAGGAGTATCTGGAGGAGGGAAATTCCTTGGAACTGGATTGGAATGAGCGGGAGGAGATTATCCGGCGGGAGACCATTCCCCCTGCCGACGATGACATCCTCGGCCATGTGAAAGTACATATCGACCAGCAGTTCGGTGTCTATACCCAGCTCCTCACAGACAACAGCGACCCAGATTACCCGTTGGAGATCGCCGTCATCCCGCCCCGGCTGGATCATGACTACTACACCCTGGTTACTGTGGGCCTGAGCCGGCATCGGATGGGTTTCCCGGAGGAGCGTCGGGAGGAAAAACTGGAACGGGCGGAGCTACTCATCAACCTGCCCCGAGACTGGAGGCTGACAAAGGCGGACTGTCGGGAGGAGCGGTGGAACTGGCCCATCCGGATGATGCTGGCCACCGCCCACTTCGCCATGGAGGACCCGGAGGTAGGGCTGGAATCCAGGACTACACTGGATGAGGGTGAGGATGGCATCCCCTTCGCGGAGAACACGGAGCTGCGTGGTGAGATCCTACTCTGTCCCGGTGTGTTTGGGACGGACTCCTTTTTCTGCCGCCTGCCGGACGAGGACGAAGTCAACTTCTATCAGGTGATTCCCCTCTATCGGGAG
Source organism: Flavonifractor sp. An306 (assembly GCF_002159455.1). GTDB lineage: Bacteria > Bacillota > Clostridia > Oscillospirales > Oscillospiraceae > Flavonifractor. Next base: position 846 of record NZ_NFIQ01000142.1, read on the forward strand.
GAGATCCAATACAAGTTGGAGCACGGCTCGGACGCCCTGCTGGACCTCTGCCCGGACGAGAGCTTGGAGGTCATCAATCCGCACCGGCTCAATGTGGTCACAGACCGGGAGAAAATCAGCTACGACCCGGCGGAGATGGACAACGCCGCAGAGCAGATCAAGAAGATCCGGGCACTTCACCTGCCAGTAGATGAAGTGGATGCCTGCAATCGGATGGCCTTCTTCCTGGGCTGGGCTATGAAACGGGGCCAAATGAGCAACCCCTTCCTCTCCCGCTATCGGGAGGTGGTGGAGGCGGTTCGGGCCGGAAAGGGGCCTGATCTACGGGTGTTCATCCTGGATAATCTGGATGGGAAATTGTCTACTCAGTTCTTTGACCGGAGAGGCTCTGGCTTTGCCCAGTGGTACGCCCAGGACAACCGTTCTAACCCCTATGTCTACCTCCGGGACTGCCGGAATATCGTCTTGGCCAGGCTCAAAGACCGCGTCTGGAACAGTATTGCGGAAAAAGAAGCGGCCTACCTACTTCTACCATATACCGAAGAAATCCGTCAGAGTGTGGAGCAGCTGTTGGATGAGCGGTATCAACAGTATCTGGAAGCGGAATTTGCAGATGACCCCGAGGAGCGCGTGGCGCGGGCAGCGGAAGGGAAACCGGCTGTCATTCCCGACTGGGACGGCCCTCTGTTCTGCTACGCTTCCGACCGCGTCGCCCAGGATGGGTGCAAGGTGCAGATTATGGACCGGCTGTTCCCCGAGCGCGAGGATATGGGTTGGGAGAGCGGTTGGGCCTTCTACTCCGGGGATGAGGGCGATGTGTACGGCGAAGGTGATGAATACTACGAGTCGCACTGCGGCTTCTATGATATTCGTGACATCTGCCGCATCGACCCAGACATTATCCGATTTCTGAACCTACCTTACGGAACCATGCAGATGCGCAGTGAAGATGGAGCATGGTATGAGGTGATACGCGATGACGAAGGTGAGGAGGAAACTTAAATGAATGGCGAGCAGATCACAGCTTTTTTACAGGCACACTGGGAGTGGGTGACTTTGATCATGGGCATTGTGTCCGTGGCTGGCTCAATTCTGAATTGGAACTGGATGTGCGACCCCACCGGTAAGCCGGACTCTCACCGCTATGGCCGCGGCTCCAGGCGAGTGATCTTCTTCCTACTGGGAATCGTGCTGATTGTGACCAGCATCATGTCCTGGGTGCTGTAAGGAGGACGAACGATGAGCGAAAAATATCCTACCTGGCTCACCGGCCATGTGAAGGAGTGGGCACAGAAACGCCTGCCCTCCGTGACATTGTGTTCTACCACTGGCAATGAACTGCTGGAGGTTTGGTACTACGGTGACCTGTTGACCTTAAACGCAGAACCACAGCTATATATTGTTCCCAGTTATTTCGCTCCCGAACTTGTGACAGCTCGTGACCCGGAGAGTGGCGAGGAATTCGTCATCTTCGACGGCGGGCGGCATGGCTACGACAATATGTTCTGCGATGAACATGATCCATCCGAGCTGGAACACCGCTCCCTCAAGCGGTATGAGATCCCCGCCTCCAAGCTGGTGCTGGAGCTGGGGTACAGCGTGGACTACGAGGACGAAAAAGAAGACTTCGAACCGGATGAGGCGGATACTGTGGAACTGATCAGCGGCGAGCGTATGCCTTGGGAACAGGTCAAGCGGGACGGCATCGACTATATCGCCCTTTACTATGTGAACGAAAAAGGAAAACAAGTCCAGATTTTGGACGCAGAGTTGGCATGAGTATGGTAATTCAATCCTTTGAAAAGCTGCACGACAACAGAGCCCTGCGCTACTGCGCTGACTTTGAAGCCCACACACTGCACATGGATACCCAGACCGAGACCGGAGAGAAAGTATCTGTTCGCTTTGCCGGCCTGCTGGCCCACTGGTTTGAAAATGTGATCCAGGACAACATCCTCTTCGGCATGGACGAGATCACCGTGGACGGGTTTTTCCAGCAGTACAAAGACCTGCTGGGCGGGACCATCTCTTACGGCTTTCCCGCCTGCTGCAGCATCGAGGAACTGCGGAAGCGCATGGAACGGGAGCACATCCGGGTATTTGTCATCGACTCTTCCCTTGGACTGTGCGGATTTGTACTGGCTCAGGAGGTGGAACTGCAATGTCCATAACTGCCTATAAAGTGGAAGCCGTCGGTCATGACCGAACCGGCAAGGACTTCGGTTATGTGAATATCATGTACCGATACGGCAACAAGCAGTCCTGTCCCCGGCCAGATCAATGTGAAAAGATGGAGGTCATGTGGGCGGACGAGAGCGTCTATGGGCCGCCTGCTCCTGGCAGCAAGGTGGGCGACTTTATACAGACATGGCTGATGGGCTCCTGG
>NZ_NFIQ01000143.1 GCF_002159455.1 Flavonifractor sp. An306
ATGAACATGAAGCACCTGGAGGCCGCCGTTGAGGATGCCTCCATTGCTGGCTGACTTCATTCATTCCAGGGTCTGCAAACCAATTTGCGCAAAATCCTTGACACTACCAGGAGGACCTTTCCCCCTGTGGTAAGATGGGAATAAAAAGGCAGGGGGCTGAGAGGTCATGCGAGAAGAAAAGCGAATATTGCGGTGTCTAAACTGCGGGCAGGAATTTGAGCCGACCTGTCACAAAACCAGGCAGAAGTTTTGCTGTGATGCCTGCCGGCAGAAATATCACAATGCCAGACGATATTATAATGTTCCAGTGAACATCTGCCCAGAGTGCGGCGTGGAGGTAGAGCAGAGCGGAGAGCGCGGGAAATGGAGACGGTTCTGCAGCGACCGGTGCCGAATCAAATACCACACAAAAAGGCGTGCGGAGCGCAGCCGGGCCCGGGAACGGCCGAAGGGGATTTGCCCGAACTGCGGGAAGGAATTCCAAGTGGAGTGGGGGACGGGGAAGCAGCGGCGGTTTTGCAGCGATGGGTGCCGGATTTCGTGGTGGGATGCATATCACAAAGCGAATCCTAGTGCAGACCCGCCTGCAGAGCAGTGCGAGATGTGCGGGGCGCCACTCACCGGGCGGAAGCGGGGGCAAAGATATTGCAGCCGGTCCTGTTATTTACTGGCCGTGGAGCAAACGCACACGGAGGGTGTGTGCCAATGGTGTGGTGAAGCGATTCCTATGACAACAGGGCAGGAACGAAAATACTGCAGCCGGGAATGTGCGGCAGCGGGACGTTATGGACTGCGAGGGGCCCGGAAGGGGCGGAATCGGATTGGTGAGGCCGAGGCGGAGCTATGGCATCAGAAATTGAGACAGGCAGCCGAGCATATGGGGAGCGGGAAACGAGGGAAACGGGTTCGGTTTGTTTGTGGGGTCACAAGCATGTACAACGGCCTGGATGGCCTGACCTCCATAATCCGCTACCAACTGCGGCGCAATCCCTATGACGGGAGCATATACGTGTTCCGGGACTGCACGGGAAGTATGCTGAAATACATTGAGTGGGACGGGCAGGGTTTTTTGCAGGGGAAACGCCGGGCGCAAAGCGGAACATATCCGTGGCCCAATGGGGAAGCGGGCAGGGTAGTGGAGATCAGCGAAAAGGAATTTACGTATCTGCTGAGCAAATCGATTGTGCCGTTCAAGGAGAAAAAGTGCCGTGATGATTGAAATCACGGCACTTTTTTGGTATCATTATCCCATGGAACTGTGTGGCAAGAGCGCGGCAGAATGGCAGGCGCTGTTAGAAAAAAGGGAAGAAGAGATCGCCGCTCTGCACCGGCAGGTGGAGTGGCTGACCCAACAGCTCCGGCTGATGCGGGGGCGGTGTTTTGGCGCTTCCAGCGAACAGACGCAAACGCTTCTGGAGCAAACTTCCCTGTTTCAGGATTCCGCTTACGCGGAACAACCGGAGCCAGAACTGGAACAGGTCACTTATCAGCGCAGGAAGCGGCGGGGCAAGCGGGAACTGGATCTGTCTGGCCTGCCTGTGGAGCAGATTGTTCATGAACTGCCGCAGGATGAGCAGGTCTGTCCAGAATGCGGCGGTTCCATGCACGCCTGCGGCCGCCAGGTATTGCGCCGGGAACTGCACTATACTCCGGCGCAGTACAAGGTGGTGGAGCATGTGCAGACAGCGTACAGCTGCCGCTGCTGTGAACGGGACAGGGAGCGTGTACCACTGAAGAAAAGCAAGGTTCCGGCCCCTCTGATACCCGGCAGCGGGCTGGCATCTGCCAGCCTGTTGGCTCATATTCTCAACAGTAAGTATACCTTGGCGCTTCCCCTTTACCGGCAGGAGCAGGAGCTGCATCGCTTGGGAGTGCCTATTTCCCGGCAGACGATGTCCAACTGGATCATTTACGCCCAGCAGAACTACTTTGCGGACTTCTTCCAGGTGCTGCACAGGCATCTTCTGGACAACGAAATCCTGCACGCGGACGAGACATCCACAACCGTACTGCGGGAGCGCGGCCGGAAAGCCAGCCAGAGAAGCTATGTGTGGGTGTACCGTACTTCCGGCAATGCCAGGTATCCGATTGTGCTGTACGATTACCAGCCCAGCCGGGCAGGATCCTGCGCCAGCAGCTTCCTGGAGGGATTTTCAGGGCTGCTGCACACAGACGGCTATGAGGCATATCACTGTAAGCTGCCGCCCGAAATTGTAGTTGTTGGATGTTGGGCGCATATGAGGCGGAAATTTACGGATACGCTGAAAACGATTCCGAAGGATATCCGGGAACGCTCCCCAGCCCAGGCAGGGCTTCTGTATTGCAACAGGCTTTTCCGCATGGAGGAAGACTATACAAAACAGGGACTTTCTTTCCAGGAGAGATATCATGCCCGGCTGGAAAACTCCAGACCTGTAGCGGAAGCCTTCTTCCGCTGGGCAAAAGAGGAACAGGAGAAAAATCCCGTGCCAAAAAGCATGCTTGGCACGGCGTTGACGTATGCCATAAACCAGCAGAGCTGGCTGATGCATGTTTTTCTGGATGGACGATTGGAGCTGTCCAATAACCGGGCGGAGCGTTCTGTACGGCCCTTTGCAGTTGGACGAAAAAACTGGTTGTTTTCCAATACCCCAAATGGTGCCGTTGCTAATGCAGTGCTCTACTCTATCGTTGAGACGGCAAAGGCCAATGGCCTGCAGCCATTCCGTTACCTGAATTTCTTGTTGGAACGCTTGCCTCATGGATCCCATCCGGAGGATTGCCTCCCTTGGATCACAGCTGTCCAGCTCCTTTGCAAATAGGGCGCCGCACCGTGATGCGGCGCCCTTTCTCTACCCTATATGTTCCCCCCTATTTTACGCTTACAGATATCTTCCCACCTCTTCCCCGTGCGGTGAGGACTTGAACTAAAACTGAGGGCTTTTGCGCCCAATTTTGAGTGAGCAACACGGAAAAATTTCTGTTTCTTCGAAAATTATTTTGTTAAATTTTTGTGAACAAAGTGGTTTGTGCTAAAATGTGACATTAAGGTCAAAAGGGGTGTGACACAATACTTCAGGTTTGATATAATGTAGATAAAAACAGGGTGGTGGCGGAAGATGTCATACAGGGCCAACGGAAGCCAGCAGT
>NZ_NFIQ01000144.1 GCF_002159455.1 Flavonifractor sp. An306
AACAGAGGGGCGCTCATGGGTCGTCTCCGTACTGATTTCGCTCTTGGAGATACTGGAGCTGCCGCTGATACCGGCCAAGTCGAACTCCGACCGAGACTCTTTTTTTGGCGTTCTTTCCTCCCGGATCACGGAATCCCGCATGGGGGCTTGCTCCTTGGTTGGTGTACTCTGGCGATCCTGCGGAAGGTATCGGATGCGCTCAAAAATGAGATTGGCTCGCTCCAGCTCTGTGACTGGCATGGCCACATCTACCACCTTGCCCCGCCCATCTGAATCCCGGATGACAGAAAACAGGATCTTCTGTTTGACCGCTCTCTGCTTGAATGCCTGATACTGTTCCGGCGACATGGGGAACATTCGGATATCCCGTGTTTCCCGGAGCATTTTTCCCATGTTGACCTTTCCGGATAGGGTCTTGTGGTGCTTTGCCAAAGCCAGCGTGATGGCCAGTAGATTTTTGAGAGCAGATGCACCCAACCGAACTGTCACTTCTGTGCCGGTCAACATCATGCGGACCATCTGGTCGGCAGCCTCACCGCCTCCGATGTTCATCGTGCTCCACCTCTTTTCCTCTTGTTTCAGTTTTGCGGATATCTTCTTCCATCTGCTTACTTGCCGTCTGGATTTCCCGGCACAGGGCCAGCTTTTTGCGTTCTGCGCGGATCTGCCGGTTTAGCTCGGCAAGCTGGTTATACACCTCCGTTTTTTCTTGTGTCAGATGCTCAGAGGGGACGCCGCACCGTTCCAATAGGCGCACGGCTTGCATGTAGCGGGCAAACTCTTCCTCCATGCCGGACAGCCCCTTCTCATAGCATACCTTGGCCGGTGCCAGGGCCTCCACATCCGCCAGGGCGTCGTATAGCGCCTGCCGCTTCTTTTTGCGCACATTGAGGATGGTGCGCTGCTTCATCAGATCGGCCAGTGTTTCCTCTGTGCGGCTTTGATAGGCGGTCATTTCGTCAGTGGTGGAAATGTTGTTCTCTCGCAGGAAAGCAAACTGTGTCCGGTACTGCTCAAATTTCATGACTTCCTGCCGCAGGTGCGGCGTCATCCTGGGGGGATACTGTCGCTGTTCGATTTTCCCCAGCAGGTAGAGATAATGAACGTACAGGGCCAAAAAGCCCGTGTATTTGGGGTGTCTGCGGTAGGGACGAAACATGGGCCTGTCAGAAAATGCGGCCCGTTGACCTGTCTCGATTTCCTCCAAATTGCCCAGGATGGCGGCACGGATACCGTTCTCTGTGAAGGTGGCATTTTTTCTGCCTGGATACTGAAACCGCTCCTGGCCCCGCAGACGGAATCCCAGACGGTTTCCGTGGCGGATCTCGTAGCCCTTGTGTTCCATGAGCAGGAAGAAGTGCCCTAGGTCATTGGCGTCCTCAATGGACTCCCGGAGATCCGCCTCCAACATGGAGCGGAAGGTGGGTTGACCTTTGGATTGACGCAGCCACTCCACATAGCTCATGGATTTGGAAGTCTCTCCGGATAGGATCACAGAGAGGCCGTGCTCCCGGCACAGCCGGTCTGAGATGGCCCGGATCTGCTGATAATAGCTTTGTAGTGTGCTATGATATTTTTCCCCGGTATCCTGATTTACGGAATTGAAAACAGTATGGGCATGAATATGCTCCTTATCCACATGGACACCAATTACGGCCTCATAGCCAGAGAGGTGTTCCTTTGCAAATTCTTTTGCAATCTCCAGCGCCAATTCTGGCGTGATCTCACCAGGGCGAAAGGACTGGATGATATGGTAGCACTGGCGACCACCCAGCTTTCCAATCTCCCGTTTGGTATCCATCATCTGACGGTATTCTCGCCCTGGGTCACAGTTCATGTGTGCCGTGAGGACACGTTCCGCAGTTTTATCGCCATTTAGAATATACTGGATTGCCAAATCAATTCTTGAATTACGTGGAAGAATCTTTGTGATAGCCATTACTTTTTTGCCACCTGATACATGAGCTCATATACCTGATCCAGCAGGAACAGCCCATGTTGGGCATCCTCTGCTGTGGCGATACCGGCATTGACGCTGCGGGCGATCTGGTTGATGTTGTTGCCGATGTGATGGATCTCCGTGCGGAGGTCCTTGATCTCTTGGGAGGGTCTGGCCCGAATCGGCGTACCGTCGATGAGCCGGACGATATAAGCCCGTTTGCTTAATCCGCAGAGTTTGGCCTGACGGCAGAGCTGCTGATACTGCTCCGCCGTCAGCTCGATATGCAGATGGTGTTTTTCTTTTGGGAGTCCCAAGCGTGCCTCCTTTCTGCAGCTCTGCCGCAAACCTTCCGCCCGCAGGCGGCATTGGGGTCAGGGGTTTCCCCTGCAAGTGCGCAAAATGTACATTTGCGCGATGCTTGCCCAACGCCGCCCCTGGCGGCGTTGGCTCGGCCCCGCCGAAGCGGGGCCTTTTCTCATGCGGTAGATGGATTATGATCCGGGCAGGCAGAGCCTGCCAACTCCTTGAAAAAGAAAAATCACCGCTCTGGGCCAGAGCGGCGACGCTTATTGCAGGCTGGAATGCTCCATATTCCTCCGACATGCTTATTTCCGCACAAGGGTGTCTGTGTTAGCACCCTGAATGTTAAAAAATCCGGGCGGGGTGTCACATTAGACACCCCGCCCGGATTTATCATGTGTATATTGGAGAGGTAGGTATATATCAACTCAACTTATTGGGTCGAGAAGAACAAGGGCAAAACCTATCTTGAACAGGCTTATGACATCATCACTCCGTTAGCCAATCAGGCAAAGAAAATACCGCTTGATAAGTTCAAATATAAACTGATTTCCTTTGATACGAAGAGGTTAGCAATCTGAAAAAAGTTTAAATTTCATTTTCGGGAATGAGACAAACAAGGGGCAATATGCTATAATTTAGGTGCAAAATGGAACTTTTTGCTGTTTTTTCCGTCTATATAAATAGAAACACAATTTGACAAGGAGGTAGTCCCTATGAGAAATCACATAGCATTATTATTGGCGCTGGTCTGTGTGTTGGGTCTGGTTGGTTGCAGTCAGCAAGGACAACAGGACATAATAACTCCAACTCAAAATAACGAGGAAATATCCCAAACAGACATTCAATCCGAAGC
>NZ_NFIQ01000145.1 GCF_002159455.1 Flavonifractor sp. An306
AACTTTTGAGAAGTTTTTGCTTTGCCGGGACAAAAATCAAGAAGTTTTGAAGTGTTTTCCTTGACTTTCACCGATTTTTTGAGCTGCCAGAGCAAAAAATCCCCGCCGCCGATGGATTTTTCACCGTCCCTCCTTCGTTTTGCAGCCGTTTTCCGGCTGCTTTTTTCTTGTTTCTATTATACAACATGTGCTGATTAAAGTACAGGTTTTTCTTTGGCCGGTGCTATACTTAAAGCACAAAGAGGGACAGAGAACAAGAAAAAACAAAGCCCCTCAAAACAAAAAATAAAATGAAAAAGGAGATTACCACCATGAAAAAGAACGCTATCATCTACATCGACGACACCCACGCCCAGGTCACCAAGGCTTTCGAGAAGCAGGCCCGTATCTTTGGCACTCCCGAATACAGAGAGTGGAGAGCCTACCGCCAGGACTTCCCCAACGCCCAGATGGTATCAGAAAATGCTGCTTGAAAAGGATAGGGATTGCTCTCTTGTGCACAATCCCTATCTTCTTTTGTTATAGATACCTAATGTAATCAAGCACAGATTTTTTTGGAATTTTCCACCGATTCCCGATTCTGAACGCCTCGATTTCTCCATTGTGAAGGAGATCAAGCAGTGTATTTTTTCCTATTTTCAAAAGAGATTTACACTCATTAAAGGTCATGATTTCCGGTACACGGTCAAACATATTTTATCCTCCTGCAATTCAAAATTTGGTTTGAAATGGTTTACATCTGTTTATTTCAGTGTTCATTGGTTTTGAAATACTTGTGTTTTTATATGCTCCAAGGTTCATAAAAAGCGGATAGTTGAAAAACTGTTTTAGATATTATACCAATATCTTAATGTGCGGGAGGTTTTATAAATGAAAGTTATTTTGACGCTGATTGGTAAGGGTGCCACGAAGTTCATTATCTGGCTGGCGGCTCGACTGGAAGGAGGAAAATAATATGTCCGCAAATGTGGAAACTATGTTCTATGTCCGGGAAGCCCCCTGGCACGGGCTTGGTGTCCGTGTGGAATCTGCCCTCAATTCCGAAGATGCCCTGGAGATGTCCGGTCTGAACTGGAATGTGATCCAGCGACCCATTATGACTACTTCCGGCAATCTGATCCCTGGCTATAAGGCCAACATCCGGGATACGGACGACCGGGTTCTGGGCGTGGTCACAGACCGCTACCGGGTGGTGCAGAATGCCGAGGCTTTCGCCTTTACGGATGCTCTGCTGGGCGAGGGCGTGAAGTATGAGACTGCCGGTTCCCTGCAAAACGGCCGGAAAATCTGGCTACTGGCCAAGCTCCCCGACAAGTACATCATCGAGGGCGACCAGATTGAACCCTACCTGGTCTTCAGCAGCTCCCATGATGGCAGCGGCTCGATCAAGGTGGCCATGACGCCGATCCGTGTGGTCTGCCAGAATACGCTGAACATTGCCCTGTCCACGGCCAAACGGGTATGGTCTACCGTCCATGTGGGAGATCCTGCCGCCAAGATGGAGGAGGCCCACAACACCCTGCTGCTGGCAGAGAAGTACATGGGGCGGCTGGGAATGGAGTTTTCCAGGCTGTCCAAAATCAAGCTGTCCGACCAGAAGGTGAAAGAGTATATTGAGTTGCTTCTGCCGATGGATGAGCAGCCCACGGAAACTCACCGCAAGAATATCACCCGCATCCGGGAGGATATGAAGCTGCGCTATTTTGAAGCGCCCGATCTGCGCCATGTGGGGAAGAACGCTTATCGCTTCCTCAATGCGGTCAGCGACTTTGCCACCCACGCCAAGCCTCTGCGGGAGACCGACAGCTATCGTGAAAATCTGTTTGCCAAGACCATGGAGGGCAATCCGCTGATCGACAAAGCCTATGAGCTGGTCATGGCGGCATAACAAACAATCGACTTGTGCCGGGAGGAATACACCTCCCGGCATTTTCTATGCTTTGGAGGTGTATCTTTGGAAAAACACTGTGATAGGCGGAGTAAAGCCTATGACGGTACTCAACTATTCCCAGCATATTAAGAACCATATTAAACCGGCTATGGGAGCAATCAAACTGGAGGCATTGACCGCACACGCCATCCAGGGATTTTATAATGGGTTAGGGAAGTCAGATGGCGATAAGCCCGGCCTATCCGCAAAGACTGTGAAGAATGTTCACGGTGTACTTCATAAAGCGTTGCAGCAGGCGGTGAAGATCGGTTACCTGCGCTTCAATCCTGCGGATGCGTGTGAGCTGCCACGGATTGAACGTAAAGAAATCAAACCCCTGGACAGCGAGGCAATGGCGGCATTTATCAAAGCGGTTCAGGGACATCAATTTGAGGCGATCTATCTGACCATGCTGTTTACCGGTCTTCGGAGAGGGGAGGCGTGTGGATTGACCTGGGACTGCGTAAATCTGGAAAAGGGCACGATTCTGGTAAATAAGCAGCTTCAAAATATCCCCGGACAGCCGGGAGCCTTCCGACTTGTTTCCACGAAAAGCAGTAGGAGCAGAACGATTGCTGTTGCGGCTACTGTTGTGACACTTCTGAAAAAGCACAAAGCCCAGCAAAGCATGGACAGGTTGAAAGCCGGCTCCTTGTGGCAGGACGGTAATTACGTATTCTGTAATGGGGTTGGAGAGCATCTATCGCCCCACACACTTTACCACAACTATAAACGGATTGTTGCCGCAATCGGACTTCCCGATGCGAGGCTGCACGATCTGAGGCATAGTTTTGCGGTTGCGTCTATTCAAGCGGGGGACGATCTGAAAACCGTGCAGTCAAACTTAGGGCACGCCACAGCGACATTTACGCTTGATGTGTATGGGCACGTCACCCAGGAGATGAAGGAAGCCAGCGCAAAGCGGCTGGAGACGTTTATCAAGGGGGTATCTGGGCTGTAAAGGGAAAACAAAAGGGAAAACTCGGCAAAAAAGGGTATGAAAAATCCCTAGAACCATTGCGGCTCTAGGGATTTTTCGTGGTCCCCCGAGAGATGATAAATCCGAACGTTCAATCTGTTCAAAGGTGATCCGCTCCGCACCCTCCTTGTAGTTGAAGGTCACGAGAATATAGTCATCATAGACCACC
>NZ_NFIQ01000146.1 GCF_002159455.1 Flavonifractor sp. An306
CTGGCTCTCGGTCAAATCATGTTCCGTCATCGGCTTCCCCCCTCAAATATATTCTCCAGATTATCTATTTCTAAGAGTATATCAACTTGAGGTGAAATTGATATAAGGCTGAGTTGATGATATAATCTAAACACTATAATAAGACTGCAAAATTTTTTTGGAGGTCTTATTATGAGCCTGAACTACAAAGTCATTGGAAAACACATCCGTGAAGTCCGTCAGCGCAACCACCTTTCGCAAGCGATGCTCTCTGAACTGGTGGATAAAACGCCATCTTACATCAGCTACATAGAGAGCGGGATCAAGAGCATGAGCCTTGACACCTTTGTGCTTATCGCCAATGCTTTGGGCGTATCTCCCGACCGGCTTTTGATGGAGCAAATCATCAGCACTGAACGGTGCGCCAGCGAAGAAATCGCCCTGCTCCTTTCGGATTGCAGTACCTATGAGATGATGATTCTCCTGGATGTTATAAAATCGCTGAAAGCCTCCTTGAAAGAGCATCAAGGCAGATACGGTAAACCAGATAACTTTGATTTTACCGTCTGAACCTGAGAAAGCAATCAACCGGAAGTCACGAGCATTGACTGCCGGTCGATCTATGCCAGTAAAGGTGGATATATTTTTGGAACAGTGGATATGTTTTTGGAAAGTCCCGGATATGGGTCTTCCGAGTTGGTATAATGAGAAAAGAAAGGTGGAATGACCAATGATCTATTACACGGGTGATATCCACGGAGACCCCTATGAGGTCATACAGTTTTGCGACAGCAAGAAGCTGACAGAGCAGGATACTCTGGTTCTGCTTGGAGATGTAGGAGCGAACTACTACCGAAACCGGCGAGACACAGAGATGAAGAGAGTTCTTGCCGCCGTAAAGCCGACGATGCTCTGCATCCACGGCAACCATGAGATCCGGCCGGTCAGCATCTCTTCCTATCGGACGAAGCAGTGGAACGGCGGGACAGTCTGGGTAGAGGAAGCCTTTCCCCGCCTGCTGTTTGCTATGGATGGTGAGATCTTTGATCTGGAAGGTCTCCGACACTTGGTCATCGGCGGAGCTTACAGCGTGGACAAATTCTACCGGCTGGCCAGAGGGTATGGCTGGTGGCCGGACGAACAGCCTTCCCAGGAGATCAAGGACAAGGTTATGAACCTGCCTCGGGAGCGTCAGGATGAACTTGCAATATACTGCCGATGGCAGCCAATCCCAGTTCCCAGGATGAAGAAGGAGGGTGAAACCCCATGATCTTCTTTACCTCTGACCTGCATCTCGGTCACGAAAACTGCATCCGCCTATGCAACCGCCCCTTTTCCAGTATCGAGGAGATGGACGAAACCCTCATCGAAAACTGGAACCGCAAGATCACAGGAAAGGATACCGTCTATATCCTCGGCGACCTTATCTACCGCAACCAAAAGCCGCCGGAGGAATACCTGCGGCGGCTGCGGGGAAAGAAACACCTCATCCTTGGCAATCATGACAGGGGATGGATCAGGAGTTGTCAGACGGAACAGTTCTTTGAAAGCGTCAATAACCTGCTGTATGTCGCAGACGGGAAGCGGCAGTACACCCTCTGCCACTACCCCATGATGTCTTGGCCACACATCATGCGCTGCTACATGGTCTTTGGCCACATCCACGGCAATACCGATGCGGATTACTGGCCGCTCATCCAGGCAAACGAGAGGATGCTGAATGCCGGAGTGGATGTCAATCACTTCGAGCCAGTCACCTTTGAGGAGATGGAGGCCAACAATCTTCTGTATAAAGGTCAGGCGAAACCCGAGCTTGAGGTGCAGCCGTGAGACCTCAAAAGGGCTTTTATGAGGCGGCTCCTGTGGCCAGTTCCATCGCACGGCAGGACTGGACGCACATGATGGAGCGAGCCGAGCGGAGCGGCCTCTCTCTCCAGTCCCAAAAAGGAAGCGCCGGGGTGCTGTTCTCCGTGAGAATCCTCGCTCCCATTTTAGATGGAGGGCTGCGACATATCGTTCTGGCGGCGATCCAGTACAGTCTGGGGCGGCACACCTATATGCCCGGCATAGCTGCAGAATTTACCTGCCGGAACCTGAGCCGTCTTGATGCGGCTGCCCGTTCCGCCGCCGCAGCAAAGATCAGCGAACATTTGAGTCGATATGGAGAGCAGGAGCCATATCCGCAAGTGTGGCACGGCTTAAGCCGAGTGCTTACATCTGGCAAAATCAAAGAATACGATAGGAGGAAAGAAAGGATGCCGATTCTGCAACCTCTGGAAAACATGGAACGCATCTCACGCCAGGCACTGGCAGATGACCTGGATGCCGTGCTGGAACGGATAAGCCGTGAGGATATCGGGCTGGTGATCACCGACGAAGGCAAAGACGACTTGGTTCTCTGCCCTGCCTCATGGTTCAATCTTGACTATGTGGACGATTTTTCCTGCGTCATCAACAGCGCCCTCCGTTATGCCATGCGTACCGAAGATGAGGAGAGTGCGGCGGTCATTCAGTACGCCCGCCGCCACTACCAGCTGTTCGATGACAAGACGCTGTCGGTGGCCGTCGCCGATCTGGAGCGGGAACTGAACCAGCCGATGGCGCCCCTCAAACAACCGCAGGTCTGGAAGGAGCTCCAGGAGCTGTTCCGACAGCGGCTGGACGAGCTGCTGAAGGAATCTCCGGAAGACGAGGAAACGCACCATGGATGAAAAGCGATATGAGCTCGTGGAGATCCAGGTGGACGCAGAGCTTCTGGAACAACTGGAAAAGATAATCGCTCCTATGGGGCTGACGCCAGAAATGCTGATTGTGAAGTTCTTTGAGTTCTGCGCCGATCCCGCGACCCAGGAACTGGCCATCTCCTTGCTTCTGAAATGGAAAGCCGAACAGGAAGCGGAGAGGGGAAAACCGGGAGGGGGACTTTGATGCTATCCAGGGAAACCTTCTGCGAAGCCCTGCGAAAGATCCAAGCGCAAAAGGATCGAGACGAACAGTTCAGTAAGGCACTCGCCATGATGGGAGATGGACATTTCGTCTTTGAGGGCGGAGCGCTGCTTC
>NZ_NFIQ01000147.1 GCF_002159455.1 Flavonifractor sp. An306
AGGCACTGGCGGATTTTGCCCAGAATCCGCTGGAATATGACCTCAGTGAGATGATGGACAACGAGGAGATCCAGGAGATGGCTCGGGATGTGGAGGCGCTGCGGAAGGAGCTGTACGAGGCTGCTGGCCGCAACCGGGACTACCATGTGAAAGCGGAGGATGTGAAACCTCTACTCTCTGACTGGAAGGGTGCCGATGGCTGCATTGCCACCAACCGTATCACGGTGGAGGGCTGCAAGGTCGGCTACTGCTACCGGGAGAAGCCGGACGGCGACTGGGACAGTGGCTGGCGCTTCACCGCCGGTGATGAGAGCGAGGAGTACATGGACGACCCCAACAATGCCGGGATTTACAAGCTGAACACAATCTGCAACGACGATCCCGACATCATTCCATTGCTGAACACCCCCGCCCCCTGCGCCTTTGAGCGGGACGGGAATGGCATGTTCCAGCAAATCAAAGACTGGAAAGCAGAAAACGAGGAGGAACACGCTATGGACATTTTGGAGCAGTGCCAGAAGTGGCATGAAAAGGGCCAATATCAGAAAATCATTGACGCGCTGGAGGCCATCCCTGCTGGGGAGCGTACCCCGGAGATGGACAGCGAACTGGCCCGCGCCTATAACAATCTGGCAGACCCATATAAGCCAGGCGGCAAAGAGATGCTCAAAAAGGCCATCGCTCTGCTCAAGCCCCATGAGGAATACTTTGCGGAAGACCACTGCTGGAACTTCCGTATGGGATATTCCTATTACTTTCTGGACCAGGAGGGCCGGGCATTGCCGTATTTCCGCAAGGCACTGGAGAAACTTCCTGGAGACGAGGACACCCAAAAACTCATTGATGACTGCGAGCACCGCATTTCTCTGCCACAGTTCTCGGAGTGCTTCCGGGAACGGACAGAGGACTGGTGGGAAACCTTTGCCGAGATGGAAGCGGAGCTGCGCCAGATGATGGACGACGACAAAGACCACACCCGCGGCGCCGAACTCGTGGTCCAAATGGAAGGGGCTTTGAACCAGGCGTTTGACGAAATCTCCTTCGAGATGGGCTTCAACGGCGAGAAGTACGAGCTGATCCTCACCCCGGAGGGTGACAAGGTCAAGCTGTTTGAGCTGGTCTACTTCCAGAAGCACGCCCCCAAGGAGGTGCTGGAGCACTGGAACATCCTTGTGGGCCGTCAACCCCTCCAAAACATCGGTCTGCGTACCGAGGATGGATGGGACATCTCCGGTGAAGATGTGCAGATCTGGCTGGAGGAGCAGGGTGAAAACAGCTTCGCCCTCTCCGCCTACTGCGAAAAGCTGCTGCCCATGCTCCGGGAGGCGGAAGGCCGTGTCTGGTGGATGCTCACCACCCTCACCGACCAAGTGCTGGGCGAGATTCCCCACATGAGATACATAGGCAGCTTTGATGTGTTGGAGGAACCCAAGGCAGAACCGTCCATGCTTATGTCCCAGCTGCCCGACGCTCTGAAGGAGCGAGGTCTGGAACTCTCCACCGACCCGGAAGCCTATCTGGAGAGCTATCTTGGCTACGAAATGAAACCCAATGAAGACCCCAACGCCGATTGGCGGCTGGATGTGATGGTCGGCTCCACTTGCTGTGTGCCGCTCATCAACGGCTATCTGGATGCCGACAATGACTTCATGGACGAGTTGCAGGCCGATGGTGCGGCGGCGGGCTTCTTCTGCTATCCCCTGGACACCCTGCGGGAGGAGGAAGGCTCGGAGAAGATCTTCGACTTCCGGGACAAGCTGGAAGAAGTGTTCACCACTGGCGATGGCCCTGAGATCCTCACCCTCACCGGCGGAGCCACCGGCCTTTTCTGCGGCTATGTGGACTTCATCGCCTGGGACATCCGGGCTGTTCTGCAGAAGGCCAAGGAATTCTTTGAGGGCACGGACATCCCCTGGGCCAGCTTCCACACCTTCCGCCGTGAAGCGGGCACAGTGAATCTGAAAACACCGCCCGAGGAGGAGCCGGACGATGAGGATCAGGTCCCCGAACTGGACG
The DNA here is from genome assembly GCF_002159455.1 of Flavonifractor sp. An306. Lineage (GTDB taxonomy): Bacteria > Bacillota > Clostridia > Oscillospirales > Oscillospiraceae > Flavonifractor. The sequence goes on from NZ_NFIQ01000147.1 coordinate 2,017, forward strand.
AGACGCTGACGGGCATGGACTATATCCCTTACACCCCGCAGAACGAAGAAGAATTCTTCCAGCAGCTGGAGCAGTGGAACGATGAGGACGAGTACACCCGCTGCATCCAGGCATTGAATGCCATCCCGGAGGATTGGAGAAACTACCGCACCGCCTATGCCATGGCACGGGCGCTGGAGAACTATGCCATCATTGGGGACCACGACGAGGGTACCCCTAACTATAAGGGAGATAAGGCCCTGCGCCGAGCCATTGATGTGCTGGAGTCTGTCCGGGAGGAGGGCCAGGACAAGGCGGAGTGGAATATGCGGATGGCCTATGGATATCAGTATCTCCATGGCCAGGAGGAAAAGGCTATCCCCTACGCCCAGCGGTGGGCCCAGCTGGACCCGGAGGACGAGAATGCCCCAGCGGTGATTCAAGCGTGTCAGGAGGAGATTGCAAAGCGAGCCGAGGCAGAAGCCGAGGACGAGAGTGACCACACCGGCGTTTTCACCGGCTTTGTGCTGCTGTCCAGGGGAGAATGGGACAAGGAGCAGTTCATCCGGGACATGCAGGAAAAGTGGGACATCCCCGTGGATGAATACGACGTCAGCGAGGAGAAGGCCGATGACGCCCTGGTGTTTGAGGTGGGCGATATGCTGGCCGCCGTCAGTCTGGCTGAATACCCTATCCCCGACGGAGAAGCCGAGGCCAACGCGGAAAACAACTATATGTGGGAGGATGCGGTCAAGGTAGGGTAGATCAGGGCGTCAGGGTGGCAAGGCCCGAGAAGAAGGGCGCGATATAGGTGATGAACGCGCCGATCCCGTTGACGATGGCCCAGGCGATCCAGATGCGCTTGAGCCAGTCCCATGCCTGATCGACTTTGTGCTGGTTGTTTGAAATTTTGGCACCCACCACGGCTACCGCGGACATGAGGCCGGCCAGCACGGTGCTGATGCCGGCGATTTTGGAGTAGACATCCACGATGATGGTATTTGCAACCGTCCACATATCGTCTA
>NZ_NFIQ01000148.1 GCF_002159455.1 Flavonifractor sp. An306
ACCAGATACGACAAGCTGGACACCTCCTTCTTGGCCTTCGTTCACCTTGCCGCCATTGCAATTCTGTTGACTTAGAACAAGTCTCCTGATTTTTCAAACAAGCCCTAGGGCCGACACTAAAGTGGAAAACCCCAAAAGCTTCCATTTTTCATTTATTCCAAATACTACGATGATCCAGGAGGTGGAATTTAATGTTAAAATAATACGAAGTACAAAATTGATCATATTGACCACCACCAAACCATTACCCACTATATTTTACAACAATTTATTGATTTTTCAAGTCTAGTTCATGTCCATAGGCTTGTTCCGGAGGTGGAAAATATCCGGTAGGAAGACAAGGTCTGGCACCACACCCTCCATATGCGCATGAGTCATCTTGGATTCCTTAGAACTGGCGTATGAACGTCTGCAAATAAAGTTCTTATTTCAAATTGCTTTGGCAACTGTTATTTGTAATGCACCATTCAGCTTAAAATAAAGGGTGCAGGGATTGAAATATCAGGTAAAGCCCGATATAATGAGTAATATTAAATCCTAAATAAGTTGGAGGGTATGCTATGCACCAACTTTTGATTGAGCGGCTGGGGCCGATCCATCACTGTGAGTTCACTATCCGACAGTATACGTTTTTGACTGGATACCAAGCGTCTGGAAAAAGTACAATCGCAAAGGCAGTCTACTTTTTTCGCACTTTGAAAGGTGATATTTATCAATTAATGCTCCGCAGACAGTATAAAACACTGAATATCCAGCAGGGTTATGCGCAGATTGAGGACACCGAACATCAGACACTGGTAAGTGAATTTGAGCGCCATGTACGCAATAAATTTCTCAGTACGTTTGGCACTTCCTACTGTATGGATCGAGATATGCGCCTGTGCTACCGATACCAAGATGGTGTGGAAATAACCATCTGCCTAAAGGAGCGCCGTGACAAACTGACGCCCAATTATGTCTGGGTGGAGTATTCCCAGCAAATCCGAAACTTTTTGATAATGCGTGAGAACGACGCTGCCCAACCCCGGATCAGTGCGGAACTAGATGCCTTATTCAACGATCCATTTGAAACAGTTTATATCCCGGCCGGCCGCAGTGTTCTGACAATTCTAGGCAGCCAATTCAGCTATTTATATTCCACCATGGATGATACGCAGAAGCGGTTGCTGGATGCCTGCACAAGGGACTACCTGGAGCTGGTGATGCGTCTTCGTCCGCAGTTTTCTAACGGCTTGGAGGGCCTCTTGGCTGGAAAGCAGGTATCAGAGATAGAACAAGAACTCTTTTTGGAGGCACTCAGATTGATTCGACAGGTGTTGAGAGGCCGATATGTGGCCTCTGATGGGGAAGAACGCATATGGGTAGCAAAAGACAGCTATGTGAAGATCAATTTTGCATCTTCGGGTCAGCAGGAAATTGTGTGGATCCTCAATCTCTTATTTTACTATTTAGTACTACAAAAACCTGTGTTCTTTATTATTGAAGAGCCGGAGTCCAATTTGTTTCCGGCATCTCAAAAAGCGGTGATTGAACTGATTGCTTTGGTAGTAGGTGCGGGGAACGCCGTGTTACTGACCACTCACAGCCCCTATGTGCTGGGCGCAATCAATAATCTGCTCTATGCTGGAACCGTTGGGAAGCTGGCAAATCGCCAGGTGTCCGAAATTGTCTCCCCATCTAAGTGGATTGACAGCAGTGTATGCGACGCTCGCTTCGTTCAAAACGGTGAGGCAAAGTCTTGTATGGATAATGAACTGGCTCAGATCGATAATGCCCTGCTGGATCAGATTTCCCACGACATCAATCTAGAGTATGATAGACTGTTTGAGGTAGAACAGGCAGTGGAGGGGGATGCGTCGTGCCGCTAAATGGATACCGCTCCCTCTGCACACAACATCAGCCCATTATTGTAAGCAAAGAGCAGGGCCGAGTGCACCGGGCCAATAATCCCCAGGGGCGCAGTAAAGTCAGCCACTATCGAATTGATGGCTATGTGATTCAAGGAGGCACCATCCGTTGCGATTTCTTGCTGATGAACGACGATAGTGCCGATGCCTACCTGATTGAACTGAAAGGCTCTGACATTGAGCATGGGCTGGAGCAGCTGGAGGCAACTGCACTGTACCTACAAGCAGAACTAAATGGATATAGGGTCAAATACCGACTAATTCATTCCCGTGCCAAGACACAGGCCATTAATGGAATCAAATTTAAGAAGTTTTGCCGTCGGCACGCCCAAAAAGGCGAATTTCTTCACCAGGAGGGCCAACTGATAGAAACCATCTAAGTGTTAACACAGAAGAGAATTTAAGGTATTGACATGTTATTTTCATTCTAAGGCGAATTACAGAAATGTGCGTTGGAAGTGTCCTAGTACTCCACCAAGTTAGAAATTGCATATTGAATTTAAATCGGAATTTTTCGGAACAAGGCAGAGAACATTGGTAAGCTGACGCCCATCAAAGACGATAACGAAGCTATGCAGATATTACTCTGAGAGGCAAATGAAAGTTTCTAGCTTGACGAAGTATCAGGGCCTCATTACAAAGCTAATCCCAGTGCATCCCAGACAAATACAATATCGGTTCGCTTACTACTTAAGTGCTACCAGCCATTGGTAGCACTTTTATTTTGCCCCAAAACGCACGATGATCAGAAATAATAATTTATTGAACGATAATCGGACTATATCTGTTTTTCCAATCACAGAACCAAAAGCACCGATCATCTACCTCAACACCTTCTCCGACGAGGGCAAGAAGGTATATGAGGCTGCACAGGCTGCTGGCTGTCCGCCGTTCACATTGGTGGCCATCAGCGATCTGGACTGGAACTACGATATGGTGCCCTGGGACAGTCCGCCCGCCTTTAAAAATGCCGAGCCCTGCACCGGCGGTGCGGACGACTACCAAGCTGCTTCCCACTCCGTACTTTCTCTCGATTTCCCTGACCGACAGGTGCTCATCCAGATGCAGATGAATGTAATGCAATTTTTCCTCTTTACTCCACTTCCGA
>NZ_NFIQ01000149.1 GCF_002159455.1 Flavonifractor sp. An306
CACTGCCGAGCATATCTCCGTCGTGGCTGTCAGCCTCGTCGCCAGTGTACTCCGTCCCGAGGTAGGTAAGCGTATAGGTGACGCTCTCCACGCCGGCGCGGGTAATGTCCCCCACATACTCGGCCGTGGTGATGTAGCCGTCGGCGGCGCTATAGTACGCCTTGCCGGAATAGGTGGCCACCGCCTGCCAGGAGGAGGGGGAGAGCACCTCACCCACGAGATCGGTCCCGGTGACCTGCCAGTCCACGCCGGCCAGATTGAGCGTGACGCCGTCCTTGATCGTCGTGGCCGGGACATAGGACATATCGTTGCGGTCCAGCTGGCTGATGGTCTTGGTCTCGGACACCGTATAACTTCGGGTGGAATAGCCGGTGGCCTCGGTGTGCAGGCTGGTGTGATCCAGAGACAGAGTGCCGGAGTAGAGGCCGTCATCATACTCGATGACCGGGGCCAGCTGCTCCAAAATAACATCCAGGTCGTCCTTGGAAGTCTCAACCGTCACCGTCTCCGTATGGCTTTTCACATCCTCCACATGGTTGTCTTCCTTGACAATATCCGCAAAGGTGTAGAGGTAGCCATCCAGGACAAAGGACTCCTCGATCAGTTCCTGGGGATCGGCGCCGGGGTCGATGGTGTAGGTCTTGATGACCTGCTGGCTGCCGTTGAGGTTCTGCACCACGGTATCCGTGGGAACCTCCATGGCAAAGGCGCTGGTGGACAGGGAAAGGGTCAGCGCCAGCGCGATGAGCGGAACATATTTCTTCATACACACTTCCTCCTTGAATAGACGGCGCACGCAGCAAGGAGCGCCGCCGCGGCCGCAGTGGCCAGTCCGATGATTTTCATGATTTTCACAGATATTCCTCCCATTTCATATTTACCGCAAACTCCGGGGCGTCCCGGATGTCCGCAAGCATCTTGAGTGACTGCTCCAGCGCCTTCATGGTGTCCCGGGGCTGGCGCTTGATGAAGGGCGCGAGCAGAATAATGTCCCCGTCCCGGATCGTGAAGATGATCCGGGCGAGGACCTTGTTCTTCTCCCGCAGTTCATACAGCTGGTTATATTTTTCGAGGACAAAATGCTTGAAATGCGGCTCCTTCAGATCGCACAGATGGATCTGGGAGAGCCGTACGATCTGCTGGAGCAGCTTGCGCCGAAGTTTTTCATCCAGCGTAGGCAGAAACTCCAGAAGAGGCCCCGGCTGTCCCGGCGGCACATAGATTTTGATGGTACGCATCATGGCATCACCCCGCTTCCCTCGGTAAATTCTGAAAGACGCCTGAGAAAGCCGGCGGCAAATTGGGCGGCTACCTCCAGATTGCCCGCCATCCACCATATGGGCGCAGGCAGTGAACGGTATATGGCGTCATATGCCGAGCAGATGGATAGAAAGGGTAGCCGGGCGTCCTCCGCGTCAGCGAGGTCGATCAATTCCCGGCAAACGCTGTTCACGCTTCTCATATCGCTGTAGAAATCGTACAGGTCGTCATAGAACGCCCCGGCATAAAGGCGGGAGACGACTGCCATGGCGTCCCGATCCGGCTTTCCGCCTGCTGTCAGAAGGCCCATGCGGCGCAGACGCTCCGGCACGGAGTCGTCAAACGGGTCATATGGGTGGAAAATAGAGTGCTTTTCATGCGCCAAGAAAATCCTCCTTTCATTTGGGCAATAAAAAAGCCCGGCTCCGCAGAATTTCTGCGGAGCCAAGCCGATGGAAAGAAACTCCTGTTATTCATCCTTTTCCGGTTCCACCGGGTCGGAGATGAACGAGGCGGTGGCCTCGATCATCCCGGTGACAACAGCGTTGAGCTGGACGGCATTTTTCTCGGTGATGACCGGCTTGCCGGTGCGCTCCTCCAGCGCCTTGCGGGCAACACCCGCCACCTCGCCGCCCTGCCGGGCCACATCCATGCTGGCCGAAAAGCCCTCCGGCTCTGTTTCTCTGGAAATATCCCGGGTGGAAGCCTCCGCCAGCATCGTCAGCACCAACTCGGTATCGCTCATATTGTCCCGGAGATTCTGCTTTTTCAGGCCCTTCAGTTTCTTGTACTGCCGGGTCGTCATGCCAGACCAGGTGCGGGTAATCTCATCTGTCAGGATAGCGAACTCCTTACCCCGTTCCACCCCGCGCTTTTGCCATTCTTCGGTCAATTCATTGCGGATTCGGATGGACAACAGCCGCTGATGGACCCAGTCCGGGTCGTAGCCCTTCTTCAGATAGGTCTCCAAAGCCCGGTCAATGGCCTGTTCCGGGTCGATGGTCTCTTCAATCCGCTCCCGTCCAACCTGGGCGAGCCAGCGTTTCATCGGTTCGGCGCGGGGAGAGGGAATAGACTGGATGATGCGCAGAAGTTGTTCCGTAGTAGCAACATCCGTGGCATAGCGTTTGCCATCCTTGGGAGATCTCAATTTCAGTTGCTGACAATTTGTCAGCAACTGATCTGCGCCTTCTGCCTTTAGACGTTCCTTCAGTTTGGCCCAGTAGTTGCTGGCACCGCGCTGAGTCGACTGCCCAGTCAAGACCCCCACTACATCTACCACAGAGAAGTACCACTCCTCCTGATCTGGGTCCCATGCGGTGCGGATGGGCTGGTCTTCAAAAAGCTGTATCTTGTCCTGCTCGCTCATAGCATTCCTGTCCTTTCTGATTCCTTGTCTGCATTATATCTCACCCGACCCGCTCCCGCAAGAATTCCAGGAACAGGGCCTCGATCTCCTGGTCGCCGCCCAACTTGTCCAGATAGGGGGCAAACCTCTTGCGGTCAAAGGAAATCTTCTTGGGCGGGGCGTTGCGGCGCTTTTCCGCCTCAGCGCGGGCCTCGCGCCATGCGGCAAAGACAATTTGCCTATCCCCGCAGCCTGGGCAGATATCTACTGGCACATCATAATGCCGCTTGGCGTTATTGTATTTGTGCCGGCATGCATCACAGCAAAATTTCTGCCGCGTAATATGACA
>NZ_NFIQ01000015.1 GCF_002159455.1 Flavonifractor sp. An306
CCGAGCGGTTACCCTCTGGCCCGGCTCTGCATGCGGCTGCGCCGAATGAGGCTGGAGCATGGCCGTGTGCGGAGTTGCCGCCTCTCTGCTTTGCTCCTCCTGCCGGTGTATCAGCTCCTCGCCGGGGAGAAGTTCCCCCAATCGCCGCTCCGGCTGGGCTGCCTGCTCCCCGGACTCCGGAATCACGGTTCGGATGTCTCGGGCGGTTACTTTCTGGCCCGCCTCTACATGCGGCTGCACCGAATGAGGCTGAGTCATGGCCGTGGGCGGAGTTGTCGCCTCGCTGCCCGGCTCCTCCTGCCGGTGTGTCAGCTCCTCACCGGGGAGAAGTTCTCCCATTCTCTGCTCCGGCTGGGTCGCCTGTTCCCCGGACTCCGAAATGACAGTTCGGATATCCCGGGCGGTTACTTTCTGGCCCGCCTCTATATGCGGCTGCGCCGAATGAGGCTGAGTCATGGCCGCGGGCGGAGCTGTTGCCTCTCTGCCCGGCTCCTCCTGCCGGTGTGTCAGCTCCTCACTGGGAAGAAAATCGGCTCTGTGCTGCTCAGGCCGGCTTTCCTGGTTGTCAGAGTCAGGAATGACCGTTCGAATGTCTTTGGCTGTGACCGTCCGCGCTTCTTTTCCTGGTGGCTGCTCCGTCAGAGGTTTGGCAGAAGTCTGCCTCTGCGGCTCCATCTGCGGAAGCAACGTCTCCGCAGTCCGCACCGCACGCTCCACGGCACGGCTTATCTCGCTCTGCTCCTTCAAAGAAGGCGGTTCCAATGTATGTAGGCTGCCGGTAGGTTCCCCACCCTGTCGGGCAGAGAATTTCGGCAGATCATGTCCTTGCTCGGGGCCCGTATGTTGAGATACGGGCGTATGCTGTGTCTGCTGTATGGTCTGCGTTTTGGTAGGACGGACATCTTTCTGCCGGAGCTTCCGCTCCAGCTGTTCCGCCGTCTGTATCAATCTTTTGGCGGCCTGAGCGCCGCCCTGTTGGGCGGTTTCCGCCGCCTGCTGCGCGGGAAAGGATTTGCCCTCCTCCCGCAGAGTCTGCAGCATCTGGGTAAACACTGCGGTCTTCTGCCCCAACTGGCCAGGACGCCCGGTCTCCCCCGCTGCGGCTCCAGGCTGCTGCCGGAACCCTTCACCCGTCCGATATCCATCCGGGCGCTGGAATAAAAAAGTCTGATGCAGGGTCTGCATGATGTTCTGCTGGAAACGCAGGGCCGCCTGGGCCGTTGCAGCGGGCGCCACAACGGCGGCTGCCGTTGGAGCGGACCGTGCCGCCTCCCGCTGAACCTCCTGCCGCTGAACAATACGCTCCACAATACGTTCGGTGGCCCGCAGATACTCTGTATTCGGTCTGTCTTTCCGCAGGGCGTCCAGCACCAGCTTGAGATTGAACTGGAGCACCGTCTGGGCCGGCGGAACCGGCGAGACAGGCGGTTCTTCCGCCTCCTGAAGCAGCTCCAGAGGCACAAAGGACCAATATCCCTCCTCCTGTCCTGCCCGGGCCATCAGTACCTCCGCAAAGGACTGGGCCAGGGCGCCAAAGGGGGACAGCGCCAGTCTCTCCTGAGAGAGCACTGCCATATTGGGTTTTGTCACCGCAATGGAATCCATCAGTAGCACCCGTTATGCATCAATTCAATCCGCGAAACGGCCACGCTGGCCTGGTTGCTGTTCAGCTGGGGGCCCACATATTTGACCAGGTGGGCGCCCACAATACTCCAAGTTCGCTGAGCGGAGCCAAAGCTGTCCTTGAGTATGATGGTGCCTGACAGCGGAATGGACATGCCCTGGTTCACCAGTCCCATCAGGATGGAAACACTGTCCACCGTGGTGACCACGCCACGCTCCAGAATCAGGCGCTGGGGCTTTACATTCTGGAAGTAGTAGCGGGGATAGTTGCTCCCGCCCTCCGCATAGACCTCGTACTCCACTTCCATGTCCAGGCCGGACACAGCGGAGAAGCCGCCCTGCAGGATGCCTCCCGTGCCAAGCAGATAGACGTCAAAATAAGCGCCGGAAAGTACCATGCCGCTCTCTCCTCCTTCCTGTCGCCGCCTTTAAGATAAATCACTATCTCATTCCTCGCCCTGGTTTGCCCTGGGAATCGGGCTCGGATTGGGTCTTTGCCTCGGTTTGATCTCTTTTCTGGGCTTGGGGCTGGGCGAGACTTTTTGCCTCGGCGCCTTCTTTGCCGGGATCTCATGGGAGAAGCTGTTCCGCTCCAGTCCGGTAAAGGCAAAGGTGACGTTTTCCATCAGCACCTCGCTGCGGCTGCCATCCAGTTCTGACAGCTCATAGCCAATGGGCATGGCCTGATTCAGGGTCCAATCCACTCTGGTCTTTCCGTACTTATCCAGGCCGCACACATGAATGGTGCGCCGCAGATTGTTGCCCCTTGGTCCGCTGCTGGCATTGGCAGAGGCCTCCAGAATCCAGTTCCAGAATTCATAGTCCCCCACCACACCTTTGCTGAAGGTGATCGGCGCATATCCGGTAAACACTGGTGTATACTCCTTCACACCCCGGCTGTCGTCGCCGGAGCGGAACTGAAGGGTCTCCACCTGCATCCGGATACCGGAGCAGCGGGCAAACGCGGCCTCTACTTGCTCGCCATCCCCTATTTTGATCAGAAAACGGAAGGCCTGCAGCGGCTCCAACGGCTCCAGAGGCACCGTTGTCTCCATTCCTGTCTCATTCGCCATAGTGTCTCACCTGCCGTTTTACCGAAATTCAAAGGTCTTGTTGTTGTCGCCGCTGAGCTTTTTGTTGATGGCGGACACCTCACGGCACCAGCGCCGCCGCTCCCAGTGATCCAAAGCCATCAGCGCCTCGTTGGACCAGTGCAGATAATAGGCCAGAAACGCCATCTCCTGATAGAGGCGCTCCTGGGGGTAGAGCGACACCCCCCGGGTGTGCTTCAGAGACAGCGGGCTGCCCGTCTGTCGGGGAAGGTCCTGCCAGGCGGCAGCGCCCTCCCGGGACGGCTCCTGGGGTCTGACCCGCCGGATGGGAAGCCCTTCATTCTCCGCGGAAGCCCACTCTAGCCCAGCAAAAAATCCAGCGGTACCTCAAACTGCTGGTTGCAGTGGGGGCAGGTCAGCTGGTAGTGGGGCATTTCCGACATATTGATACGCTGATACATATCCTGCAGATAGGCCAGATCCATGGTGAACAGCCGCTCGATCACCCGGGTGTCAATCCCGTTCAGCGTACCCAGCTTGGTGACCACCCGGGAGAGCAGGATGATGGTAAGGTAGCCGGAGTTCTGCTGAACCCGAGGGTCCCGCAGAGGCAGGATCTCGTCCGCCGCCGTGGCCAGACGCATGACCCCCCGCTTATGTACCTCCCCATTCTGATCCACATAGCCCTTGGGCAGTTCAAATTCAAATTCGGTCTGCATGGCGTCCTCCTAGGTGAGATTCCCCACAGCCCACAGGCAAAAAAGCCTGTGGGCTGTAGAGATGTTATAAGACTCAGATGGTGGAAGCGGCACCGGCCATAGCGCCGGGGGTATGCTCCAGACCCTCGTGGCACAGCTCCAGGGACTGGATGGCCACCTCGCCGCCCATACCGTTCAGGTCGGGCACGGTGTAGCCCACGGGCCAGGCGTTGATCAGCCGCCAGGAGGGACCGGTGTTGCCGGCGTCGTCAATGAGGGTAATGGTCACGTTATGCCGCACCATGCCGGTGGGCGGGGCGTTGTTGGTAGGAGCCACGGAATAGAGCCAATCCAGGAAATCGGTGTCGTCGGACACGCCCCAGCGGAGGGTCACGTTACCGAACTTGGTCAGGCCCGCCAGCTTGCGGGGGGTGTTGCGCAGGTCGTCGCCTTCGCGGTACTCCACGGCGTCGGTGGAGGAGCTCATGCCGGAAACCTCCGAGAAGCCCGCCCGGCTGATTCCGTCGATCTCCACCCTATATCGAAATACTCTGTAGGGATAATTGATGGCCATTCTTATTTTCGTCCTTTCTGTATCAGTTTAGGAGGAGGTCGGCTCACTCAGAAGCGGTCTTCTGGGTGATGCGGAAGATCACAAACTCAGCAGGCTTCACCGGGGCAATGCCGATCTGGCAGATCAGCCGGCCGTTGTCAATGTCGTCCTGGGTCATCGTGGTGGGGCCGCACTCCACAAAGAAGGCCTCGGAGGGCGTGGAGCCAGCCAGAGCGCCGTCCCGCCAGCAGGTGGACAGGAAGGTCTCGATGGTGCGGGTGACACGGTCCCACAGTTCAGTGGAGTTGGGCTCAAAGACCACCCAGCTGGTGTTGGCCTTGATGGACTCCTCCACATAGATGAACAGTCGGCGGACGTTCAGATACTTCCACAGGCCGTTGGAGCTGATGGTGCGGGCGCCCCACACCCGGATGCCCCGGCCGGTGAAGGCGCGGATCAGGTTGACGCCGATGGGGTTGAGCACGTCCTGCTCGCCCTCATTGTAGGCACAGGACAGGCCGGTGCAGCCCCGGACGACCTCATTGGCGGGCGCCTTGTGGACGCCCCGCTCCACGTCGGTGCGGGCATAGATGCCGGCCATGGCGCCGGAGGGCGGGAAATAGGCCGAACGCTTGGAACCGGCGTCGTACATCTCCAGCCAGGGGTGATACATGGCGGCATAGGTGGAGTCGTACATATCCCGGAAGTTGGCCACATCGTTGGTCTTCTTCAGCTCCATGGGCACGTCCAGAATGGCGAAGCAGCTCTTCTTGCCCTCACAGAAGCCCACCAGACCGGCCTGGACCTCGGGCATGGTGACGCCGGGGATGGCCATGATGGAGACATTGCCGTTCTCCTGGAAGGCCTGCAGGCCGGTGCGCTTGCCGGGGCCGTCATCCTTGCCCAGGAAGGCGTCAGGAGTGGCAGTGCGCACAGAGCCGTTGCTGCCGCCCTGCAGGGTGAGCACCAGGTCGGCCCCGTTGCCGCCGCACAGGGCAAACGGCACGATGGAGGGCGCCTTGGGGGCGGGAGCGGGAATCTCCTTGCCGTCCTTATCCTTCTCCTTGACAGGCGCGGGGGCAGCCTTGCTCTCCAGCACCTCCACGGTGATCAGGTCGGACTTGGCGGTTTTGGCCACGATGTCATTCAGGGCGTCAGGCTTGAGAGAGAGGTTCTCAAAGGTCTCCACATTCTCGCCCAGGCGGACGGTGAGGGTAATCTCACAGGTCTTGATGTACTTGACGGTGCCCACCTTGGCGTCGGCCACATCCAGAGAGCAGGGGGCGTCCAGGGTGATCACCTTGTCCAGCACGTTTTTCACGGTGGCATAGGCCGTGGTCTTGCCGTCATAGAGCTCCACCACATCGCCGGCGTTGAAGCCGTCGGCGTTCTTCAGGGTCAGGTCAGCCCCGCTTACCGCCAGGACCTGGGTCTTGGCCTTGGAGGCAGGGGAAACCACCACCCGCAGATCCTCCGCCCAGGCGCCGGGGTTGGAGGCGGAAATCTTCAGCACACCGGAGACGCAGCTGCCGGTTCTGGCATCGCCGGGCACCGCCCGCATGATGTACGCCCGGGCGCCGCCGTTGCTGAAAAACTGCTCCACAGCATAGGGCAGGAAACGGTTGCTGCCATAACCGGCCTCGCTGAGGTAGCCGCCGTACATCCGCTTGTAGTCGGCAAAGCTGGTAACCAGCTGGGGCTGGCCCATAATGGGCCCCCGCTCCGCCAGACCCACAAAGCCAGCGGTGCTGGTGCTGACGCCCTGCATAGGCGTGGCACCGGAATCATACTCCTCTACGTAAACGCCCGGGGATAAATACTCTGCCATGTCTTTGCTTCACGCCACATATTGGCTGGGGGCCAGACGTGAAGCGCCCCTCCTTTCTATTGATAAAAATTGCTTATTATAAGGTATCATCCAAAGGCACGGCGGAACTGCGCCTGGATTCCAATGGGAAAGGGGAGCCCTGGGCTCCCGCCGCCAACCGCTCCCACCAGTGGGAGAGCACGGCGGCGTTATATTCCAGCGCGGCGGCAATGCGCGCCTGCGCTTCAAAGCGTTCGGTCAGCCGGGCGCTGGTACGGAAGATCAGCCGCCCCTCCTGAAGGAAAAAGCTGCCCTCCACCACCTGGCTGTTGAGTTGGCTGCACATCTCCAGGGCCTGCTGCGGATGGGTCACGGGGGTGGGGTGAACGCCGTAGATCAGCACCCGCTGGCCCTGACAGTCGCAAACCGTCTGCCAGGTGCAGCCCCGGCTGGAAAAGCGCAGGCGAAACCGGCTGCCATCCCGGAGAAAGTCCACGCCGCTATGCTGCAGCAGCGCCTCCAGCTCCGCCCCTCCGTCAGGCGGCACGTCAAACTCTTGCGCCATGGGACCCACCTCCTCAGAAGGAAAGCGCCGCCGGGTCAAAGGCTCTCCCCGCCGTCTCTCCTGTCGTCACATCCTGGGGCGGCCCGGTCATCAGAGGCTCTGTCTCCGGGACGGGAAAAGGCGCCGTCTCCGGCGCTGCCTCCGGGAGTACAAACCGGGCTTCCACCACGGCTCCTCCCTGGGCCTCCAGCAGAGCCGCCATGTTCTGGTTGCCCAGCCAACCGGCCAGTTCCTCCAAACGAGCTGGGGGCATATCCAGCAGGGACGCCCCCTCCACTACGGCCCGGATCACATATCCGGCGCCGCTGAGCCGTTCCCGCTCAGGAATCCGGCTGGTCTGCCGCTCCGTCTCCCGGGTCTGCTCCGTCTGGCGGGTTTTCTCCTGACTCCGCTGCTCCATCGTCCCCTCCTTCTCCCTGGTCCGGAGGCGGCTCCTCCGCCCCCGTCGCCTTCCGCAGGGCCTGATCCAGCTCTGCGGAAAACCCAGGCTGGGAAAAAACCGTCAAGGCCTCGGTGGCCCGGTCGGAGAGGAAACGAAGCTTGTTGATAAACTCCTGCTTCATCTGGGCCTTCTTCCCCACCAGCGCCTCCATGCGGGCAATGGCGCTTTGCAGGGCGGCCTTCTCCCTGGGGTCCTTCGTCTGCTTCAGCTGGCCCCGGTACTGCTCCAGCAGCTCCCGCTCCCGGCTGTCATCCAGAAAGGGGTACATGGTCCGCAGGGTATCCGCCCCATAGGCTCCCCCTTCGGTCTGGCTCAGACTGCCCTGAACCAGGCCCTGCATATCCTCTACGGTGCGCCGGGCATCCCGCAGGGTATCCACCACAAGCCCCACCGCGCTGTCGGTGAAGCCCCGGTTGAACACCACCTTGTCGGGCGAATGCCCCGGCACGTTGCGGATGGGAGAGCTCTTTTCAAAGAGCTTCTGCTGCTGCCACCGGGTAGGCTGGGACTGGCCGATGGTCTTTTTCAGGCAGGAAAACAGCATCATCTTGCTGGAGCCCTGGAGCACCGCGCCCGAGAGGGTGCCGCGCTGAAAGGCGTTCTCGGAAAACCGGCGGAGCATGTCCTGGTCCTCCGGTGAGGAGCGCTCATAAAAAGCCCGGGAGGAGGTATCCCCCAAGCCCTCAGCCGGTTCCCGGCCTGTCTGCTCCCCCCCGGCGTTCTCCTGCGTCTCGCCCTGGATCTGGGCCGCATGGCGGCGGCCCATCGCGTCAAAGGTCTGCTGAAAATTCTCGGTCACATGGTAGAGCGGATCCCTGTGCTGAAATTGCTCGGTGCCCGCCGCCCACGCCATCTGGCGGTGGAGGGCCTGCTCCATCGGCTGCCCCTTGGGGACAGAGTCCGCCTTTCGTCTGAGGTGAATCCGACTCATCGCATCCCCCCTGCCGTAGCCAGGCCCATACTCCGGACAATATGCCGGAACTCTACCGGACGGAGAATGAAATCCGTACAATGAATCCGCACGCCCTGCACCGCAAACTGCTGGGTGTCGTCCAGCAGAATGATCCGGCAGCTGTGGTCCCGTTCCCGCAGCATTCTGGCCTGGAGGAAACCTGTGTTTCCGCCAAAGCCCACAAAGGCCACGTCGAACCTTCCTTTACAGCCGGAAAAAGCCTCCGCGGTCAGGAAGCACTGAACATCCGCGGAAAGCTGATAAAGCAGGCAGTATTGTTCGATCCATCCCCGGAGCCGCTCCACGGCGGCCTGGGTGTTTTCACATACGGCAATTCTCATTTGTCCGTCCTCATACCGCTTCCTTCTCTTTTGACCTATTTGTATTGTATGGAATCCGAAGAAGCATTTCAACGAAATTGACCTGAACGCCCGTTATGTGGTGCAAAATGACCTCCCTCGACAGACGCAAGGTTAGAAAAAACAAAAACCCCTGGAACTATTACGGTTCCAGGGGTTTGCTTGGCAGCGGGAGAAGGATTCGAACCCTCACATACAGAGTCAGAGTCTGCTGTGCTACCCTTACACAATCCCGCTATTTTGGCGCCGCTCTCGCGAGCACGAGCACAAGCGATATTATACGCATAGAGGAGCAATTTGTCAATAGCTTTTTCAAAGTTTTTTCAGATTTTTTTGCACGCCCTCCCAGCTGCCTCAAAACCCATATACGGCACGTATAATTCCGTCCGTTTTGCCAGACAAGCTGCAAACCACAAAACGCCAGACGCTCCTATTTTTCCAGCACGCATCTGTCTCGCCGTCACCCCCTCTACCGGGCAAGCCAAAAACACACCGGAAATCTTTGATTTTCCCGGTATTTATAACCCATTTTTGCAGGAGCTTTCCGCTTATTGATTTACATAATATTAAATTATTACTATGTTTACAATTAGTTATCCACATTATCCACACGTTTTTCCACACTCGTTTTCCCGCATACTACAGAAGTTTTTTCACTTATCCACAGCTTTTTCCACCCCTTTTTCAGCCAATTATTTACCAAAATCCCCCTGCACTCTGTCTACATAATACATTTTCCAGCAGGCTTTGCACCCCCTGGAGCTGTCTCCTGCACGTCAAAAGGGCTGACCTAAGTCAGCCCTTTTGGATATCCCGGTTGGCATAGGCGTTCAGATCCATCCCGCCTCTGACTCCGACCAGATACTCATAATACCCCTGGCAGCCAATCATGGCTCCATTGTCCCCGCACAGGAAGAGCTGGGGCAGATAGAGCTTGTCCCCCGATGCGGCGCAGGCCCGCTCCAGGTCGGCCCGGATACGGGAGTTGGCCGCCACGCCGCCGGCCACCGCCAGTTTGCCGTATCCCTTGCATTTGGCTGCCTCCATGGCCCGGGGCACCAGGGAATCGCTGACAGCGGCAGAAAAAGAGGCCGCCAGGTCTTTCAGCTCCAATTGCTCACCCTTCTGCTGGGCATTGTGGACCAGGTTGAGCACAGCCGTCTTGAGCCCGGAAAAGGACATATCCAGCGGCGCGTCCGCCACATGGGCCCGGGGCAATTCATACCGCCGGTCATCCCCTCCCTGGGAGAGCCGGTCCACCGGGGCTCCGCCGGGATAGCCCAGCCCCAGCACCCGGGCCACCTTGTCAAAGCACTCCCCCGCCGCGTCGTCCCGAGTGGCCCCCATAATCTCCATGCGGGTATAATCCTTTACGTCCACAATCAGGGTGTTTCCCCCCGAGACGCACAGACAGACAAAGGGCGGCTCCAGCTCCGGGTGGGTGATGTAATTGGCGGCAATATGTCCGCGAACATGGTGGACGGGGATCAGGGGCACATTCAGACCAAAGGCGGCAGACTTGGCAAAATTCACACCCACCAGCAGGGCCCCGATGAGGCCAGGGGCATAGGTTACCGCCACGGCGTCAATATCGGCCCTGGTCACTCCCGCCTGGGCCAAGGCCTGCTCCGCCAGCGCGGCAATGGCCTCAATGTGCTTGCGGGAGGCAATCTCCGGCACCACCCCGCCGTAAATGGCGTGCATATCCGCCTGGGAGGCGATGGCGTCGGACAGGACGGTACGGCCATCCTTTACCACAGCCACCGCCGTCTCATCACAGGAGGATTCAATGGCTAAAATATTCATTCCGTTCCCTTCGTTTCCTCAGAAAAAGTAATGGTCATCAGCAGGGCGTCCTCATGAAGCTCCCGATAATAGTTTTTCCGGCGGCCCACCACCTGAAAGCCCAGCTTCTCATAGAGACCAATGGCGGGGGCGTTGCTCTCCCGCACCTCCAGGGTGAGAAAGGCCAGATGGGCCTGCCCCAGCCGGAGGTAGGCCTTCAGGATCTCCTCCGCCACCCCCTGCCGGCGGAAGGGAGGGGCCACGGCGATCTTTTCCAGGGTGCCCTCGTCCAAAATGGCACGCACCTCTCCGTAGCCCAGCACGGTACCGTCCTCCCCCTCGGCCACCACCAGGGAGATCATATCGTTGTAGAGCTCCTGCTCCAGCAGGGCCTCCGACCAAGGGTGAGAAAAGCATATGCGCTCAATGGCCGCCACCTGGCTCAGGTGGGACTTGTCCATGGGGACCAACTTATACTGCACAGGAATCGCTCCTTACGACGCAAGATAGACTGCCAGAGACACCGGCATGACCAGACAAAGCACGATGCCCACCAGCAGCAGGACCACGCCCAGCACCTGGGTCGCGGACGGCTTTCCCAGCTTCTGATAAAACGCCGTCTTTTCCCACAGCTCATCCAGGCGGGCAAACAGGGCGGGCCGCAGCAGCATCAGTATCCCCCCAACGGCGGCGGCCAGACCCAGCAACAAACACACAATCCGAATGGCCACAAAAGGCCTCCTTTCCTTCTCTATCTATGGCTCCTCAGCGTTCCATCCAATAGGGCTGAGGGGGTATTGCGCCGGGAGGCGGGTCTATAACCACATCTCTACGGGAGGGGCCATAAATGGCCCGGTGGGCCTTCCCCAGCGCGGCCAGGTCCGCCGGAGCCTCCCCCAGCACAAACACCTGGCACAGCAGGCCGCAGTTGAAGCTCAGATACACCGGCGTACAGCCGTGCCGCCGGTAAAAGGCCAGCCGCCGCTCCCGCAGGGGCCGCTCCTCCGGCGGCCCGCCGGAGTCAGGGGCCTCTGCCTCCACGATCAGAACCGTTCCGGACCCGCAGCGCTCCCGCAGCAGACCCAGCATCCGCCCGCCCAGCCCGCCGTTTCTCCGGGCGGCCGTCACCCCCAGATAGTCCAGCAGCACATAGCCCGGACACTCCGGACAGCTCCACAAGGTGGCGTAGCCCTGCAGCAGAGGACCGTCATACAGCCCCAACAGCTCATACCTCCCCTGAGCCATCAGCTCCTGGATGGCGGACAGGGGCTTCTGCTCACAGGGAGGGAATGCGGTACACAGCTCCTTGGTGTACCAGGTCTCCAGCTCCTCCGGAGGAACGGCCCGCAGCTCTGTCATCACCTTTCCCTCCCCTATCAGCCCTTGGCCTCCGCCCAGCTGCGGCCGGCGTGGGCCTCGGCGATCAGGGGCAGGGCCAGCTCCACCACCCGCTCCATCTCCCGCTCCAGCAGCTCCTTGACCCGCTCGGCCTCTCCCTCCGGGCACTCCACGATCAGCTCGTCGTGGACCTGGAGCACCAGCTTTGCCGCCAGCCCCTCCGCCGCCAGGCAGTCCCGGACGCGGATCATGGCCAGCTTGATGATGTCGGCGGCGGTACCCTGGATAGGCATATTCAGGGCCACCCGCTCCCCGAAGGAGCGCATATTGAAGTTGGAGGACTTCAGCTCAGGCAGCCACCGGCGGCGGCCGAAGATGGTGGACACATAGCCGTCAGCCTTGGCCTGCTCCACCACCCGGCTCATATAGGCGCGGACGCCGGAATACTTCTCAAAATACTTCTCCATATACTCCTTGGCCTCGGCGCGGGTGACCCCGATATCCTGGGACAGGGAGAAGTCGGAAATACCATAGACAATACCGAAGTTCACCGCCTTGGCCCGGCGGCGCATCTCATGGGTGACCTGCTCCGGGGCCACCCCGAACACTTGGGAGGCGGTGACGGTGTGGATGTCCTCCCCGGAGCGGAAGGCGGCGATCATGTGCTCGTCCCCCGCGATATGGGCCAGCAGCCGCAGCTCAATCTGGGAGTAGTCGGCATCCACCAGCATCTTCCCCGCCGGGGCCACAAACATCTTCCGCAGCTCCGCTCCCAGCTCGGTGCGGACAGGGATATTTTGCAGATTGGGCTCGGTGGAGGACAGCCGCCCGGTGGCAGTGACGGTGTTCTGGAAGGAGGTGTGGATCCGCCCGTCGGGGGCGATCACTTTGGTCAGGCCGTCCACATAGGTAGACTTCAGCTTGGCCAGCTGCCGGTAATCCAGCACCGCCTCCACAATTGGATGCTTGCCCTTCAGCTTTTCCAGCACCTCTGCGTTGGTGGAATAGCCCGTCTTGGTCTTTTTCACCGGGGGCAGTCCCAGCTTGTCAAAGAGAATGTGGCCGAACTGCTGGGTGGAATTGATGTTGAAGCTCTCCCCCGCCAGCTCGTAGATCAGGGCCTCGTCGGCCTTGATCCGCTCATCCAGCATGGTCCCGAAGGCGGTGAGCGCCCCCCGGTCCACCAGCATGCCCAAATGTTCCATCTCGGCCAGCACGGGACACAAGGGAAGCTCCACCTCATAGTACAGCTTGTCCATGCCCAGCTCGGCAAGCCGCGGGGCCATGGCCTCCTTCAGCGCCCCGATAAGGGCGCAGTGGGACAGGAAGGCGCCCAGCACCGCCGCCTGATCGCTCAGGGGGGTGAATGCGTCGGGGGCCAGATAGGTGTCCTTGGCCTTGGGGTACTCGTGGTTGAACCACCGCATCCCCAGCGTCTCCAGCTCATAGCCGCCGTCGGTGGGGGCCAGCAGATAGGCGGCGATGGCGGTGTCAAAGACGAAGCCGCCCCCCACAATGCCCTCGGCCAGCAGCCGGGAGAGCAGGGTCTTTACATCATGGGTGTTCTTCTTGACATCCGGGGCGAAGAGGGCTTTTAGCACGTCATTGTACCCCTCCAGCCGATCGGCTCTGAGGATGGCGGCGTGACTGTCCCGCTCGTTCTCCCAGTGCTCCACCACCACCACGTCCAGACTGGGCAGAGCCAGCACATCCACGCTGTCCTTTGTCCTCCAAAGCGCCAGCAGCTCCTCCGCCCGGGTCCGGTCGGTCACATCCTCGCTGGTACAGGTCCCGGTAAACTCCTCCTGCTGCTGCACCTCCCCCTGGGGGGCTTTCAGGCCCAGCTTGTCAATGAGCTTGTTGAATTCCAGCTTCAAAAACAGCTGATACAGTTCGGAGACGTTGGGCTCCTGCCGTATATTGGCCTCCGGGGTAAAGTCAATAGGGGCGTCGGTGTGGATGGTGGCCAGGTCGTAGGACAGCTTGGCCTGGTCCGCCCCCTCCGCCAGCTTCTTCAATACGGCAGGCTTGGCCTCCACCCCGTCCAGATGTTCGTAGATAGCCGCAACGCTCTGGTACCGCTGGATCAGATCCATGGCAGTCTTTTCTCCGATGCCCTTGACGCCCGGAATATTGTCGCTGGCGTCCCCCATCAGCGCTTTCAGGTCGATGATGTGGATGGGGTCAAAGCCATAGGCCTCCCGGAAGGTCTCAGGCGTCATCTCCTTGGTGGTGGTCTGACCCATACGGGTGGATACCAGCTTCACCCGGGTGGTATCGGTGACCAGCTGGAGGGAGTCCTTGTCCCCGGTGACGATAACCGTATCCCACCCGGCGGCGGTATCCTTGACGGAGATGGTGCCGATGAGATCGTCGGCCTCCCAGCCGTCCATCTCATACCGGGGGATATTCATGGCCTCCAGCACATCCTTTAAAACCGGCAGCTGGGCGGCCAGCTCATCCGGCATTCCCTTCCGCTGGGCCTTGTAACCCTCATAGGCCAGATGGCGGAAAGTGGGGGCCTTCCGGTCAAAGGTGACGCACAGGGCCTCCGGCTTCTCCTCCTCCAGCAGCTTGAGCAGGATATTGACAAAGCCGTACACCGCGTTGGTGGGCTGTCCGTCCTTGGTGGTAAGCATACGGATGCCGTAAAAGGCCCGGTTGATGATGGAATTGCCGTCGATAACCATGAGTTTCATGGAAGAACCTCCCACGCCCGGCTGGCCGGACATAAAATCACAAGATACAGTATAGCAGTTTTCCCGTTCTCCGGCAAGAAAAACCGGAGCATCGCCCGCACGCAAAAACGGGACCACCCCTCCCCTTCCATCGGGAAGAAATGGTCCCGTCTCTTGCCGAGGCCTGTCCGGCAGCGTCAGAAAGTGCCCCGCTTCAGCTTCTTGCAATCATTGCTCTCCGGTTACTCCGCCGGGGTCTCCTCACTGCATTCACCCACCAGGGAAGCTCCCATCTCCCAGGTTCCCTCCGCCGGGGCCACATTGGTAATGGTCTGGAGCGCGCCCTGCTCATCCAGATATACCTGTACACTGACTTTGGCTCCCTCGTCCTCATAGGTCCAGGTATAGGTACCATCCCGGGCCATGGCGTCGGTAATATCCATTTCCTGCCCGTCCACGGTGAGCACCGTACGGCCGTCCCGCTCCTCTGCTGTCACCTCGGGAAAGCGCAGGGCGGTAAGCTGCACGCCGTCCTCCATCACCAGCTCCTCCCGGTACTCCCCCACCGTAAAGGAGGAACGGATCGTCGCCACCAGTCCCTCCAGCACCTGGGGATTGGCGGCGCTGACCGAAACGGCCAGCAGGGCGCACAGCGCGGCGGCAATCAGGCCCACCCGCAGGGGGCGGCGGCCGGTTTTGCGGCTGGTTTGCTCTGTCATATGAATAACCTCCTGTAATTTTTCCTCGGAAAGGCGCAGCTCCGAGCATGTTTCACGGTATGCGTTTGGGTCGAACATATAGGTTCCCCTCCTCTTCTTCCTCGTCGGACAGGGTTTTCCGCAGTCGGTCCCGGGCCCGCTGCAGCCAGGTCTGGACGGTGGACGGCTTGACTCCCATGGCCGCGGCGGCTTCTCTGACGGAACAGCCCTCATAATAATAGAGGTAGATGCTCAGCCGGTATTTGGCGTCCAGCGCCATTACCGCCTCAAACACCTCGTCTTTCCGGCTGTCCGGCTCTAAACACCCCTCGTCCCGCTCCTCCAGGGACACGGTCCGGCGGCGCCAGAAGGAGCGCAGCAGCTTCCGGCTCTCGTTTACCGTCACCCGCAAAAGCCAGTGTTTCAGATGCGCCTCACTTTCAAAACCGTCTGTTTGCTGGTACAGTTTGAGCAGCACGGTCTGGACCACATCTTCCGCGTCCGCCCGATTTTTCAGCGCGTGGTAGGCCACCCGATAGAGCATGTCGCCAAACATCCGGGCCGCCCGTTCAAATGTCTCATCCGTCATGGGAACTCCCTTTCTTCATGTTGGTCTGTGAAAGGCCTTTCACTAGGAATACCCGCCGGAGGGCCAAAAAATCTCACCCATCCGAAAAAAACGCGGGACGCTCCCAAAAGCGTCCCGCGCGGCTCACGACTTCATTTTTCCCAACGGCCGGTAAACCACCGCATACATGGTCAGCAGGCAGGCCAGGCCGCCCACCACGTTGGAGATCGGCTCGGCCAGAAACACCCCGTCCACCCCCAGGCCAAGAGCCGGCAGCAGCAGGGTCAGGGGCGCCACGATAAAGGCCTTGCGCAGCAGGGAGAAAAACACCGCCTGCCTGGACCGGCCCAGGCCCACAAACACCGACTGGCCGATAAACTGAAAGGACATGCAAAAGAACGTGGCGAAATAGATGCGGAATGCCGGAATTCCGGCAGCAATCAGATCTGGCTCATTGTTGAAGGTACGGATGAGAAACTCCGGAAAGAGCAGCACCAACAGCCAGACCACCAGGGAATAGGCCATGGTCAGCGCCGTGGTAAAGCGGATCCCCTGGCGCACCCGCCGGTACTCCCCGGCCCCGTAGTTGTAGCCCAGCACCGGCTGGCAGCCGTTGGTGATCCCCTGCACCGGCATAGAGATCACCTCCCGGATGGAGTTGATCACCGTCATCACGCCCACATACAGCTCCCCGCCCCAGGCCTGGAGGGTAGCGTTGCACAGCACCTGGACCAGGCTGTTGGTCATGGACATGGCAAAGCCGGAGGAGCCCAGGGACAAGATCCGCTTCACCCGCCCGGCGTGAAGCCGCAGAGCCGACAGCCTCAGCCGCAGGATGGCCCGGCGGCCGGTGAGAAACCGGAGCACCCACACCGCCGAGCACCCCTGAGAAATCACTGTGGCCAGCGCCGC
The DNA here is from genome assembly GCF_002159455.1 of Flavonifractor sp. An306. Classification (GTDB taxonomy): domain Bacteria; phylum Bacillota; class Clostridia; order Oscillospirales; family Oscillospiraceae; genus Flavonifractor. The sequence goes on from NZ_NFIQ01000015.1 coordinate 16,031, forward strand.
TCCCCGCACGCCCATGCCCATCCCAAAGATGAAAATGGGGTCCAGAACGATGTTCACCACCGCGCCCACCGTCACCGTCATCATCCCCATCCGGCTGAACCCTTGGGAATTGATGAAAGGATTCATGCCCAGGCCCACCATGACAAAAACGGTGCCCAGAATATAGATGGTCAGGTAGTCGTTGGCGTAGGGAAAGGTCAGGTCGCTGGCGCCAAATAAGTACAGGATGGGACGCCGGAAGGCCAGACACAGGCCGGTCAGGCTCAGCCCGAACAGTATCAGCAGGGTGAAGGAGTTGCCCATGATCCGCTCGGCCTCATCCGTCTCCCCCCTGCCCCGGTGAATGGAGCACAAAGGCGCGCCGCCCATGCCGCACAGGTTGGCAAAGCCCATCAGAATGGAGATGATGGGCAGGCAAAGACCCAGCCCCGTCAGGGCCAGGTGGCCGGGCAGGCGGCCCAGATACATCCGGTCCACCACATTGTAGAGAATGTTGATCAGCTGAGCCACCGTCATGGGAACCGCCATATGGATGATATTGCGGGCCATGCCGCCCTGTGAAAAATCGTTTGTTGCCTGCGTCCGCGTAGCGCTCACCCCATTTTCTCTCTTGCAATACCGGAGCATTTGCAATATAGTATGAAAGATGATTTTTCATTATATAACAACGGGCAGCTGCCCGCAAGACGGAAAGGATGGGATGACGTGGAACTGCTGGATCAGGCCCAGGCCATGAGCGGAGCGCTGAAGGCCCTCAAAGACGAACTGCACCGCCACCCGGAGCTGAGCTTTCAGGAAAGACGTACCACCGCCCTTTTACAGGAAAAGCTGACCCAGCTGGGGCTGGAGCTGGTGGACCTGGGAATGGAGACCGGAGTTGTGGCGCTGCTGCGGGGCGGAAAGCCCGGCAGCACGGTGGCCCTGCGGGCGGATATCGACGCCATTGCCCAGCAGGAGGCCGCCCATGATGGCGCTCTGTCCTGCGTGGATGGGGTGATGCACGGCTGCGGCCACGACTTCCACACCGCCGGTCTCTATGGCGCGGCCAGTCTGCTGTGCCAGCGGCGGGACACGCTGCCGGGCAGCGTGGTATTTCTCTTCCAGCCGGCGGAGGAGGTCACCCAGGGCGCCCAGGCCATGCTGGACCACGGCCTGCTGGAAAAGCTGCCGGAAAAGCCTCGCTACCTCTTTGGCCTCCACAACCGCCCGGAGCTGCCCGCCGGCACCATCGCGGTGATGGAAGGGCCGGTTATGGCGGGTAAAAGCCATTTTACCATCACCCTCCACGGAAAATCGGGCCACGGCGGCTCCCCCCACAAGTGTACCGACGTGATCGTGGCCGGAGCGGCGGTGGTAAACGCCCTGCAGACCGTGGTAAGCAGGGACACAGACCCTCTGGACAGCCTGGTATGCTCGGTGCTCTCCATCCGCGCCGGAACGCCGGATAACTTTGTCCCCGACCTTCTCACCATGACGGGCAGCATCCGTTTCCACCAGGAGTCCGCCCATCAGCGGGCCAGGCAGCGGCTGAAGGAGCTGACCCTGGGGGTGGCCGCCGCCTATGGCTGCACGGCGGAGGTGGCCTTCCACCCCGGCGTGCCCGCTACTGTCAACGGCCCGGAGCTGACCCTGCTGGCCCGGAAGGCCGCCGTAGGACTGGTGGGCCAGGACAAGGTGGTCTCTCCCCGGCCTGACATGGGTTCGGAGGACTTTGCCGTCTTTGGCCAGCAGATCCCCGCCTTTTTCTACTGGCTGGGCTCCGGCGTCCCCGGGGCGGAGAATCCCTGCTGGCACAACGAGCACTTCCGCACCGACGACTCCGCCCTGCCCCTGGCGGCCGCCTTGCTGGCCCGGTCCGCCCTGCTTGGGCTGGAGGCTATTTCCCTGCAAGGCAACAGTTGAACTGGAGGAACCGGAAATGAACCTGTCTACTTATTATACACCTACGAAAATCGTATTTGGAAAGGGCGCGGAAGAGCAGGTGGGCGCCCTGATCCGGGAGCAGGGCTGCCGGAAGGTCCTGCTTCACTACGGCGGCGGCAGCGCCCGGCGCTCCGGCCTGCTGGACCGGGTGGAGCGGTCTCTGGAGGAGGCAGGCGTGGCCTATGTCTCCCTGGGCGGGGTGGTACCCAACCCCCGGCTGAGCCTGGTATATGAGGGCATCCGGCTGGCACGGAACGAGCAGGTGGACCTGATTCTGGCTGTGGGCGGCGGCAGCGTGATCGACTCGGCCAAGGCCATCGGCTACGGCGCCGTCACGGAAGGGGACGTATGGGACTACTATACCGGAGCCCGCAAGCCGGAGGCCTGTCTGCCCATCGGCGCGGTACTCACCATTGCCGCCGCAGGCAGCGAAATGAGCAACTCCTCGGTGATCACCAAGGAGGAGGGCGGGCTCAAGCGGGGCTGCAACAATGACCTGTGCCGGCCCGCCTTTGCGGTCATGAATCCGGAGCTGACCCTGACCCTGCCCGCCTACCAGACCGCCTGCGGATGCGCTGACATTCTGATGCACACCATGGAGCGCTATTTCAACCACGGGGACAATCTGGAGCTGACCGACGGCATCAGCGAGGCGCTGATGCGTACGGTGCTGCGCAACGCTCTGGTGCTGAAGGACCACCCCGAGAACTATCGCGCCCGGGCGGAGATTATGTGGGCCAGCAGCCTGTCCCACAACGGCCTCACCGGCTTCGGCACCGATGGAGGCGACTGGGCCACCCACAAGATGGAGCACGAGCTCAGCGGCATGTTCGACGTGGCCCACGGCGCGGGCCTCACCGCCATCTGGGGCAGCTGGGCCCGCTATGTCTGCCAAAACAGGCTGGACCGCTTCATGCATTTTGCCCTGCGTGCGATGCAGGTTGGACCGGGAGAGGGGATGGAACAGACCGCCCTCCGGGGGATCCAGGCCACGGAGGACTTCTTCCGTTCCATCGGACTGCCCACTTCCCTGAGTGAACTGGGCATCTCCCCCACTGACGAGCAGCTGGAGCAGATGGCGGAAAGCTGCATCCAGGCCGTGGGCGGCAGGCCCCTGGGCACTGTAAAGCCGCTCACCGCCCAGGATGTGGCCGCCATCTACCGTATGGCGCGGTAACAACCCCGGCACATCTTGTCACAATAAAGCCCGCGGCGCCCGGAATTTTCCGGTGCGCCGCGGGTTTTCTGTTGTCAGGCATGCTGGAATAGTTGGGCAATCATGTTGACGCAGCCTTCCATACCGATCTTCCTGCTGTCCAGGCACAGCTCATAGTTATCCGCCTGGCCCCAGCTGGTGCCGGTGTAAAGCTCATAATAGGCCTTCCGCTTCCTGTCCTTATCCCGCAGCCGCTGAACAGGAGATTCCTCCCGCTGGCCGTACACGGACACGATCCGCTCCGCCCGCCGCTCATCGGAAGCGTGGATAAACACCGTCAGGCAGTCGGCGATATCCCGGAGGATATAGTCGGCGCAGCGGCCTACGATGACGCAGGACTCCGCCTCCGCCAGATCTGTAATGACCTTTTTCTGTGCCAGCCACATTTTATCCGCCGCGGACTGGCCATCCTGCTCCCGTCCAGCCATTGCGTTTTCATACAGGCTGTCGGAGGCGGCGTATTCGCTGTGCTGCTCCACGTACTCTTTCGCCAGACCGCTCTCCGCCGCGATCTTCTCGATGAGCTCGCTGTCATAACATGGAATGCCCAGTCTGGCAGCCACCTCCTTGCCGATGGTCCGGCCGCCGCTGCCAAATTCCCGGCTGATGGTAATGACCCTGTTGACGGCTGCAGGCGGAGCGGCAGGCTTCGCCGCCGCCTCCAGCTCCCCGGCAAGGGATTTCTTGAAGCGGATGTACATCGCCATGGCGATGAGGCAGGACAGGGTATCGGTAATGGCCTGCACCCACATCAGGCCGGTTACTCCAAACAGGGCGTTCAGTACCACACACAGCACCGAAAAGATCACGCCCAGACGGAGCACTGCCAGCAGCAGCGAGGTCTTCCACTTCCCCACCGCCTGAAAAATGGAGTTATATATATTGAACAGGCTCATGCCGATGACGCACCAGGACCAGCAGCGCATGAACACGCTGCCCACCTCAATGGTCTGCGCATGGTCGATGAACAGTCTGACAATGGTGCCAGGGAACAGCTGCACAATCACCAGGAAGATCAGAGAGAAGATAAACAGGATCAGGAAAGAGAGGCGGCACGCCTCATGCACCCGCTTGTGGTTTTTCGCGCCGTAGTTATAGCCGATCAGGGGCATGACGCCCTGGGCAATGCCGATGCTGATGTGCAGGGCGATGGTGCCGCACTTGGAGGTCACGCCGTACGCGGCGGACAGGATATTGCCGTTCTCATGGCTCAGCAGCAGACCATTCAGCAGCATAATGGAGACAGAGACCAGCAGTACCGAAATGGCAGCGGGAAATCCCACCGACAGAGTCCCCCAGGCCACTTTCTTCTCCAGAGAGACATACCTGGGCGCCAACGTCAGCACGCTGCTCTTTCTGAGCTTTGCCAGCACCACGAAAAAGTACAGCATGGAGATTACATTGGAGAGCATGGTGGCCACCGCCGCACCGGCCACATCCATCTCAAACACAAAAATAAAGACAGGGTCCAGGATAATATTCATGACGCCACCGATGGTCAGTCCGATGCCGGCCTCCTTGGTCTTTCCCACCGAGCGGACCAGGTGCCCCAGCACCAGCCCCGCCACCGTGGGAATCCCGCCGATGACAAACACCCAGAACAGATAGTCGGTGGTAAAGCCCAGAGTAAACTCGTCCGCGCCGAAAAACAGCAGAATGGGCTGCATGAATACGGCCAGCAGCACTGACAAAACCGCGGTCAGGGCAATGCTGGCCCAGAAGGAAAAGGCGGACGCCTTTTTGGCGGTGGTCTCATCATTCTGTCCCAGGCTCCTGGCAATGACGCTGTTGGCGCCGATGCCGAACAGATTGGCCACGGCGGTCAGCAGGGTATAAATGGGAAAGGTGATGGACAGGGTGGCAATCTGGTTCGGGTCGCCGATCTGTCCGATGAAAAAGGTGTCCGCCAGGCTGTAGAGAATGACGATGATCTGGCTGACCACTGTAGGCACGGCCAGCTTGGCCACCGCTCTGCCCACAGGCATGGATGTAAACAATTCGTTGTCTTTTGTCATGGCTTACTCCTCTGAATTCCGATACTTGTCTCCGAGTTCCGCATGCAGGCCGTCCAGAAAACACTGTACGGCAATATCCCGGCTTTTTTTCAGATCAATGGATTTGTAATAGTAGAAGTATCCCAAATCCTCCTCCGAAATAAAGCCGTGCAGAATGGCACGGAACACCCGCTGCCAGTGGGCCACACTCTCCTCTGTCAGGCCGTAGTCCGTCAGAATCTCCACCACCGTTTCCAGCAGCGGAATGGCCACCTCTTTCGCCCGTTCATCCTCCTCCGAGGGAATGGACATGATCAGCCGATACAGTCCCTTGTTTTCGGTGGCAAAGGTGTGATACGCCTCCGCAAACGCCCTTACCGCCTCGTCCTTTCGCTTGTTTGCCGTTGCCGCCCGCTGGTTGGCCACAAATTGGCCGATGGCATACTGAAAGATCTCATACCGCAGCTCTTTTGTGTTTTTGATATGATTATAAAGAGACGGCGTCTTTACCCCCAGCCTTCTCGCCACCTCGTGCAGCGAGACCACCGGCTGGCCGGTGCTCTCCATGCAGGCCACCGCCTCCGCCAGAATGAGGTCTTTCGTCAGCCCTTTCGCACTCATTCCATTTCCTCCTTAAAACTAATGCTATTAGTTGTCAAGAGAAATGACACATTTTTGTTTTGCAAAAAAGCGCAAAAAACCCGCGAAGCATTGCAATGCAATGCTTCGCGGATTTTTCAGGTCACTCCCACTCGATGGTGCCAGTAGGCTTCGGCGTCAGGTCGTACAGAACCCGGTTGATGCCCTTCACCTCATGGGTGATGCGGTCGGTGATATGCTGGAGCAGGGCAAACGGAACATCCTCCACCGTGGCGGTCATGGCGTCCACGGTATTGACTGCCCGGATAATGGCGGGCCACTCATCGGCACGCTTGCCGTCCCGGACGCCCACACTCTTGATGTCGGGCACCACGGTGAAATACTGCCACACCTTGCCCTCCAGGCCGTTCTTGGCAAACTCCTCCCGGAGGATGGCGTCGGACTCCCGCAGAGCCTCCAGCCGATCCCGGGTGATGGCACCCAGGCATCGCACACCCAGGCCGGGGCCGGGGAAGGGCTGGCGGTACACCATGTTGTCCGGCAGGCCCAGGGCCTTGCCGCAGGCACGGACCTCGTCCTTGAAGAGCATCTTCAGCGGCTCCACCAGCTCGAAATCTAGATCCTCCGGCAACCCGCCCACGTTGTGGTGGCTCTTGACCGCCTTCACGGTCTTGGTGCCGGACTCAATGATATCGGGGTAAATGGTACCCTGACCCAGGAAGGAAATCCCCTCCAGCTTGCGGGCCTCCTCGTCAAAGACCCGGATGAACTCCTCGCCGATGATCTTGCGTTTGCGCTCCGGGTCGGCCACACCGGCCAGCTTGTCCAGGAAGCGGTCCACCGCGTCCACATAAATGAGGTTGGCGTCCATCTCATGGCGGAACACCTGTACCACCTGCTCAGGCTCCCCCTTGCGGAGCAGACCGTGGTTGACGTGAACGCAGGTGAGCTGCTTGCCCACCGCCTTGATCAGCAGGGCGGCCACAACGGAGGAATCCACGCCGCCGGAGAGGGCCAGCAGAACCTTCTTGTCCCCCACCTGGCGGCGGATCAGCTCAATCTGGTCGGCAATAAAGTTCTCCATATTCCAGTTGGCCTGCGCGCCGCACACGCCAAAGATAAAGTTGGACAGCGCCTGCTTGCGCGCCTCCAGGTCCTCCGGCCAGGGGGCGTCCCCCTTGTGGTCGGCCAGCAGCACCGGCACCTCGCAGTTGTAGATATCTTTGGAGACGTCAATCTCCACCCCGTCCACCACACGGTTGGGGCCGCCGTTGAGAATGATGCCCTTTACATTGGGCAGGGCATGGAGCTCCTCCAGCGTAATGTCGTGGGGATGGATCTCGCTGTACACCCCCAGCGCCCGGATCTCGCGGGCCAGCTGGGCGTTCTGGTCGCTGCCCAGGTCTAAGATAAGGATCATATCTTGCTTCATCCCGGTTCCTCCCTGTTACATAGTTTACCGGCCCCGATTATACCATACTCCCGGAACAGATGCATCCCTAAGTTTCAGAATTCGCCCCTTCCTCCGGCACATACTCCAGCAGATCCCCAGGCTGGCAGTCCAGCGCTCTGCAGATGGCCTCCAGGGTGGTGAAGCGCACCGCCTTGGCGTGATTATTCTTCAGGATGGACAGGTTAGCCAGGGTGATGTCCACTTTGGCGGAGAGCTCGTTGAGGCTCATTTTCCGCTTGGCCATCATCACATCCAGATTGACTATGATCGGCATGGCTCCACCCCCTAAATCGTGAGATCGTTTTCCGCCTTCAGCTCCGCTGCCTGCCGGAACAGGGCAGACATCACCAGGCAGAGCAGCCCCGCCATAAAGAATACAGGGACAAACAGGGCGTTATAGGACAGCAGCGGCTCAATGGTGCGGTAGTACGCCAGACCCCAGATCAGCCGCACTAGAGCAGCGGCGGAGATGAGGAAGCTACACACCGCTGAGCGGCGGAGGCTTTTGCTGTTCTTCTCCTGAAAGGGCAAGCCCTCCAGCACCGTGTCCAGCACCCGCCGGGCCTGCCACAGCACTACAGCGGTACACACGCCGCAGAACAATAAAAAGGCTGTCAGTACCAGAGCGTAGGTTTCCTCCAACAGCCAGATCTCCTGCCAGGAGGCCAGAAAATAGGCCGCCAGCCGCAGGATAATTATGCCGCCCTTCTCTCCTTCCGCCCCAAAATAGCTGATACCCGCTGTCAGCTCCTCCAGGCTCCTCAGCCGGGCCAGCCCGGCCAGCAGCGGCAGCACCAGCAAATTGCATACAAACGTGATGCTTACCAGCACCTTCAGTGCCCCCGCCAGCTTCTGCACGGCAGTCTTTTCCATGGTATCTCCCCCTTTGGGGAGAGTATACCACTTATTTTATCGTTTTTCAATAAAAACAAAAGAGCGTCCCAAGGACGCCCTTCTGTTATACTTGAATGGCCCCCAGCACTTCTCCGATGGGAGCGTTGATCACCAAATCGGCCTCCCTGTCGTAGGGGGTGGGGCTCTTGTTGATGAGGGTCAGCTTTTTCCCCCGGTAGTAGCGGATCAGCCCCGCCGCCGGGTATACCGCCAGAGAGGTGCCGCCGATGATGAGCATATCTGCCCGGGAAATGGCCAGCACGGCAGCCTCGATGGTCTCCTGATCCAGCGACTCCTCATAGAGCACCACGTCGGGCTTGATGGTGCCGCCGCACACCGGGCAGCGGGGCACGCCTTCACCCTTCATCATAAAGTCCAGATCGTAAAACTGATGGCACTTCATGCAGTAATTGCGGTGAACGGAGCCGTGAAGCTCATAGACGGTGGCGCTGCCCGCCGCCTGGTGCAGTCCGTCAATATTCTGGGTCACCACCGCCCGCAGCTTGCCCGTCCGCTCCAGCTCCGCCAGCTTCAAGTGGGCGGCGTTGGGTTTGGCATGGGGAAAGAGCATCTTGTTGCGGTAGAACCGGAAAAACTCCTCCGGATTATCCTCAAAAAAGGTGTGGCTCAAAATGGTCTCCGGCGGGTACTGGTACTGCTGGTGATACAGCCCGTCCACGCTGCGGAAATCAGGGATGCCGCTCTCGGTGGACACCCCGGCCCCGCCGAAAAAGACGATGTTTCCGCTTTGGCTGATCCAGTCCTGAAGCTGTTTGCGCTGCTCGTCCATGAGAGCTCCTCCTTTTATTTCGTTTTCCGGTGGCGGCAGTAGGTATGGGGACAGCTAGAGCAGCCGCCGCAGTCGCAGCCCCGTTTCCCCTTCAGACTCTGGTGGAACCGGTAGATGAGGTAGACCGCCGCCCAGATAATGAGGGCGGCTACCCCGATGTAGATGGCAATTTTCAGCATAAGCTTACCTCAAAAACAGAGAGCCGATCTGGTACACCAGGAAGGACCCGAGCCAGGCGGCGCACAGCTGCCAGCCAATGGAGGCCAGGGTCCACTTCACCGAGTTCATCTCCTTGCGGATAGTGGACACCGCCGCCACACAGGGGACGTAGAGCAGCACGAACACCAGGAAGGAGTAGGCGGCCAGGGGGCTCTGGAAGGTACCGCCCAGGGCGGCGGCAATGGCCGCCCCGCTGGCGGTGACGGAAAAGCCGTAGAACATGCTCATGGAGGACACCACCATCTCCTTGGCGATCAGACCGGAGAGGAGGGCCACCGCCGCCTGCCAGGTGCCGAAGCCCAAAGGTACAAAAACAGGGGCCAGGAAGGAGCCGATGGCGCCCAGGATGGAGTATTCCGCATTGGACACCATACCGAACGCCCCGTTTTCCACGCCGAAGGTCTGGAGGAACCACAGCAGCACGCTCATGGCCAGAATCAGGGTTCCCGCCTTAACCAGGAAGCCCTTTACCTTCTCCCACACATGGAGGGCGATGTTTTTCAGGGTGGGCAGGCGGTAGGGGGGCAGCTCCAGCACGAAGGCGGCGGGCTCCCCCTTGAACACCAGCTTTTTCAGCAGGACGCCGGAGATAATGGCGAAGATCAGCCCCAGGAAGTACAGGGAAAATACCACCAGTCCGCCGTACCGGGGGAAGAAGGCGGCGGTGAGCAGGCCGTACACCGGCAGCCGGGCGGAGCAGGACATGAAGGGCACCAGCATGATGGTCATGCGGCGGTCCTTCTCATTTTCCATGGTGCGGGCGCCCATGACAGCGGGCACCGTGCAGCCGAAGCCCATCAGCATGGGAATAAAGGCCTTGCCGGACAGGCCGAACCGGCGCAGCAGCCGGTCCATAATGAATGCCGCCCGGGCCATGTAGCCGGAGTCCTCCAGGAAGGAGAGGAACAGAAACAAAATCGCGATCTGGGGCAGGAATGTCAGCACGCCCCCCACGCCGGCGATCACGCCGTCCACCAGCAGGGCCTCCACCCAGGGGGCGGTACCGGCGGCGGCCAGAACACCCCGCACCCACTGGGCGAAATAGCCGCCGATGAGGGTATCCACCCCGTCGGCCAGCACCTGACCGGGGCCGAAGGTAAGGGCGAACATGGCCAGCATCATCAGCATAAAGACTGGAATGGCCAGGAATTTGTGGGTCACAATGGCGTCCACCCGGTCGGACAGGGTCGGGGCGCCCAGGGGCCTGCCCCGCTTGACGCAGCCCTCCACCACCTTCTGGATAAATTGATACCGGGCGTCGGCGATCAGGGTCTCCCGGTCGCCCAGGTCATAAGCCCCCTCATATTCCCGGCACACCGCCTCCAGCTTCTCCTTGGTGCCGCTGTCCAGGCCCAGCGCCTGCTCCACCAGGGAGTCCCCCTCAATGAGCTTGATGGAGGCCCAGTGGGCGGGGATATGGGCGGCGTAGGCCTTGTCGTGGATCAGCTCGCCCACCTTGTGGTGGATCTGGTGGGTGAAGCCGTCGTACAGATCATCGGGCTCCACCGTGACCCCCACGTGCATCTGATTGTGGGCCACCTCCAGCAGCTCCTGAATATTCTTCCCCGACCGGGCGGTAATGGGGATGACGGGCACGCCCAGGGACCGGGACAGCCCCTCCACGTCGATCTTATCCCCGTGCCGCTCCACCTCGTCCATAAAATTCAGGGCAATCACCATAGGCCGCTCCAGCTCCAGCAGCTGGGCGGTGAGGTACAGATTGCGCTCGATGTTGGTGGCGTCGATGATGTCGATGATGGCGTCGGGCCGCTCCCCCACGATGAAGTCCCGGGCTACGATCTCCTCCATGGAGTAGGGGGACAGGGAGTAGATACCGGGCAGATCCACCACCGTCACCGGCTTGCCGTCTACCTCCGCCCTGCCCTCCTTCTTCTCCACCGTCACGCCGGGCCAGTTGCCCACATACTGATTGGAGCCGGTGAGGGCGTTAAAGAGGGTGGTCTTGCCGCAGTTGGGGTTGCCCACCAGGGCCAGCTTCATCTCCCGGGTGTCGTGGCTGGCGTAATCCGGCTCCCCGCCGTGCTCCGCCGCCTCGTGGGCGTGGTCGGCGTCCATGCGGCGCAGCGTCTCCTCGTCCGGAATATGCTGCACCATACCCATGCGCTGGCGGCGCGCCCTAGCTCGCCGCTCCCCCTCCTCGCCGGTGGCGATGAGGATCTGAGCCGCGTCCGCCTTCCGCAGGGACAGCTCATAGCCCCGCAGATTCAGCTCCAACGGGTCCCCAAAGGGGGCCACCTTGCGGACCGTCACCTCCGTGCCGGGGGTCAGTCCCATATCCACCAGCCGGCGCTTCACCGGCCCGTTTTCATTGCCCACCCGGAGAATGGTGCCCCGCTGACCGGGAAGTACCTCCTCCAGGGTCTGTTGACTCTTGTTTCTCTCTTCCGTGTTCATGCTTTTTCCATCCGCCCTATCAAAAGTTAAACAAGTCTAATCGGCCGCTTCATTATACTACGATACAAGGCGGACACGCAAGGGATGGGATCTGCCATTTTTCACAAATATATCAAAAAAGAGGGATGGCCAACTGCCATCCCTCTCGTTTCATATTCGGATTACTCCTCGTGGTGGTCCTCACAACCACAGCCGCAGCCGCAGTCGTCGTCCTCACAGCCGCACTCGTCGGACAGGTCCAGCGCAAACTTCTGCTTGCAGCCGGGGCACTGGATCACGCCCTCCTCCAGCACGGACTCGTCGATCATCAGAGTCTCCCCGCAGTTGGGGCACTCCACCTCAAAGAAATCGTCGTCGTCGCAGCCGCAGCCGCACTCGTCGTCGTCCTCATCCTCGTCGTCATACACGACCTTCTCCACGTCGGAAAGGTCGTCGGAAATGGCGTCGATCTCCTCGCCCAGGGCCTCGGCACTCTCCTCCAGGTCCTCGATGGACATGCCGATCTCCTCCAGGATGCCGATCATCACGGAGATGAGCTTGCCCTCCTTGGACTTCTCGGTGTCGATGTTCAGGCCCTCGGCCAGGCCCTTCAGGTATGCGACCTTCTCAGAAATCGTCATAGCACGCTCTCCTTTTCGTCAGCAGGCAATCTCAGGCCTTGCAGCGCTCCAGATACTCGCCGGTACGGGTGTCGATCTTGATCTTGTCGCCGGGGTTGATGAACAGAGGCACCTTGATCTCGGCGCCGGTCTCCAGGGTGGCGGGCTTGGTCACGTTGGTGGCGGTGTCGCCCTTGAAGCCGGGATCGGTCTCGCTGACCTCCAGCTCCACGAAGGTGGGGGGCTCCACGGCGAAGATCTTGCCCTTGTAGGAGTTGATCTTGCACACCATGTTCTCCTTCACAAAGCGGAAGTTGTCACCCAGCATCTCGGAGCCGATGGGCACCAGGTCATAGCTCTCGGGGTCCATGAAGTAGTACAGATCGCCGTCGTTGTAGCTGTACTCCATGTCCTTGCGCTCCACATAGGCCTGCTCGAACTTGGCGGTGGGGTTGAAGGAGGTCTCGGTCACGCCGCCGGTGATGACGTTCTTCATCTTGGTGCGAACGAAGGCGGCACCCTTACCGGGCTTGACGTGCTGGAACTCCACCACCTGCATGACCTGACCGTCCATCTCAAAGGTCACGCCGTTGCGGAAATCACTGGCAGTAATTGTAGGCATTGGTATTCATCCTCCAGACAGGTATTCATAAATTCAGCTAAGCTATTTTACCCTATTATTCCCCTGTTTGCAAGGCTTTTTACAGAATAATCAGTTCTTTGGGGGATTTGGTCAGATCCACGGTGCCATCGGCGGTATAAATGAGCACATCCTCAATGCGAACGCCAAACTTTCCGGGCAGATAAATCCCCGGTTCAGCGGACACGGCGGCCCCTACGGGCATGGGAGTCTCGTCCCGGCTGTTGGCGTTGGGAGACTCGTGGATCTCGATGCCCACGCTGTGGCCAAAGCCATGGCCGAAGTAGGGGCCGTAGCCAGCCTCCTCGATGACCTTGGCAGCTGCGTTGTGGATCTCCTTGCCGGGCACGCCCGCCCTGGCCTTGGCAATACCCGCCAGCTGGGCCTTCAGCACGGTGTCATAGACCTTCCGCATCTCCCCGGTAGGCTCGCCCAGGGCGATGGTACGGGTCATATCAGAGCAGTAGCCCCCCACCTTGCAGCCGAAGTCCATGGTGATAAACTCGCCCTTCTGCACCTGCTTGTCCCCGGGGATGCCGTGGGGCAGGCTGCCGTTGGGACCGGACACCACGATGGGGTCAAAGCTCATCTTCTCCGCGCCCCGGCACAGCATCTCATACTGGAGCCGGGCGGCAATCTCCCGCTCGGTCATGCCGGGCTGGATGAATTTCAGGATGGCGTCAAAGGCCTGGTCGGTGATCTCCTGGGCCTTGGTCATCAGGGCGATCTCCTCCTGGTCTTTGGAGGCCCGCAGGGTGTTGAGCAGCCGCTGGGCGGGGACCAGCTCGCAGGGCAGAGCCTTTTCATAGTCCCGCCAGGCGGCCACCGTCAGATAGCCGTCCTCAAAGCCCATCTTCCGGATACCCAGCTCCTCCACCGCCTGGACCACCAGGGGCTTCTGGGCGGCAGAGGCGGTGGTCATGGTCACCTTGGCGCCGGTCACCTGCTTCTCCGCCGATTCAATATACCGGGAGTCGGTGAAGTAGCGGCACTCGCCCTTGGTCACCACCACCGCGCCCTCGCCGTGGAATCCAATGGCGTAGTACTCCCCGGGATCGCTGAGGATCAGCATGGCGTCCAGGCCATACTCGTCCAGCTTGGCGGCAATCTGCTTGAGATGATTCATCAAAAAGACTTCCTTTCTTCCTATAAGCGGCCTTACAGGGCCCCTTGATATAACTGTTTCATAACCAGCGCGTCCTCCGCCTGGGTACCCGCCGACTCGCAGATAAAGGTGGGGCTCCAGCCCCGGCGAGCCACCTCCGCCATCAGGGGGGCGGGGTCGGGCCCGAACTCCTCCTGGGCAAAGGTCAGGTGCATCTTCTCTCCCCCGTTGGGGGTGAACTGGATCTTGGAAAAGTGGCTGTGGAAGCGGGAGGCCCGCTCCTCCCCCAGCACCGCCTGGATCCGGTCCAGCATCTGCACGCAGGCCTCCCGGCCCTCCAGCTCCCCCAGGGAGCGGGCGTACAGATGGCCGAAGTCCACGCAGGGGGTGAGCCGTTCATCCAGCGTACACAGCTCCAGCACCTCGTCCAGATCCCCCAGCTGGTTGATCTTGCCCATGGTCTCCGGGCACAGGGTTATGTGGCCGTACCCGGCGCCGTCGCAGGCGGACACCACCTCTTTCAGGGAGTGCAGGGCGATGTCCTGGGCCTGACGGCGGGTGCGCTTCATCAGCGCCCCGGAGTGGATCACCACCCGGGTGGCCCCCATCCAGTCCGCCGCCTGGCAGGCGGCGGTGATATAGCCGATGGTCTTTTTCAGGCTGTCCGGGTCGGGGTTGGCCAGATTGATAAAATAGGGGGCGTGGAGGGACAGGGCGATGCCCGCCTCCCGCGCCGCCGCCCCAATTTTCCGGGCGGTCTCCTCCCCCACGTTGACCCCCTTGCCGCACTGGTACTCATAGCAGTCCAGCCCCAGTCCGGCCAGCCAGCGGGGGGCCTCCGCCGAGGATTTATAGGGAAAGGACTCGGCGTTGCCCGCCGGGCCAAATTTTGCGCTCATAGTGGTTTTGTTCTCCTTTTCGTCAGGGCGCGGAAGGGCCACTCCACGGCGTACCGCAGATAGCGCCCCGGATTGCCCGCCAGCCGGATGGGCTCCACCAGCAGGGTGAATACCCCGGCGTTCCGCCCCCCCAGGATATCGGTAAAGATCTGGTCTCCCACAATGGCGGTTTCCTCCGCTGTGCGGCCCATCTGCTCCATGGCTTTGTAAAAAGAGCCCGGCTTTGGCTTTCCGGCGTGGCCGATAAAGGGGACCCCCAGAGCTCGAGAAAAGCGGCCGGGCCGCTCCGGATGGCGGTTATTGGACAGAACGAACAGGGTGACGCCGTGGCGCTCCAGCGCCGCCGTCCATTCCCGCACCTGCTCCGTGGGCTCCGGCACCCCGTAGGGCACCAGGGTATTGTCCAGGTCGGCCAGCAGCAGGCGGATCCCTCGCCGGGCCAGGGCCGCGGGGTCGATATCATAAATGCTCCGCCCGGCCCAGTGGGCCGTCAGGGGAAAGGCCATGGTGTCACCTCGTCTATTTCTGGTTTGGTCCGCATAGAATTATACACATTTCTCATCCCATGGACAAGGGGGTTGCTGGAATATGCAAGGAAAATCTGACCTGCTCCTCACCGCGCCGCCGGGAGACAGCCGGGCGGCCCTCCGCTTTGGGCTGCCGGTAGCCCATGCCGCCTACCGCATCGGAGGCGGGCCCCACCTGTTCCGGGCCAGTCTGCCCGTCCCCATCCGGGGCGGGGTGATGGCGGTGGACTGCGCCGGTTTCGACGGTCGGGGAGAACCGGGTCCTTTCTGTCAGGAGGTGCTGCGGGAGTGCGCCGCCCGGGGCTTTACCGGGGTGCTCTGCGACTTTGAGGGCCGTCCCCTCCCGCTGCTGGTCCAGATCCTCCGGGAGCTGGAGGAGCTGCTCCAAAAGCGGGGGTGGCCCCTCTACGTGCCCGAGAGCTACGGCTCCTACACCGCCGGGGCCAGGGTGCTGATCTCCTCCGCCCTGTCCGGCGGCTCTCTCAGCCAGCGGCTCCGGGACGCACTGAATCAGTACGGCCAGGGCCGGGTGGTGCTGGCGGTGGAGCGGGTGGCGGAGGACTTCTTCCTCCCCTCCCCCGACGGCCAGGGCACCCCCCTGTCCCGAGAGGCGCTGAGCGCCATGCTGGAGCAGCGGACTCCCTCCATCTTTTTCTCCAACCAGCTGTGCGCCCACTACTTTACCTACATGGCCCGGGACAACGGCGCCCACTTCGTCCTGTTCGACGACGCCGGTTCCATCCGCAAAAAGCTCCTTCTGGCCCGCAACCTGGGCATCCGGCAGGCGGTGCTGGCCTATTCCCAGGTGGACGACCTGCTGGAGGACATTCTGCGGGAGGCATGAAAAAACGGCGGAGCGCTCCGGGCGCTCCGCCGCTTGACACCGATTATTCCCAGAGCTGAAGGTTCTCGTCCAGCACCGCCCGGCGGTGATAGCTCACGTAATCCGGGGAGGCGTCGGGACAGTGCTGGCGGATGGCCGCCATGATCAGCTCCGGATTCAGGCCGGGGTTCTGGGCCTTCAGGATCAGGTCCAGAGCGATGGTATCCCGCCGCTCCTCCACCGTGGCCTGGCGGATGAGTGGAATCAGATCCACCTCCACCTTGCCGCTCTTGGCCTTCTTGCTCCGCTTCTCCATCACCAGGGACTTTTGAGCCAGCAGATCCCGGATGGCGCTCTCCGTGCCGTAGGGCGCGCCCGCCTCATACTCCATGGTGACGATATAATTGACAAAGCCCAGCTCTTTGACCGGCCGGGTCCCCTCATAGCAGCGCTGGACGGTGATCCCCGCCGGAAGGGCGGCGTTCATTCTGGCCGGCACCTGGTCCAGAGGAGTGTCCAGCACCTGGCACTCCAACACCTCGCAGGAGCTGGAGAATCCCACCGACAGGGGCAGGGGGATGGAGACAAAGGCGTGGGGATTGAATCCCTCGGTATGCTTGATAGCGATGCCCGCCCGGAGGAAGGAGCGCTGAAAGGTGCGCATCAGATCCAGATGGGAGATAAATTTGGCGGTGTCCGCCTTGGAAAAGGCCAGTCTATGCATCGCATTTCCCTCCCGGACAGAAGTGATTGGCTCCGCAGCCGGAGCACTGGGTCCGGCAGTCGGGGGTGGTGGACGCCGCATAGGCCCGCTCCCGCTCCCGCCACAGGAACTGCCGGGACACCCCCACGGAGGTCACGTCCCAGGGGAACCGCTCGTCCTTGTCCCGGACCCGGTTGGCGTAAAAGGCCGGATTCACCCCGCAGGCGGAGAAGGCCTCCAGCCAGCGGTCAAAGTCAAAGCCCTCGCTCCAGGCGTCAAACTTGGCGCCGCTGCGCCAGGCGGTCTCGATCACCTCGGCCACCTTCCGGTCGCCCCGGGCAAAGACCGCCTCCAGGAAGCTGGTCTGGGAGTCGTGCCAGTTGTAGCGGATGGACCGGCCCCGCATGTGGTCCCGCAGCAGCTTGACCCGCCGCTGATACTCCTCCATGGAAATCTGGGGCTCCCACTGGAATGCGGTGTGGGGCTTGGGCACAAACCAGGCGGTGGACACGGTGATGGTCACCCCCCGCTTGGGGTTGGGGGTGGTCTCCTTCCAGGCCTGATACACCTTTTCCGCCAGGTCGGCGATGCCCAGCACATCCTCGTCGGTCTCGGTGGGCAGGCCCAGCATAAAGTAGAGCTTCACGCTACTCCAGCCGCCGGAAAAGGCGGTGCGGCAGGAGCGGAGGATCTCCTCCTCGGTGAGGTTCTTGTTGATGGCGTCTCGCAGGCGCTGGGTGCCCGCCTCTGGGGCAAAGGTAAGCCCCGACTTGCGCACGTGCTGCACCCGCTCCATAAGGCCCAGGGAGAAGTTGTCCGCCCGCAGGGAGGGCAGGGACAGAGAGACCTTGTTGGGCTCGCACCACTCCAGCAGGCCGTCACACAGATGCTCCAGAGGCCGGTAGTCGCTGGTAGACAGGGAGGACATGGTCATCTCCTGATAACCGGAGTCCTTGCAGGCCTCAATGCCCTGCTGAATGAGGATTTCCGGGTCCCGGGCCCGCACCGGCCGGTAGGCGTACCCCGCCTGGCAGAACCGGCAGCCCCGGATGCAGCCCCGGAAGAGCTCCAGCATCACCCGGTCGTGGACGATCTCGGTGGAGGGCACAATGGTCTTTACCGGGAAATAGCTGTGGCTGAAGTCCTGGACGATCCGCTTGGTCACCACCGCCGGGGCCTCCTCCAGCGGGGTCACCGACGCCAGGGTGCCGTCCGGTCCATAGGTCACTTCATACAGAGAGGGAACATAGACCCCGGGAATCTGGGCGGCGGCGGCCAAAAACTCCTCCTTGGTCCAGTACTCGTCCCGGGCCTTGCGGTAGAGGTGGATGATGTCCTGACTGACCTCCTCCCCCTCTCCCAGCACAAACAGGTCCACGAAGGGGGCCAGGGGCTCCGGGTTATAAGCGCAGGTACCCCCCGCCACCACGATGGGGGCCAGGTCGCACCGTTCCTCGCTGCGCAGGGGCAGCCCGGCCAGGTCCAGCATGTTGAGCACATTGGTGTACGCCATCTCATAGCCCAGGGAGAAGCCGATCAGGTCGAAATCGGAGATGGCGTCCCCGCTCTCGAGGCCGTACAGGAGGATCCCCTCCCGGCGCATCTCCTCCTCCATATCCAGCCAGGGGGCGAACACCCGCTCGCACCAGACGCCCTCCATCTCATTCATGACGCCGTAGAGAATACGCATGCCCAGATTGGACATGCCGATCTCATAGGTGTCCGGAAAGCAGAGCGCGTAGCGCACGTCCACGCTGCGGCGGTCCTTGACCACCGCGTTATATTCTCCCCCGGTGTAACGGGCGGGTTTCTGCACCCGCGGGAGGATATGTTCCAATGTACGATTCATGCCGAACCCTCTCTATGTTCCAAAAGTTAACGAATCCCAATAGGGCATGTTATTATACTATACAAAATGGTAGAAAGCAAGTTCAATTTCTTCCTCAGCCCGGCAGCAGAAACACTGTCAGGCACAGCACCGCTATGCCCACCACGTTGGCCGCCGTAAAGACCAGCAGATACCGGCCGGGCCGGGCGCCGGGGGATTTCAGGTAGCCCTTCAGCGAGATCAGGCTGGCCAGGGAGGCGATAGGCGTGCCCAGTCCCCCCACGTTGGTGCCGATAAGCAGCCCCCGCCAGTCCGCCGTGAAGCCGGACAGCAGCACCGCCGCCGGCACGTTGCTGATCACCTGGCTGGCCAGCCCCGCGGTCAGGGCGGTGCGGCCCTCCATCGCCGCGGCGATGGCATCGTGAATGGGCGGACAGGCGCCCACGTTGCCCGCGAACAGGAAGAAGCAGAAAAAGGTGGCCAGCAGGCCGTAGTCTACTTTGCGGAACAGAGGCCGGTCAAAGATGAGCATGGCCGCCAGCACCACCGCCAGCAGGGCGGGATAGGGCAGCACCCGGAACACCGACAGCAGGCACAGGACAAACAGGCCGGCCATCAGGCCCAGCCGGGCCGGCGCCTGGATTTCGGCCTTCTCCGCGAAGGATACCCGGATCCCCTCCGGCTTGACGCACAGGGCCGCCACCGACAGTCCCGCCAGGCTCACCAGGGACAGGGGCAGCATGACGGAAAAGAACTGCCCGGCAGTCAACTCATAATTGGCGTACAGATACAGGTTCTGGGGATTGCCCACCGGGGTGGCCATGCTGCCCAGGTTGGCGGCGATGGTCTGGAGCACCACAATGTAGATCAGCCGCTCCGTTCGCCCGATCAGCCCCAGCACCAGCACCGCGAAGGGCACAAAGGTGATGAGCGCCACATCGTTGGTCACCAGCATGGACACAAAGAAGGGCAGCAGCACCAGAACCAGCGTCACAAAACGCATCCGCCGCTCTCCGCTCAGCAGCCGCTGAGCCAACACCGCAAATACACCGCACTCCTGCAGCCCGGCCACCACCGCCATCAGGCTGAACAGCAGCGAGAGCACCCGCCAGTCGATATAGTTGAGATAGGCCGCCGAGGGCGGGTTGAGGGCCACGGACGCCAGCGCACACACCGCCGAGATACAGAGGACCGGCTCCCTTTTCCAAAAGCACAGGATACCGTTCGTTTTCTCTTTCATCTGCCTCTCTCCTCCGGACACAACGAAAAAGCCACCCTGGCGGGTGGCTTTTTCACCTTTTTTCAGCCGATTGCCTTGTGTACAGTTTACTGGATTCCCGCGCCCTGGTCAAGAGTGGACCAGGGCTTTTTTCGCTCCCCCTCAAGAACGCCGGAAATCCTCCACCACGTCGGCCAGATGCACCGGTGAGAGTCCTGCGCTGTTGCAGCACTCCGCCAGACGATTCACTTCCTGAAAATCCGTGGAAATCCGCCCGACACATACCCCGCCTCGGCTTCGGATGCCGTACATTTTCGGCCGGGAGGTCTCATCCAGAAAGACCCGATACATCACGCGGTTGTGTTTCATATCTCCTCTCTCCTCATTTCACATAAATTCCGAACAGAACCCTTACTCCGCGGGCAATCGACACCGTTCGACCGTCCTTGAATGACAGACATGCTATAATACCCCAAACGGTCCCCGCCGTTCGCCCGCTGCGCACATTTGCTGCCGCTCTCAACCTCCTCCACATATGGTGTCTCCCTCTCTCCACGCATTCTATATAGTGTATTCCGCGCAGGATGTCAACGGCTGGCGCACATTTTGGACCGCTTCTCCGGAATTTTTACCACATCCGGTTTTGACCGGAGGACAGGAGGGGTACTATGTCCCTGATGGTAGAAAAGTTGGCCTATTTGAAGAAATGCTGCCGCATGACCACAGAACAAGCCGCCCAGCTCTCTCAAATCCCGGTAGGCACGCTGAACAAGATCTTTTCCGGCCAGACCAAGCATCCGGCGGCGGAACATCTGGACAGGCTATCCAGGGTGTTCCGGGTCTCCACCCATTATCTGCTGGATGATGAGCTGCCCACCGAGTGCTGCTTCAGCGGGGAGACGGAGGAGGGCCTGTTCCACCTGTCGGCGGAGGAGGTGCGCTTTGTCTGCCAGTACCGGCGGCTGAGCAGCGAGGGCAGACAGGCCCTGGCCGCCATGGCCAGCCTGCTGCGGATACCCGCCGGCGCGCTGGCAGGCACCGTACCCGTCAAGCGGACCTTCTGCTATGCCGCCCCCACTCTGGACGGATGCGCGGCCCGCCCGCTGCGGCCCATCCTTCTCCCTGAGACCGACCCCGCCGTCCGGCAGGCCGACTTCACCGTGCTGCTGGGCGACGGATGCATGGAGCCACTCTATCCCTCCGGCTCTGTGGTGCTCTGCCGCCGGGGCATGGGCAGCCGGGAGGACTACGGCGTCTACCAGCTCAACCAGGCTCTGCTGCTGCGCCGCCTGATCCGGCGGCGGGGCGTCACCAAGCTGGTGGCTCCCAACCTGAGCTACAAGGATATTGTGGTCTCCGACGACGACTATCTGGACTGTTTGGGAGTTGTCATCGGACTGGTACGCGGCTACCGCTGGGGATAGCACCTTGACACAGACATGCGCATATGCTATGATACACACATCAAATTTCTTTGATATGAGGTGAGGAGTTGGACCCCGCTTATCGCGTTCAGGCCCGGATCTTCAAGGCCCTCAGCGACCCCAACCGGCTGGCCATTCTGGAACTGCTGCGCAGCGGGGAGCAGTGTGCCTGCGTACTGCTGGAGCAGCTGTCGCTCACCCAGTCCGGGCTTTCCTATCATATGAAGATCCTGTGCGCCTCCGGCCTGGTGGACAGCCGCCAGGAGGGAAAGTGGACCCACTACCGGCTGAATCCCACCGGCGGCGAGCGGGCCATTGACTTTCTGCGGCAGCTGACCACTCCCCTTCCCCCCAGCTGACTTTTTACCGCCCCTGCGGGGCGGTAAAATTTCCCCGGTTATATCAAAAATTTTTGATCTATCAGGAGGTCTCTTATGTCTGTTTGGCAGTTCATTCAAACCCAGGTGCTGGGGATGCAGTGGCTCAGCGACCTGGTGGGCGCCGGCCTGTCCGCCCTGGGGCTGGACCTCTCCTCCTGGCTGGGCGGGAGCATTCACTTTTTTATCTATGACGTATGCAAGATCACCATTCTGCTCTTTACGCTCATCTTTCTGGTATCCTATATCCAGAGCTATTTCCCGCCGGAGCGCAGCCGGAAGATTCTGGGCCGGTTCCACGGGCTGGGGGCCAACTGCGTCTCCGCCCTGCTGGGCACGGTGACCCCCTTCTGCTCCTGCTCCTCCATCCCGCTGTTTATCGGCTTCACCAGCGCCGGGCTCCCGCTGGGGGTGACCTTCTCCTTTCTCATCTCCTCCCCCATGGTGGACCTGGGCAGTCTGGTTCTGCTGACCAGCATATTCGGCGTAAAAATCGCCCTGGTGTATGTGGTCTTTGGCCTGGTGGTGGCGGTGGCCAGCGGGGCGCTGATTGAGCGGCTGCATATGGAACCATATGTGGAGGATCTGGTCAAAACCGCTCCGGCCGCCCTGGGAGAGGCCGCTTCCCTCACCCGGCGGGACCGGCTGAATTACGCCAAGGAACAGGCCCTGTCCACCTTCCGCAAGGTGCTCCCCTATCTCCTGATCGGGGTGGGAATCGGGGCTCTGATCCACAACTGGCTGCCCCAGGCCTGGGTGGAAACCATTCTGGGCGGCGGGAATCCCCTGGGGGTGGTGCTGGCCACGGTGGTGGGCGTACCCATGTACGCCGACATTTTCGGCACTATTCCCGTGGCGGAGGCTCTGTTGTCCAAGGGGGCACAGCTGGGGGCCATCCTGTCCTTCATGATGGCGGTGACCACGCTGAGCCTGCCCTCCCTCATCCTGCTGCGCAAGGCGGTGAAACCCAGACTGCTGGGGCTGTTTATCGCTATCTGCACGGCGGGGATCATTCTGGTGGGTTATCTGTTCAATCTCATACAAATTTTGCTGCTTGCATAAGGAGGAAACATCAATGGGTCTGTTTGGAAAAAAGAAAGCTGCCGCCGCCGGGCCGGAGGAGGCCAACGCCAGCATCAAGGTGCTGGGCTCCGGCTGCGCCAAGTGCAACGCCCTGGAGGAATCCGTCCGCCGGGCCATCGCTGAGCTGGGCTGGACCGAGCCGGTGGGCCATGTGACCGACTTCGGTCAGATTGCCGCCTATGGGGTCATGTCCACCCCCGCCCTGGTGGTGGACGGCAAGGTGGTCTCCGCCGGACGGCTGCTCACCCAGGAGGAGGCCAAAGCCCTGCTGCTCCAGGCCAGAGGGTAAGCCGCCGCCGGTTGACAAGGCGGGGAAAGGATGATACCATAACAGCAGAAACATCGGGGCGCAGTCTGCCCCGGTCACAAGGGAAACTGTGAGAAATGGAGGGGAGATGACGGTACAAGCCGGCATCTCCCCTGTCTTTTCATTCTGCGGGGAGGAATGTGAAATGGAAATCAAGTCCGATATTGAAATTGCCCAGGCCTGTGAGATGAAACATATCCGGGACATCGCGGCGGTGGCCGGGGTGGACGAGGATTATCTGGAATACTATGGCAAATACAAGGCCAAGATTGACCTGAAGCTGCTCTCCGACCGGGCGGAGAAGCCCGACGGAAAGCTGATCCTGGTCACCGCCATCAACCCCACCCCCGCCGGGGAGGGTAAGACCACCACAACGGTGGGTCTGGCCGACGGCATGCGGCGGCTGGGAAAAAACACGGTGGTGGCCCTGCGGGAGCCCTCCCTGGGCCCCGTGTTCGGCGTCAAGGGGGGCGCCGCCGGCGGCGGCTACGCCCAGGTGGTGCCCATGGAGGACATCAACCTCCACTTCACCGGCGACTTCCACGCCATCGGGGCCGCCAACAACCTGCTGGCCGCCATGCTGGACAACCACATCCAGCAGGGCAACGAGCTGGACATCGACGTCAAGCACATCACCTGGAAGCGGTGTGTGGACATGAACGACCGGCAGCTGCGCAACATCGTGTGCGGCCTGGGGGGCCGGATGCAGGGCGTGCCCCGGGAGGACGGCTTCGACATCACCGTGGCCAGCGAGATCATGGCGGTGCTCTGCCTGGCCACCGGCCTGTCCGACCTGAAGGCCCGGTTGGGCCGGATGGTGGTGGGCTACTCCCGCTCGGGGGCCCCCATCACCGCCCACGACCTGAAGGCCGAGGGAGCCATGGCCGCCCTGCTGAAGGACGCCATCAAGCCCAACCTGGTCCAGACCCTGGAGGGCACCCCCGCCTTCATCCACGGCGGACCCTTCGCCAACATCGCCCACGGCTGCAACTCGGTCATGGCCACCCGGGTGGCCCTCAAGATGGGGGACTACGTGATCACCGAGGCGGGCTTCGGCGCCGACCTGGGGGCGGAGAAGTTCTTGGACATCAAGTGCCGTCTGGCCGACCTCCATCCGGCGGCGGTGGTGCTGGTGGCCACCGTCCGGGCCCTGAAGCACCACGGCGGCTGTCCCAAGGCCGACCTGGGCAAGGAAAACCTCACCGCCCTGGAAAAAGGCCTGCCCAACCTGCTCCGCCACGTGGAGAACATCACCAATGTCTACGGCCTGCCCTGCGTGGTGGCCATCAACCGCTTCCCCACCGACACTGAGGCCGAGCTCAAGCTGGTGGAGGACAAGTGCAGAGCGCTGGGGGGCAACGTGGCCCTCAGCGAGGTGTGGGCCAAGGGCGGCGAGGGCGGCATGGCCCTGGCGGAAGAGGTGATCCGCCTGTGCGACGCCCCCAACCAGTTCCGCTTCGCCTATGACCTGGACCAGCCCATCGAGGCCAAGCTGGAGGAGATCGTAAAGAAGGTGTATCACGGGGACGGGGTGGTCCTCACCCCCGCCGCCAAAAAGCAGGCGGCGGAGCTCACCGCCCTGGGCTTCGGCGGCCTGCCCATCTGCATGGCCAAGACCCAGTACTCCTTCTCCGACGACCAGACCCTGCTGGGTGCCCCCGACGGCTTCACCGTCACGGTGCGCAACCTGAAAGTATCTGCCGGCGCCGGATTCCTGGTGGCCCTTACCGGCGACATTATGACCATGCCCGGTCTGCCCAAGGTGCCCGCCGCCGAGAAGGTGGACGTAGACGAAACCGGAAAAATTTCCGGGCTGTTTTAAGGAAAGGAGAACGTTTTATGCATACTGCTGAGCAGACCTGTCAAAACTTTCTGGACGCCCTGGCCTCCAAGGCCCCTGTCCCCGGCGGCGGCGGCGCCTCCGCCCTGGTGGGCGCCCTGGGGGCGGCCCTGTGTACCATGGTGGGCAACTACACCGTAGGTAAGAAAAAGTACGCCGAGGTGGAGGAGGACGTAAAGGCCCTCATGGCCAAAGCCGAGGACATCCGCGCCCGGCTGCTGGCCCTGGTGGACGCCGACGCCGAGGCCTTTGAGCCCCTGTCCAAGGCCTACGCCATTCCCAAGGACGACCCCAACCGGGAGGCAGTGATGGAACAGTGCCTCCGGGACGCCGCCGCCACCCCCATGGAGATCCTGCGGCTGAGCTGTCAGGCCATCGACCTCCACCGGGAGATGCTGGACAAGGGCAGCGTCATGATGCTGTCCGACGTGGGCACCGGCGTGATCTTCTGCCAGAGTGCCCTGTATGGCGCCGCCCTCAACGTGCGGGTGAACACCAAAAGCATGACCGACCGGACTTTTGCCAAGGCCATGGACGAGGAAACGGACGCCCTGGTGGAGCAGTACGGAACCATTGCCCGGCAGGTATACAATGTGGTCCTGGGGAGGTTGGCATAATGGCCCAGCTGTGGAAGGGGGCTCCCGTGGCCGCCGCCCTGACGGAGGAGCTGAGCCAGCGGGCCCAAGCTCTGGTTGCCAAAGGGATAACCCCCACCCTGGCCATCGTCCGGGTGGGAGAGCGTCCGGAGGACCTGTCCTACGAGCGGGGCGCCTTGAAGCGGTGTGAAAAGGCGGGCATTGCCGTGCGGCAGTATTTACTCACCGCCGCCTCCAGTCAGACCGACCTGATGGAGGTCATCGAGGAGATCAACCGGGACGACTCCATCCACGGCTGTCTCCTGTTTCGCCCCCTGCCCAAGCACATGGATGAGGCCGCAATCTGCGCCGCCCTCTCCCCCGCCAAGGACGTGGACGGCATCACTGCCGGGTCCCTGGCGGCGGTATTTTCCGGCAGCGGCGCGGGATACCCGCCCTGCACCGCCCAGGCCTGCCTGGAGATCCTGGACCACTACGGCTACGAGCTGAAGGGCAAGCGGGTGGTGGTGGTAGGCCGCAGTCTGGTCATTGGCAAACCGGTGTCCATGCTGCTGCTGGGCCGTCATGCCACCGTCACCATCTGCCACACCCGCACCGCCGACCTGCCCGCCGAGTGCCGTCGGGCTGACGTGCTGGTGGCGGCGGCAGGCAAGGCTGGAGCGGTGTCCGCCCAGTGTCTGGCCCCCGGCCAGGTGGTGCTGGACGTGGGCATCAACGTGGACGAGAATGGCAATCTGGTGGGAGATGTGGACTTCGCCGCGGCGGAAAACACTGTGGAGGCCATCACTCCCGTTCCCGGCGGGGTAGGTGCGGTGACCACCTCGGTGCTGGCCCGCCACGTCATTGAAGCGGCGGAAAAAGCCATTGGATAACGACAGAAAAGAGCGGACGGCCCCATGCCGTCCGCTCTTTCTTGCTGTTACGGAGCCAGCTTTTCCGCCGCCAGGGCCATCTGCTCCTGGGTCAGCTCAAAATCTGGCTCCAGCTCCACCAGCCGCCCCGGCCAGCAGATCAGATAGGTGCTGGAGGGCATCTCCCCTCCCACCCACAGCTGATACGCCCGCTCCGCCCCCCAGGGAGTGGGGTCAATCTCCACATACTGGTAGTAGGGCGTATCCGGATCGTCCCCCCGCCAGTCATCCCGGTCATGAAGCAGCTCCTCCTCACACCAGCCGTACAGGAAGGACATGTGGACGTCCACAATGGTGTAGTCCAGGAACGCCACATTCTCCCCCGCCTGGCGCTCCTCAAAAGGAATGTGCTGGTAGAAATTCCTCTGGGTGATGAAAAAGGTGGAGTCCGCCTGACACCGGGTAATATATCGGCTGTCCTCCACGCCGGTCAGCACCTCCACCGACAGGGGCGGATCAAGGATTTCCTTCATGCTGGAGATCACGCCGGCGCTGAGTCCCCAGAACAGTCCCGCGGCAATGCCCACCATCAAAGCGAAGGCCAGCACCACATCCACCGCCAGGGTGATCCCCCGGTTGAGGGTTCGGGAGGCTTTCCGCCGCTTGAGGAAGTTCTTCACCCCGTTGACCACCAGGAACAGCAGGGCGTAGCCTGCCAGCATGAGGAGCATTACCAGCCGGAAACCGGGCTTTCGGTCGGCGAGCAGAAGATAGGCAAAGGAAAGCACCGTCACCGCCAGCATAGCCATCAGCAGTTTTTGACACCCCTTTGTGGGGACAAACTCCCCCAGCAAAGCGGCCTTTTTCGCTCTATGCCGCCAGGTGAAGTAGCGAAACAAGTCGGCGGCGCACCACAAAAAGAGCATCAGCCAGATGGCCCCGGTAGCCAGGTTGTAAGCGCTGGACAGCAGATCAATGGGGCGGTGGGTCAGGGACCAGAGCCAGGAGCCCCCCATACAGAAGCCAATAACCAGCAGGATAAACTGGAAGGGCAGAATCCGCTTCATCATTTTCCCGATCCGCTCCAGCTCCAGGGCGGGCTCGGTGTCGATGGGCACCGGGTCGTCCTCCTCATTGTAAAAGACCTGCATCTGCCCGGAGGCAGCCGTTAGCTTCCAGCCGGACTGAAGGCAGAAGTCATGGAACTCCCGCTGCTCCTCAGTGGGCTCCGGGTCGAACTGGGAGGCCCGCAGATAATGGGTGACGGTGAAGTGGATCTTTCCGGGCTGGATGCGCCGGTAGTACCAGCCTAAATTGCTGATCCGCTCCAGCAGCCAGCCCTGAGCCGCCCGCTGTTCCAGATGGCGCTCCATCCCGGTACGGTCATAGTAGGAAAACGGAATAAAATCCCACTTGCGGTCCTTCATCGCTGCTCCTCCTCTCCGAATACGGTCCGGTAGTCCCAGGCCTGGGCGCAGATACGGCGGT
Source organism: Flavonifractor sp. An306 (assembly GCF_002159455.1). Classification (GTDB taxonomy): domain Bacteria; phylum Bacillota; class Clostridia; order Oscillospirales; family Oscillospiraceae; genus Flavonifractor. Next base: position 43,844 of record NZ_NFIQ01000015.1, read on the forward strand.
ACTCCCCCGACAGGGTCTCCTTCCCTTTATCGGTAAGCACATAGCTCCGCCGGCGGCCCTCCGCCTTGGTCTCCCGGATCATCCCCGCCTCCGCAAACTGCTCCAGCAAATTGTACAGGGTGCCGGAGCCCACCCGCACCCGCCCCCCTGTCATGGCCGGGATGCGCTCCATGATGTCCATGCCGCAGCACTCTTTGCTGAGGCACAGGAGAATGTAGTACATCTGCTCGGTCAGGGTCTGGAATTTTGGCCGGGGCATTTGGCCCACCTCCCTATTCTCGAATATCGACATTCCCTATCTGTATTATATTCTCGAATATCGACATTGTCAAGCAGTTCATTGACTCTTGCGTGAATTCCCCAGCAATGGTATGATAAAGGGTACGCACTAAAAAATGACAAGGAGCCGGTGGAAGTCATGGCGGACGCGGATCAAAACTTGCTGACGGTAGGCAGCGTACCCAAAAAAATGCTGGCCTTCGCCCTGCCCATCTTTCTCAGCAATCTGTTTCAGCAGCTCTATAACGCGGTGGACTCCCTGATTGTGGGAAAATTCATCGGGGAACAGGCTCTGGCCGCCGTCAGCTCCTCCGGCAGCCTGATTTTGCTGATGGTGGGCTTTATCAACGGCCTGTCCATGGGGGCCGGGGTACTGATCGCCCGGTTTTACGGGGCCCAGGACGACGAGCACGTGGAGCGGGCAGTCCACACCACGGTGGCTCTGGGCATCACCGCCGGGGCGGTACTGACTATGGTGGGCGTCATCCTCACCCCCCAGATTCTGCGCTGGATCGGCACCCCATCTGACGTGATTGCCAACTCCATCCTCTATTTCCGCATTTACTTTCTGGGCTCCAGCGCGGTGGTGCTCTACAACATGGCCGCCAGCATCCTTCAGTCGGTGGGAGACAGCCGCAGTCCCATGAAGTACCTGATTCTGGCCTCCCTCACCAACGTAGTGCTGGACCTGCTGTTCGTGGCGGTATTCCGCCTGGGGGTGGGCAGCGCCGCCCTGGCTACCATCCTCAGCCAGATCCTCTGCGCCAGCCTGGCGCTGGGACGGCTGACCCGTACCGACCGGAGCTACCGCATCCGCTGGCATCGGGTGCGGTTTGAGCGGGTCATGCTCCGGCAGGTGGTCACACTGGGCATCCCCTCCGGGGTGCAGAACTCGGTGGTCTCCCTGGCCAACGTCATTGTCCAGGCCAACATCAACGCCTTCGGCTCCTCCGCTATGGCGGGCTGCGGCGCCTACAGCAAAATTGAGGGCTTCGCCTTCCTTCCCATTACCTGCTTCGCCCTGGCCCTGTCCACCTTCGTCAGCCAGAATATCGGCGCCCAGCGGTACGATCGGGTACGGGCAGGAATCAAATTCGGGCTGCTGTGCAGCCCCATTCTGGCGGAGTGTATCGGGGTGTGCATTTACGTGTTCTCCCCCATTCTGGTGTCCGCCTTCAACGACCACCCGGAGGTAATTGCCTTCGGGGTCAATTACGCCCACACCGTCTCCCTGTTTTACTTTCTGCTGGCCTTCTCCCACTGCTGCGCCGGCATCATGCGAGGCATGGGACGTCCCATTGTCCCCATGACCATCATGCTGTCAGTGTGGTGCGCCCTGCGTATCACCTACATCACCCTCACCGTCCGGGCCATCCCCTCCATTCAGGTGGTCTACTGGGCCTATCCTCTGACCTGGGCCATCAGCTCGGCGCTGGTTGTCCTCTGCCTGACCAGACTGCGTTTCCCACCCATGCCCCCCAAAGCGGAGGCTGTTACCCACGATACAAGGAGTGTTTCCCATGAAGATCATTGACAAGCTCAAACAGGACAAGGTTACCCTCTCTTTTGAGGTGTTTCCCCCCAAGACCAGCGGCACCTATGAGTCTGTGGCCAAAGCCACCCAGGAGATCGCCGCCCTGCGGCCCGATTTCATGAGCGTCACTTACGGCGCTGGCGGCGGCACCAGCGACTATACCGTGGGCATCGCCGCCGGCATCCAGGATCAGTATGGCGTGGACGTGCTGGCCCATCTGACCTGCGCCTCCTCTACCCGGGCACATGTGGCCCAGGTGCTGGACCAGCTGAAGGCCAGGGGGATCCAGAACGTGCTGGCCCTCCGGGGGGACATCCCCGAAGGAGGCGTACCCGCCAACGACTACCACTATGCCGCCGAACTGGTGCGGGACATCAAGACCCATGGGGACTTCTGCATCGGCGGGGCCTGCTACCCCGAGGGGCACCCGGAGTCCCCCACCAAAAACGCCGATATCGACCATCTGAAGGCCAAGGTGGAGGCGGGGTGCCAGTTTCTCACCACTCAGATGTTCTTTGATAACAACATTCTCTACAACTTTCTCTACCGCATCCGGGAAAAGGGCATCACCGTGCCGGTGGTGGCGGGGATCATGCCGGTGACCAACGGCAAGCAGATCGCCCGCATCTGCAAGCTCTCCGGCACCTATCTCCCTGAGCGGTTCAAGGCCATCGTGGACAGGTTCGGAGACAATCCCCCCGCTATGCGCCAGGCGGGGGTGGCCTACGCCACCGACCAGATCATCGACCTCATCGCCAACGGGGTGAACCATATCCATATCTACTCCATGAACAAGCCTGAGATCGCCGCCGGCATCCAGGCCAGCCTGTCGGAGATTCTGAAATGAAGGTAACCGCTCCCTACGAGGAGGTATGCCGCTACCTGGGCTACAAGAAGGGAGCCCAACCGGAGCCGGAGGTGGAGGCCCTGATCCGCACCTGCACCGCCCGGGTGGAGCAGGCGGCGGAGCCCAGGACGGTGAGTACCCTCCTCCCCCTGACTTTTCTGGAGGGGAATGTCATGGAACTGGGCCCCATCCAGGTAAAGAGCGCCGCCCTCCACCGGAACCTGCTGGGCTGCCAGGAGGTCATCCTCTTTGCCGCCACCCTGGGGCTGGAGGTGGACCGGCTCATTGCCCGGGCGGGCGCCGGACGGGTCAGTGAAGGGGCCGTCTATCAGGCGGCGGGGGCCGCCCTCATTGAGGAGGTATGCGACCGGGCCAACGACGCTCTCCGGCAGGAGAGCGAGGCGGAAGGCTGGTATCTGCGGCCCCGGTTCAGCCCGGGCTACGGGGACTTCCCCATCACCTGCCAGCCGGAAATTGCCCGGCTGCTCCGCACCCCGGAGCGCATCGGCCTGACGGTGACCGACTCCATGCTGCTCCTCCCCATCAAGTCCGTCACGGCGGTGATCGGCCGCTCCCGTGAGGCTCTCCCCTGCCACCGGCTGGGGTGCGAGGCCTGCGGTAAACTAGATTGCGCGTTCAGGAGAGATTGACCATGAATTTGAAACAGAGATTAGGGCGGGAACGCCTGTTTTTCGACGGAGGCACCGGCACCCTGCTTCAGGCCCAGGGCCTGAAGGGAGGCGAGCTGCCCGAAACCTGGAACCTGCTCCACCCGGAGCGGATCGCCGCCCTCCACCGGGCCTATCTGGAGGCGGGCAGCGACATCATCTGCACCAACGCCTTCGGAGCCAATGGCCTGAAATTCCCGGCGGGGGGCCAGTTTGACCTGGAGGCCCTTGTGAAGGCCGCCGTGGACATCGCCCGGTCCGCCCGGGCCGAGGCCGGTCGGGAGAAGGACGCCTACATCGCCCTGGACCTGGGCCCCACGGGCAAGCTGCTCAAGCCCATGGGGGAGCTGGACTTTGAGGACGCGGTATCCCTCTACGCCCAGGTGGTGCGCATCGGCGCGGCCGCCGGGGCCGACCTGGTGCTCATCGAGACCATGAGCGATGGCTACGAGGCCAAAGCCGCCGTACTGGCCGCCAAGGAGAACTGCGACTTGCCGGTGATCGTCACCACTGTGTACGGGGAAAACGGCAAGCTGCTCACCGGCGGCACGGTGGCCTCCACCGTGGCTCTGCTGGAGGGCTTGGGGGTGGACGCCCTGGGCGTCAACTGCGGCATGGGCCCCGCCCAGATGGAGCCCATTGTGAAGGAGCTGGCCGCCTGCGCCTCCCTGCCCATCGTGGTCAACCCCAACGCCGGACTGCCCCGCACCGAGGGGGGCAAGACGGTATTTGATGTGGGGCCGGAGGAGTTTGCCTCCGTGATGGAGACCCTGTCCGCCTACGGCGTCCACCTGATGGGGGGCTGCTGCGGCACCACCCCCGACCACATCCGCGCCCTCACCGCCCGCTGCCGGAATCTGCCCTTCGTGCCCCCCACGGACAAGGGGCGCACGGTGGTATCCTCCTACTCCCGGGCGGTGGAGATCGGCAAAGCCCCGGTGCTCATCGGGGAGCGGATCAACCCCACCGGCAAGAAGCGGTTCAAGCAGGCTCTGCGGGAGCACGACATTGAGTATCTGCTCAACGAGGGCTTTGCCCAGGAGGAGGCGGGAGCCCACATCCTGGACGTGAACGTGGGCCTGCCGGAGATCGACGAGCCCACCCTGCTCACCGAGGCGGTGTGCGCCATCCAGGCGGTGATCCCCCTGCCCCTCCAGTTGGATACCTCCGACCCCGCGGCCATGGAGCGGGCTATGCGCCGCTACAACGGCAAGCCCATGCTCAACTCGGTAAGCGGCAAGGCGGAGAGCATGGAGGCCGTGTTCTCCCTGGTGCGGAAGTACGGCGGCGTGGTGGTGGGCCTGACCCTGGACGAGGGGGGCATCCCGGATACCGCCGACGGCCGGGTGGCCATCGCCAAGAAGATCCGGGACACCGCTGCCAAATACGGCATCCCCGCCCACGACATTGTCATTGACCCCCTCACCCTCACCGTGTCCTCTCAGCCCGACGCCGCCCTGGTCACCCTGGAGGCCCTGGGCCGGATCGGGCCGGAGGTGGGCTGCCCCACCATTTTGGGCGTATCCAACGTGTCCTTCGGCCTGCCCCAGCGGGAGCTGGTCAACACCGCCTTCTTCACCATGGCCCTCCAGAAGGGGCTGAGCTGCGCCATCCTCAACCCCCTGTCCGCCGGAATGATGGCGGCCTACCGCTCTTACTGCGCACTCACCAGCCTGGACGAGCAGTGTGCCCAGTACATCGCCGCCTACGGCGGACAGGCCGCCGCTCCCGCCCCGACTTCGGCCGCCGGGCCTGCCGCTCCCCTGGACGAGTGCGTGCTCCGGGGCCTGAAGGAGGGCGCGGCGGAGGCTGCCAAGGCCGCCCTTGAGGGAGGCGCCGCTCCCCTGGAGCTGGTGGACAAGCTGCTGATCCCCGCCCTGGACCAGGTGGGTCAGGGCTTTGAGAAGGGCACCCTCTACCTGCCCCAGCTGCTGATGAGCGCCGAGGCCGCCAAGGCGGCCTTTGAGGTGGTGAAAGCCGCCATGGCCGGCCAGCCCCAGGAGAAGCGGGGCACCGTGGTGTTAGCCACGGTGAAGGGAGACATCCACGACATCGGCAAGAACATCGTCAAGGTGCTGCTGGAAAACTACGGCTTCCAGGTGGACGACCTGGGCCGGGACGTGTCCCCCGAGACCATCGCCAACGCCGCCGCCCAGCCGGAGGTGCGTCTGGTAGGCCTCAGCGCCCTGATGACCACCACGGTGGTAAACATGGAGGAGACCATCCGCCTGCTCCGGCAGCAGGCCCCCCAGGTTCAGGTGGCGGTGGGCGGCGCGGTACTGACGGCGGAGTACGCCAAGCGCATCGGCGCGGACTGCTATGCCAAGGACGCCATGGCCACCGTCCACTTCGCCCAGCAGGTCTATCCCCAGGGGTAAGTTCTGAATTTTTTGTTTTTTGCAATCTTTATTTTACAAAGCGTCATTTTTATTGTATAATAGTTTCGTTGCGACAAAATGTTGCATGTAATCCAAACATATATAGGAGTGTTGTATTATGAGCCGGATGGTCGGTACCGTATCCATGGGAATCCGGGCTCCCATTATCCGCAGCGGCGACAATTTGGTGGAAATTGTGACCCAATCTGTAATGGAAGCCGCAAAAGACGGCGCGCTCACCGTCCGTGACCGGGACGTGGTGGCCATGACCGAGGCCATTGTGGCCCGGGCCCAGGGCAACTACGCCGCCGTGGACGACATTGCCGCCGACGTGAAAGCCAAGCTGGGGGGCGAGACCATTGGCGTCATCTTCCCCATTCTCAGCCGCAACCGCTTTGCCATCTGCCTGCGGGGCATTGCCAAGGGCGCTAAGAAAATCGTCCTCATGCTGTCCTACCCCTCCGACGAGGTGGGCAACCATCTCATCGACGAGGATGTGATGGACGAGAAAGGCGTCGATCCCTACAAGGACGTGCTCTCCCTGGAGCGTTACCGGGAGCTGTTCGGCTACACCACCCACCCCTTTACCGGCGTGGACTATGTGGACTACTACTCCAACCTGATCCGTGAGTGCGGCGCCGAGGTGGAGGTCATCTTTGCCAACGATCCCCAGGCCATCCTGTCCTACACCAAGAACGTGCTGGCCTGCGACATCCACACCCGCGCCCGCACCAAGCGCCGCCTGCTGGCCGCCGGCGCTGAGAAGGTATTCTGCCTGGACGAGATCATGACCGCCCCTATCAACGGCAGCGGCTACAATGAGACCTACGGCCTGCTGGGCTCCAACAAGTCCACCGAGGACAAGGTGAAGCTGTTCCCCCGTCCCTGCCAGGATCTGGTGGAGGCTATCCAGGCCAAGCTGCTGGCCGAGACCGGCAAGCACGTGGAGGTCATGGTGTACGGCGACGGCGCCTTCAAGGACCCGGTAGGAAAGATCTGGGAGCTGGCTGACCCGGTGGTCTCCCCTGCCTACACCGCCGGTCTGGAGGGCACCCCCAACGAGCTGAAGCTGAAGTATCTGGCGGACAACGACTTTGCCGCCCTGTCCGGCGAGGCCCTGCGGGACGCCATCAAGAACGAGATTAAGAAGAAGGACGGCTCCCTGGTGGGCAAGATGGCCGCTCAGGGCACCACTCCCCGCCGCCTCACCGATCTGATCGGGTCCCTGTGCGACCTGACCTCCGGCTCCGGCGACAAGGGCACGCCCATCGTGTACATCCAGGGCTATTTTGACAACTATACCACCGAATAAAAAACAGCCCGCCTGCCGTCACTGACGGCGGGCGGGTTGTCTCTGTCCATAAGAAAAAACGGGACCGCAATCCGCGGTCCCGTTTTTTGATGCGCTTACTGCTTGCCGGCGCAGGCGGTGCAGCCCGCGCAGCCGGGGTGGGACTCGTTCCACAGCTTCTCGGCAGTGGGCGTCCAGTTGTCGGCGTAGGGGTGGGTCTTGGCGGTCAGATGCTCCACGCTTTCGGGAGACTGGGGATCGGTGGAGTGGGCGCCGGTCTCCTTGACCATCTTCTCAATAAACTCCGGATTCTCCAGCATGGGGCAGGGCCGCAGCATGTTCTCATTGAAGGGCTGGTTGTTGTGGTAGGCCATGAACATGGGGGACTGCAGGCACTCCAGCAGGGTCTTTTCCCGGATATTGGAGTCGGAGTAGTGGATGAACACGCAGGGGTCCACATCGCCGTTGGCGTTGATGTGCAGATAGCGCCGGCCGCCGGCAATGCAGCCGCCCACATACTCGGCGTCGTTCTGGAAGTCCATGGCGAAGATGCCCTTGGTCTGGCGCATGGCCCGGATACGGTGATAGATCTCCTCCCGCTGCTCGGGGGTGGGCATCAGCTCGGGCGCGGCGTCGTTGCCCACGGGCATATAGTGGAAGAACCAGATGAAGTAGGCGCCCAGATCCATGATCTTGTCGTAGAACTCCTCGCTGGTGATATCCTTGTAGTTCACGCTGGTGTAGCAGGTGGAGATGCCGAAGGGCAGCTTGTGGCTCTTCAGCAGGGCCATGGCGTCGGTGACCTTCTTGTAAATGCCCTCGCCCCGGCGGGAGTCGTTGGCCTCCTCAAAGCCCTCCAGACTGATGGCAGGGATGAAGTTGCCCACCCGCAGCAGATCCTGACAGAACGCCTCGTCAATCAGGGTGGCGTTGGTGAAAGACAGGAAGGCCACGTCGTTGTGCTTCTCGCACAGAGCGATCAGGTCCTTCTTGCGCACCAGGGGCTCGCCGCCGGTATAAATGTACATATAGATGCCCAGTTCCTTGCCCTGGGTGATGATGGAGTCAATCTCATCAAAGCTCAGATTCAGCTTGTTGCCGTACTCCGCCGCCCAGCAGCCGGTACAATGCAGGTTACAGGCGGAGGTGGGATCCAGCAGAATGGCCCAGGGGATATTGCAGCCGTACTTTTTGCGGCACTCCTCCTGCTTGGGCCAGCCCACCAGATTGGCGTTGACAAAGAAGTTGTTGAACACCGTCTTGAGCACATTGGGATCGGTCTGGGTCCACACCTTCTCAATCAGCTGATGCCAGCAGGAATCCTTATCGTTGATGACCTGATCAAACGCGGCGCGCTGACGGTCCAGGGTATCCCCGGCGAACTTGTTGACCAGGTCCATTACCTTGCTCATGTTGTTCATGGGATCTTTATCCAGATAATCAAACACCTTGGCCAGGCCATAGCGTTTCAAACTGTCAGGAATCTTCATTTTTCTTTCCCCTTTCACAGTATTTGACCAGAAATGATTGTCATTATGATACCGCCCTTTTTTTGAAAGGGAAATAGACAAAACCCCTTTCCTGTCCAAACTCTATACAAAAACGGCAGTTTGCTTAAATTTCAACTTATAATATTAACCTCTTTTTGTTATTTTAACAACAATAAATGATAATATTAAAAATTATATTCTTGTTTTGCTTGCCTTTCCCAGTCTGCCACGTTACAATGGCACCCAAAGGAGGGGTCCTATCGTGGAGTTCAACGCAGACGCCCGCGCCGCCTTTGATGCCATGCGGGAGGGAATTACCGTCATCAATACCCACGGGGAAATTATTTTTGCCAACCAGGCCTACATTGAATTTCTGCATAAGGAAGTGGGGCAGGACATCGGTCCCATCGAGGGGAAAAAACTGCGGGACCTTCGCCCGGGCGCCCGGCTGCCTGACGTGCTGGAGGCCGGCAAGCCGATTCTACACCTTACCAGACAGGAGATCAAAGACTTCTACTTTGTAAACCTCTATCCCATTTATGAGGACGGCGTCCTGGCCGGCGGGCTGTCGGTGGTCACCTTTCTGGAGGATGCCTACCAGGCCAAGGAGGAGCTGGAGGCCATGGAGGCCCGCAGCCGTCAGGTTCTCCACAGCATCAACAGAGCCAACGGCGCCCGCTATACCTTTGAGGATATCACTGCTGTCAGCCCCGCTACCGTTCATGTCAAGGAGTTGGCTATAAAGATAGCGGAAACGGACGCCACCGTACTGCTGGAAAGTGAAAGCGGTACCGGCAAAGAGCTGTACGCCCAGGCCATTCACAATGCCAGCTCCCGGCGGGACGGGGTCTTTGTGGCCATCAACTGCGCCAGCTTTCACGCCAATATGCTGGAATCGGAGCTCTTTGGGTATGTGGACGGGGCCTTCACCGGGGCCAAACGGGGCGGAAAAATCGGCCTGTTTGAGGCTGCCGCCGGCGGAACCCTCTTTCTGGACGAAATCTCGGAGATGGATCTGGGACTCCAGGCCAAGCTGCTGCGTGCCCTCCAGGAGCACCGGATCCGTCCGGTAGGCGGCGTCAAGGAGGTTGACGTAGACGTACGGGTAATCGCCGCCTGCAACGCCAACCTGCCCGACTATGTGTCCACCGGGAAATTCCGCAAAGACCTCTATTACCGGCTGAACACCTTTCCCATCCACATCCCCCCTCTGCGGGAGCGACCTGGGGATATCCCAGCCCTGGCCCAGGCCATTTTGCAGGATTTTTCCCACAAGCTCCGCCGTACCTTTACCCTGACCGAGGATGCGCTGGACTGCCTCCAGGCCCACAGCTGGCCGGGCAACATCCGGGAGCTGCGCAATGTACTGGAATTTTCCGCCTATCTGACCCTCTCCGGGGTAATCACTTCCAGCTCCTTCCCCGACGACCTGCGCCGGATGGCCGCCGCCCAGTCCACCCAGACGCTGGCCCAGCGCACCCGTGCCTTTGAGAAGCGGACCATCCTCTCCCTGCTGGAACGCAATGGCTCCTCCCTGGAGGGCAAAAAGAAAACCGCCGCCCAGCTGGGTATTTCTCTGGCCAGTCTATACAATAAACTGGCCGCAGATGTCTCATAAATAGTTCTAATTATTTAGAAATTCCTTTTAATATTTTAGAAACCCTTCTCCCCCAGTGGTTTGCGGCTCTCCAATTTTTGATAGCCCGGCTATGATTCTAATAATTTAGAACTCCGTTTGTCTCCAGACCGCTCCGCTTCTCCCCGGAATTTCTTTTCCACAAGGCGTTCCGGGGATTTCTATTCTCCGGGTCAAATTTGGCACACTGTTTGCTATTATCATGGGTGGCAATCATGAGAGAGGATTGCATATCCAGCCGGGCTGTGTCCCGGACGATAAGAGGAGGTACATCCATGTTAGCAGCACTCGGTTTTATCACGGTCTTGGTCATGCTTGTCCTGATCATGACCAAGAAGGCCTCGCCGCTGGTGGCACTGATCGCCGTCCCTGTCATCACCGGCATCATCGCCTGCGCCTTTATTGAGGTTGTCCCCGAGGGGGCTACCGAAGGCGTGGTAGACTTTGTGGCCAACTTCAAGAGCCTGGGCGGTATGATCACCGGCTCTGACGGTATCGGCTCCGTGGCCGCCACCGGCGTCATGTTCATTTTCTCCATCCTGTTTTTCGGCATTCTGACCGATGCCGGCACCTTCCGCCCCATCATCGGCGGTATTGTCAAGTTCATGGGCACCGACCCGGTGAAAATCGCCATCGGCACCGCCATCCTGGCTATGGCCGTTCATCTGGACGGCTCCGGCGCTGTCACGTTCCTGATCTGCGTGCCCCCGCTGGTGCCCCTGTATGACGCGGTGGGCATGAAGCGCACAACCCTGGCCACCATTGTGGCTATGGCCGCCGGCACCATGAACATCCTGCCCTGGGGCGGCCCCACCATGCGCGCCGCCACCGCACTGGGCGTGGACGTGGTCAGCGAGCTGTTCATGCCCATCCTGCCCGCCGTCATTGTGGGCCTGGTGTGCGTGGTTCTGCTGGCCGCCTTCCTGGGCAAGCGGGAGAAGTCCCGCATCGGCACCGTGGCTCTGAGCAGCGCCGAGGTGACCATGGCCGAGCTGTCCGATGAGGAAAAGGCCCTGCTGCGGCCCCACCTGTTCCCCGTCAACATCATCCTCATCATTGCCGCTATCGTCTCCCTGCTGTTCTCCGGCTTTGCGCCCGCCGTGGTCTTCATGGTGTTCTATGTGCTGGCCACCGTCATCAACTACCCCAGCGTGAAAATTTCCAAGGCCCGGGTGGACGCCCACGCCAAAGAGTGCCTGATGATGTGCTCCGTGCTCTTCGCCGCCGGCTGCTTTACCGGCATCATGAAGGGCACCGGCATGATCACCGAGATGGCCAACGCCCTCTCCGCCCTGATCCCAAACTCCCTGGGTCAGTTCTTCCCTGTGATTGTGGGTATCATCGGCATGCCCGCCTCCCTGCTGTTTGACCCCGACTCCTTTTACTATGGCGTGCTGCCCGTGCTGGCGCAGACCGCTGAGGGCTTCGGCGTGGCCGGCGTCAACGTGGGCCAGGCCGCTATCCTGGGCCAGATGACCACCGGCTTCCCGGTCTCCCCCCTCACCGCCTCCACCTTCCTGCTGGTGGGCCTGTCCGGCGTGGACCTGGGCGAGCATCAGAAGAAAACCATCCCTATGGTGTGGCTGATCTCCATTATTATGCTGGTGGTGGCCGTAGTGACCGGCGGCATCACCATCTGAGCCTGTTCCCCATCCACCTTCTTGTCAGAAAGGAAGTCATACTATGAAAAGCATTCGCATCGGCAGCGGCGCAGGCTATGCCGGCGACCGCCTGGAACCCTCCCTGGAGCTCATCGAGAAGGGTAATCTGGACTACATCAGCTACGAGTGTCTGGCTGAGCGCACCATCGCCATCGGCCAGCAGGCCAAGCTGAAGGACCCCACCAAGGGCTATAACGGCCTGCTGGAGCACCGTATGGAGAAGGCCCTCCCCCTGTGCTGGAAGCACAAGGTGAAGCTCATCACCAACATGGGCTCCGCCAATCCTCAGGCCGCCGCTCAAAAGTGTGTGGAGATCGCCCGCAAGCACGGCCTGAAGGGCATGAAGATCGCCTGCGTCACCGGCGACGACCTGTTACCCGTCATCGACAAGTACATGGACACCGAGGTATGGGAGACCCATGAACCCCTTTCCAAGCTGCCCGGTGAAATCGTCTCCGCCAACGCCTACATGGGCGTGGAGGGTATCCTGAAGGCCCTGGACATGGGCGCAGACGTAGTGATCACCGGCCGGGTGGCCGATCCCGCCATCTTCATGGCCCCCATGATCCACGAGTTCGGCTGGTCCCTGGATGACTGGGACAAGCTGGGCAAGGGCACCATCATGGGCCATCTGCTGGAGTGCGGCGGCCAGGTCACCGGCGGCTACTTCGCCGAGCCCGGCAAAAAGGACGTGCCCGGCGTGGGCCATCTGGGCTTCCCCATCATTGAGGTGTCTGAGGACGGCTCCTTCTTTGTCACCAAGGTGCCCGAGGCCGGCGGCATGGTCACGGTGGAAACCTGCTCCGAGCAGATCTGCTATGAGATCCACGACCCCGAGAACTACCTGACCCCCGATGTGGTGGCCAACTGCAAGCAGATCAAGTTTACCGAAATCGGCAAGGACATGGTAAAGGTGGAGGGCATTACCGGCAAACCCAAGACCGAGACCTTCAAGTGCTCCATCGGCTATAAGGACTGCTTCATCGGCGACGGCGAGATCAGCTACGGCGGTCCCGGCTGCGTGGCCCGGGGCAAGCTGGCCCTGGAAATCATCAAAGAGCGTCTGGAGCTGGTGGCCCCCGGCGTGTTCGACGAGCTGAAATTCGACCTGATCGGCTGCAACAGCCTGTACTGGAATCCCGACTACCAGTACAATCAGGAGCCCAGCGAGGTGCGGGTCCGCGTGGCCGGCCGCGCCAAGACCAAGGCGGAGGCCGATATCATCGGCAATGAGGTGGAGGCCCTGTACACCAACGGCCCCGCCGGCGGCTGCGGCGCTGTCAAGCGCACCCGCGACATCGTCTCCGTGGCCTCCATCCTGGTGAGCCGCTACGACGTCAAGCCCGAAGCCGAGATCTTTGAAGTCTGATTCTGAGACAGAAAGGAAGCATTTGCTATGAAACTCTGGGACCTCGCGCACTCCCGCACCGGCGATAAGGGCAATATCTCCAACATCTCCCTCATCGCCTACGATCCAAAGGACTATGAGATGCTCAAAGAGAAGGTCACCGCCGAGCGTGTGAAGGAGCACTTCAAGGGTATGGTCAAGGGCGAAGTCGTCCGCTATGAGCTGCCCAACATCCACGCCCTCAACTTCGTGATGTATGCCGCTCTGGGCGGCGGCGTCACCCGCTCCCTGTCCGTGGATATGCACGGCAAGGGCCTGTCCTCCTATCTGCTGGACATGGAGATCTGACTGATTTTCTCCCCATTCTCAACCAAAAAGGACGGCGGCCACCCAACTGTGGGTGGCCGCCGTCCTTTTCCGTTACAGCAGCATAATGCCTTTTACAATCATGGCGACTCCGCCGACCAGCAGCACCGCGCCGCCCACCTTGGTGGTCACCGGGGAGCGCATGCCCCGAAACACTTCGTGCAGCTTCTCATACGGCATGAGCACAAAAAACGCCCCCAGCACCGCCAGCAGGAGCCCAACCGAAAGATAACCTGACATGCGGACACCGACCCTTCCTGAAATTTTTCCCATTGTACCAGTTTTCCCCCACCGTTGCAAGAGGCGGACAAGGTATTTCTTCGACAAAGCCTCCTGCCTTTCTCCAACCTTCTCTCTTGCAGGATGGGCGCAAATAGGGTAAAATAGATTTCAGAAGACAGGAGGCCCAAAGCCATGCAGAACATCGAATCTTTTTCCTATCAGTGCGGCGTGATCGACTGTTTCAACGAAATGGTGTGCGCGGGGGTAAAAAATCTGGCGCTCAGCCATCCTCTGGACAGCGTAGCGGAGCGGGACGCCCTGCTCCCCTTCACCCGTGAAAGCTGCAACCGCTACGGAACCCAGTTCTACATAGAGGACGAGCCCCTGCTCACCGATCTGTTTCCCATCTCCATGAACGCAGGAAAGCACAACATCCTGCTCTATCGGGCGGACCATATTCTGGGCCAGTATCTGCGCCTGAAGGCCTGGAAAAATTCCCTGGTACAGGAAAAGGTCTATTTTGGCGGCAACCGCACCCAGATCGCCTGGGATTACGGCCGCCTGCTCTCCTACCCGGAGGAGGCCATCCGGCGGCTGATCGCGGACAACCCGGAAAAGGAGCAGCTGTGATTTCCCCTTGACGGGCGACCGGTTCAGTGGTATAGTATTAGGGTAGTCTAAATGCACGGCCTGAACTCACATTTTTGTAGTCATCGTCGGTTCTTCAGACGATACGCAATGATGTGAGTTTTTTCTTTGTCATTTAGCTCCAAAATCTATTCTCAGGAGGTACCATCATGTATCACGGTACTGTCAAGTGGTTCAACGAGACCAAGGGCTTCGGCTTCATTTCCAACGACGAGGGCGGCGACGACGTGTTCGTCCACTTCTCCGCCATCGTGTGCGACGGCTTCAAGACCCTTCAGGAGGGCCAGAAGGTTACCTATGAGGTTGAGCCCGATCCCAAGAATCCCGACAAGCTGCGCGCTGTCAACGTTGTGGCCGCCTGAACTGTCCTGACTCCATTGCGCCGGTCCCCATGGGGGCCGGCGTTTTTTTTTGCGCCGCACCTTTTGCTCGCCGGGGACGTATACTGTCTTGCGGAGGGCAAAGACCCACCGCTACTTTGAATGGGGGTACTTCATCATGTGCTGTTGTAATCGTCAGAATCGCTGCTGCCGCTGCTGCTGCGGCTCCGGAACCGGTAACAGCGGCGGGGCCGTCACCCTGCCCGCTTTTGACAGTCTGTCCCGCATGATCAACAGCGGCAGCTCCAACACCACCAACACCCGTTGGCCGGTGTATGTCTCCGTCCCCGCCTTTCTCTGGGAGGAGGACGACGATGACTCCAACTCCTGCGGTTCCTGCGGCTGCGGCTGCTGCCGCGGCTAAACTCCGCGCCGCCCATCCGGGCGGCTACTTACCCCCATTCCCTCCCCCGCGGCATGGTCCGCGGGGGATTTTTTTCTGTTTCAACCCCTTGCGCCCCTAAGCCTCCCACGCCTTTTCCCTTTTTTCGGCAAAAATAACCCTTGACAAATGGAGCCTGCCTGATAAAATATGCTTAAATTATTTTATTTAAAAATTTTTAAGTAAAATGATTTAACTAAAATTTTTGAATTGATTTGTGAGGAGCATTTAGCATGGATTTCGAGAAGATCAAGGACATCATTGTGGAGACTCTGAGCTGCGACGCCGACAAGGTGACTCCCGAGGCCCGTCTGGCTGAGGACCTGGAGGCTGACTCCCTGGCCGCTGTGGAGCTGTCCATGGCTCTGGAGGAGGCTTTCGGCGTGACCATCGCCGACGAGGATCTGCCCAATATGAAGACCGTGGGCGATCTGGTGAAGTACATCGAGGAGCACGCTGCGTAATTGCAGCTTTCTGCACAACTGCCTGAGGCGCCGGTAAATCCGGCGCCTTTGTGCCGAAAGGAGCCGCTATGACCAACCAAGAGATCTTTGAATTGATGTCCCGCTTCGACCAGAGCGGTATCACCGCTTTTAAGCTGACCACCAAGGACGTGACGCTGGAGCTGAGCAAGGGCGTGGGCGTTCCCGCCGCACCGGCCGCCGGACCGGCGCCCGCCGCCCCTGCTCCCTCTGTGGCCGCCGCCCCCGCTCAGCCGGAGGGCCCCTGCATCACCGCTCCTCTGGTAGGCACCTTCTATGCCGCCTCCGCCCCCGACGCCGCGCCCTTTGTCAAGGTAGGCGACAAGGTGAAGAAGGGACAGACCGTGTGCCTGATGGAGGCCATGAAGATGATGAACGAGGTGCAGGCCCCCTGCGACTGCGTGATTGAGGCCATTCTGCAGGAGGATGGGGCCCTGGTGTCCTTCGGGGACCCCCTCATCCGCTACCGGGAAGGGTGAGTCCATGTTCAAGCGCATTTTAATCGCCAACCGGGGAGAGATCGCCGTCCGGGTATTCCGGGCCTGCCGGGAGCTGGACATCGAGCCGGTGGTGGTCTACTCCCAGGCCGACGCTGAGGCCCTCCACGTCCAGCTGGCGGAGCGGGCCTATTGCATCGGCCCCGCCCGGTCGGCTGACAGCTACTTAAATATGGATGCCATCCTGACCGTGGCCCAGGCCACCGGCTGCGACGCCATCCACCCGGGCTACGGCTTTCTGTCGGAGAACGACCAGTTTGCCGACGCCTGCGCCCAGGCGGGCATCGCCTTCATCGGCCCCTCCGGGGACGTGATCCGGGCCATGGGCAACAAGGCCGCCGCCCGCAAGCTGATGGTGGCCGCCGGCGTGCCGGTGGTGCCCGGCTCCGACGGCGCGGTGGACACCGCCCAGCAGGCCAAGGAGCTGGCCGACTCCATCGACTATCCCGTCCTCATCAAAGCCGCAGCCGGCGGCGGCGGCCGGGGTATGCGCCGGGTGTTTGAGCCCGACCAGCTTATCCCCCTGTTCGAGGAGGCCCGCAGCGAGTCGGTGGCCTGCTTTGGCAGCGGGGAGATGTATCTGGAAAAGCTGATCCTCAATCCCAGACATATCGAGTTTCAGATCCTGGCCGACAAAGAGGGCCACGTGATCCAGCTGGGGGACCGGGACTGCTCCATCCAGCGGCGCAACCAGAAGCTGCTGGAGGAGTCCCCCTCCAAGGCTCTCACCCCCGAGCTGCGGGCGCGCATGGGAGCGGCCGCCGTGGCCGCCGCCAGGGCCGCCCACTATGAGAACGCCGGCACCATCGAGTTTGTGCTGGATCAGGAGGGCAACTTCTACTTCATCGAGATGAATACCCGCATCCAGGTGGAGCACCCGGTCACCGAGCTGGTCACCGGGGTGGACCTGGTGCGGGAGCAGATCCGCATCGCCGCGGGCCTGCCTCTGGCCCACACCCAGGAGGACATCACCCTCCGGGGCCACGCCATCGAGTGCCGCATCAACGCCGAGGACCCGGCCCACGACTTCCAGCCCCGTCCGGGAAAGATCGACTTTGTCCATCTGCCCGGCGGCTGCGGCGTGCGGGTGGACACCGGGCTGTACACCGGCTACACCCTGCCCCCCTTCTACGACTCCCTGATGGCAAAGCTCATCGTATACGCCCCCACCCGGCTGGAGGCCATCCGCCGGATGCGCCGGGCGCTGGAGGAGCTGATCATCCAGGGTCCCCCCAACAACGTGGACCTGCTCCACCAGATTCTGCACCACCCCGACTTTGTCCGGGGCAACTACACCACCGGCTTTCTGGAGGCCAATATGGACACCCTGCTGGCCTGGAGCCGGAGCGGAGAGGAGACTGAGGAGAAATGAGCAACGTCTTTGCCCAGCGGCGGCAGAAGCTGCTCTCCCTGAAGGCCCTCCGGGGCGCCTCCCC
>NZ_NFIQ01000150.1 GCF_002159455.1 Flavonifractor sp. An306
CGGACAGGGTACGCCTTCCTCCAGTACCTCCGTGACATACCACTGAGGTTCGTAGAGGGCATCACCTTTCCAGCCGCGGGCTTTGATCCGGTAGATCTGGCCCTTGGTAAACCGTTTGGAATAGTCGCCGGCATCCCGTTCCTTGTCCGTCAGCGGCCAGCTCAGGCAGCATCGACCGGAGATCGCCTGTCCGGTCTGGACATCCGCCATGGCGAGGGCATGGGTATGTGCCGCCCAAAAGGTATCCAGAAAGGTTTTGTCCGCGCTGACACCGTCCTGAATCAGTACCAGTTTTTCCTCATCTTCCGGGGCGTACAGGGCAACAAAGTCCTTGACCGTTCTCTTTTTCATGGCGTTCTCCTTACGCGAATACCTGCTGGTATTTCTCTTTCAGTTCCTTCGGTGCGGCCTTGAGGACCTTGCCGCCGCCGTTTTCGGAGGCTGAACCCCAAATGGACCAGAGCAGGCTCTGCCAAGCGATGGCCCGGAATTTCGGGTCTTTGTTTTCTTCCGGCAGGAGATAAGCGGAAAAGCGGCGCTTGACTGTCAGCAGCACGTCCAGGCTCTCCTCATTGGCGATCAGGCTGCGGAATTCCTTGGCAGGCTTCAGCCACTGCATAGACAATGCGCCCCGTACCAATACGCCCAGTGTCCATGTTTGAAACCCAAACTTCCGGATAAAGGCATGAAGGAATTTCTCTTGCAGGGAGGAGTGTTCGTCGTCGCAGAGATTCAGATACTCCGTCACCAGCGGCGCCCACTGTTCTCCCTCCAGCCCCAGAGCGAATACGGCAAAGGTGCCGGGCATGGCGCAGGACTCATCAGAGAGGTTGTTGTACCACTCAAACTCCCGCATTGCCAGACGAGCGTATCGCTCCATAGCCGGATGCAGATCGGGGTGTTGCACAGCGCAGGCAAAGAGCTGATTGACTCCCTTCTTGGGCAGGCCGGGAATTGGCAGATAGATTTTCTCCTTTCCTCTGAACTCCACCGAGTAACTGCGGGGGAATTCCTCCTGTTCCAGTACCGCACACAGATAGTCCAGGATTTCAGCATAGCACTCCTCCGTGGAGTCCCTGGCGGTGATGCGGATGGTGGCGAACGCATCATTGGCCGATGCGGTGAAATGCTCCGTCTTACGCTGCTGGATTTCCTTTGGCAATTTGCCGCTGCCGGCTGTTTTCAGCTGCTTCACCATATCTGGGCGGAGCTGCGAAACCAGGCCGAGGATGTGCTCGGTGGTGAGGGATTCAAAACTCTGCCCGTACACCGTATGGCAGACCGCCACATAGCAGGCAAAGCGCAGCAGCCCTTCATCCACATCCTCCGAGCGCAATTCCGGCCACACTGTGCAGGGCGGAAAGACAGTAAAGCCATCTTCCCGCTCTCCCACAAGGAAGTAGCGTTCCTGCACCTGCTTTTCTATGTACTTCTCCAATGTATAGCGGATCTCCTGCCAGCCCACCAGCCGCCGCAGGGCATCGCAGAATATAACAGCTTCCTCATAGGGAAATCCCTTCAAAGGCAGTTTGGACAGATACCGATCCAACAGCTGGCTGGGAAGAAAGGGTGTCCCGTTGTGATTTCGCACCACAGTCGGGTAGGCGGAGTGATTTTCACGGGCGGTGCCGTTCAGCACATCCTGAATGCAGAGATCCGCCTCCGCCAGCACCTCCGGTGAAGTGTCCGGCTTGTGGATCAGATAGTAACGGTCATGCACGCCGTCACGCTTAGGCAAACTCATGGCAAGGTCTCCTCTCAGGTCTGCTGATGCTGCATGGATACGATGTGGCAGTCTGGGCAGAACTCCACATAGAGCGTGCCCTCCGCACAGTCAAACACCGTATCCCACTGAATCTGGGCCAGATATTTCATTGGCTTGCCGCAGTGGGGGCAGGTCGTATATTCCGCGTCCTGTACCCAGTTGCCAAAGCCGCCGATGGAGTTCACATCCTGACAGGCCGCACCGTAAAACAGGGGCGCCGGCGTCTTGTCCAGCACAAAGGGATTTTCGGTAAGGGCCTTGTAGTCCTCGGGCCGGACATAGCAATCCGCCTTCTCCGCTCCGTCAAAGAGTTCGGAGGGAAAGACCTCCACGCCGCCGTCCAGGGTAAAGCGGTTAAAGGCGGGTCCTTTTAGAAATCCCACGCAGCTGGGGCAGCAGGTGGCAGTCAGGATGCCGTCCAGTCCCAGGAACCGGAGCCGCTCATCCCGGCCATCCAGCACCAGCATGTCCACCATGCGTCCGCCACAGTGGGGCATGTGTCCTCCCGTGCCCGGCCAATGCGGACGGGAGATTTCTCGCCGGTAGTTCCTTTGACCATAGGATAGCAGGTATCGAAGTTGAGTTGGATTTTCTGGCCCTCTTTGTCGAAGGTCCAGCCGCCGATCTGTGCATAGCTGGATGGGTCCACATAGAGGCCCTTGCGCCAGGGCCGGGGATTTCGCTCCAGCTCCAGCAGCGTCTCCATTGCCTTGTCATCTCCCTGCATAGCAAGGCAACTCATCAGGTTAGAAGCCGCGCTGGAATATTCCGCAGACAACAGCGCATGAATCAGACCATCCCGCACATCGGCGGGAGCGTGATAATAGATTTCACACGGCCAGAACACCTCTGCGGCCAGTGCCGCCCGCTGAATCTCCGGGGTGATGGCATCATGGTACCCCAGCAGCTGCCAGAAGTCGGTGAACTCCGGGTCCTCCATATCAGCCAGCCGCTGGATGTTCTGAATCAGGTTTCTTTGCTTTTCTGTGATTTGTTCCGGTGTCCAAGCAAGAGCAGCCTTCCGCTCCTGTTCAGATTTGCATTTCCAGCACAATCCCTCATAGCCTAAAGGTGTCCCACAGCCGGGGCAGGTGTATTTCAGACTCATGATTTCACACTCCTCCAGAAGATAGA
>NZ_NFIQ01000151.1 GCF_002159455.1 Flavonifractor sp. An306
AGACGCAAAGCGATAATGAGCTGTTCACCTTTCGGGTATGGCTGGTACGCCTTGGGTTGAATGGACCCGAGTTCAAGCACACGCGGGATCATCTTCTGGCCAACTTGGACGGGGATCGGGCATGGCGTTAACACCTTCGATGCGGTTATCACCGATCCCCCCTATGCCTCCGGGGGCCGAACCCAGGCTGAGAAAAACAAGTCTACCGACAAGAAATATTCCAGCATGGGAGAAAGCGCGCCCCCTCCCTTTGACGGCGACTCCAAGGATCAGCGATCCTGGACCCGTTGGGCCGCTGAATGGCTCTATGACGCCCGCAAGGTCTGTAAACCCGGTGCCCCTGTGTGCATGTTCATCGATTGGCGGCAACTCCCCGCAGCCACCGATGCACTCCAGTGGGCGGGGTGGATCTGGCGCGGCACAGCTGTCTGGGACAAAGGTAACAGCCGTCCCCAGAAGGGCCGCTTCCGCCAGCAGGCCGAGTACATTGTCTGGGGGTCCAACGGAGATATGCCCATCAGCAGACCCGTCCCCTGTCTGCCCGGCGTATTCAAGTATGGCAATCCCCAGAACCGTATTCACCTGACGGAAAAGCCCTTGCAGCTCATGCGGGATGTGGTGAAGATCACGGAGCCGGGAGGGCGTATCCTGGACCCCTTTGCCGGTTCCGGCAGCACAGTGCTGGCCGCCGTGCTGGAGGGCTATTCCGCCACTGGCATCGAGATTACGGATGCCTATGCCGCCCTGTCCAAGGAACGGATCGCGCGGGAACTGGCTCAGGGCGCGTGACGGCCTTCTGTCTGTAGCTGCCAGTTCAAGGAAGGTGTTGATTTCAAGGAAAATTGAAAACTTCCGTCGTTTTGACGGAAGTTTCAGCCCACAAAGAAAGGGGCTCCGTCCGGTTGGACGAAGCCCCTCAATCACTTTTGTTTTACTCGACTGTTATGTAGAATGAATAATGAGCTGTCCCCCCGTACCCGTTATCATCATCCCACCGTGCTACAACCTCATAGATGTATCCACCTGATTTCAACTCTATTGTATTTCCATTGAAAATCATGTTCTCGCCGTCTGCGGATGGCATGGACCAATATGAATCATTCCAACATTGAATACTTACAATTTTATCAGGATTTTGTGTGAATCTCAACGCAGCGGTTGCCTCCGCTGTCTCCAGCGGAGGAGACAGCAAATCTCTGCAATCCAAAGGGTGTGGACTATCGGCCCTTATATCGGTAATGATTCCGTCTATATTTCTTTGCTGCCAGGAATATGTACCCAATAGGGCAGCCACAGAGGTCTCATCACTGACCACGGTCAACGCCGGTGGCTGCTCTAAAACAACAACAGCGTCAAAGTTAGTGCAATCCTGTATCTGGTCGTTGTTTACAGGAATAGTGAATAGCCACCCTGCCATTGCGCTGTCGTCTTCTTCGGGGGTATAGGTGTATTTGACATGGACAGAAAGAGTGCCGTTCTCTTTCGAAACAGAATCTACCCCAAATCGAGGAGTGCAACTATTTGCCTCCACATAGACCAAAAGCAAGGTGTTTTCAATAAAGAAATCCTCCGTATAATCAGCAGTCACTTCCTCAAAAGAGGGCACTTCGTCCCAAGTTCCATCCATAGTAAAGGTGCCTGAAAATGTTGTTTTAAACTCGTTTAGTTCCTCTAATGTGTCGCACTTGTAGATAGGAATATGTCGAGCCGAACTAAGTTCAAATGTGTCCTTGTTAAGTGCCAATTCTCTGATTTTGGGATCGTCTGACCAGCCCGCCCAAGAAACAGAAGCATCAAATTCGATTGTGTCTGTTATGTCAGTTTCGCCCATGGACGATTGATTACTAGCCGGTGTATTGCTCGGCTGCGGTGTCTGGTTCGGCTGCGTATTGTTTTTGATGGAATTATCGTTCTGTTCACCGCAAGCCGCAAGAGAACATACCATAGCAAAAGCAAGTAATAGTATTAAAAATTTCTTCATCGTATGCATCTCCAATCTGTGTTAGCGCCGGGCGAAAACCGCCATTCCGGGCCGGGCGAAAATCGCCAATTTTGGCCGGGCGAAAATCGCCAATCGTTATTTACAATTTGAGACGTTTCTTTACACTGAGGGCGTAGCCAGCCCCCAGTGAAAGGAGACAAGATGAAACAACCCAATTTTGCAGCCATGTCCCCGGCTGTAGCGAAGGCCATTGAGCAAATGATGGCTGAACAGGGGGACAAGTTCTCGCTGGAGAAAATCAACCTTGCAGAGCTGGAGCGCCGTACCGGGATTTCCCGTGCCAGATTGCGCCGGATGAAGGAACACGGATTCGAGGATACTGAGCACGCCGCAAAGGGCCGGAGAGCAAGCACCACGCTTCTGACCGGCTACACGGGTATCTTGGATGGACTGCTGAAGGCCGGAGTGACAAACTCCGCTGTGTGCCTCAGCAGGCTCCGCGCAAATGGTTTCCAGGGTGGTAAGACCATTGTGAAGGACTATATCGCTGCCCACCAGCACCTTGTTCCGCCTGCCCGTTATGCGGTTGCTCCGCAGGGAAACCGTGGGCGGCGTTACACTACCGGCCCTGGCGAGGCATACCAGATGGACTGGGGCTTTACCAAGGTCAGTTCTTATGCCGGAGAAGAATACTCCGTTGCCTGCTTTGCTATGGTCTGCCACCACTGCGGTGAGCAGTACGTAGAGTTTTTCCCCAACGCCAAGCAGGAAAACCTGTTTATTGGTATGCTCCACGGGTTCCGGTACATGGGCGTCC
>NZ_NFIQ01000152.1 GCF_002159455.1 Flavonifractor sp. An306
TCTCGTCCTGCTGCCGCTTTGGGATACAAAAGCCCCGTTCAGTACAGAACCGAACAGGGCTTTCGATAAATTCACTTTTTCTGTGTCTACTTTTGCTTGACAAGTGCAAGCGGTTTTACCGCTGCCTCGTTTTTGTTTATCCCTACTGTACGGGCACGCCCATCTGCGTCAGATAGCCCTTGAACTCCTTTTTCCATGAGGTACCCAGCAGATAGCGGGTGCCGTCCGTGGCCTGGACGCACATAAACAGCCCGGCGCTGCTCACGCTGGCGATGTCGGCCTTTTCCAGGGCAAAGCTCACATTGATGCCGCTGGTGTGGGTAAATACCAGCCGCTGGTTGGTGATGTCAAGGATACCGTAGGGGATATCCCGCTTGTTCAGGTAAAAGGCCTTGTGCTTCCAGCTGACCACCATGGAGGCGATCAGCGTCTCCTCCGGACGCAGGGTGATCTGGGACTCGGCGTCCAGACCCCACCGGAATTTTTTGCAGAGGGGAACGGCAATGGCAGCAACCAGCAGGACGAATACCACAGCGATTACCATTCCATAAAGCATATACGGCATAACAATTCCTCTCCTTCTTTGTTGATTCCTACGGGCGCATCATCAGATAGGACCCCACCGCCGCCAGGATCACCAGGACGGCGCTGACTTTTGGCACCTGTTTTTTGGACAGCATCACCCCGAACAGAATGAGGGAGATGGCAAAGCAGGCCAGCACGGGGATCAGGCTCTCGGTGGGCGTACACATAAGGCCGAACACGCTGGCGCAGACAGCATAGAGGGCATAATTACCGCACTCGTCCTTCAGCCGCCCCTTTTCCAGTTCGCTTGCCGACAGATTGCAGGCGATAAAGGCCATCCGCTCAGCCGTCTGCCGGGCCTTTTTGCAGGCCTCCTCCTGCAGAAGGGTAAAGGGATAATATTTGCTCAGGCGGAAGCAATAGGGCGTCAGCGCCATGGCCAGCTCCAGCTTGCGGCCGTCCAGCTCCAGCAGGAAGTGGAAGGTCAGCGTTTTCCCGTGCGTGCCGGTCAGGCGGACCTGCCGCACGTCGCTGGCGGAGAAACGGACGGGCGTACCCAGCTGGTAGCTCCGCTGCCGCTTGTCATAGGCCATGGGGAGCACCCAGAGGAAATCCCCGTCCACTACAAACACATTGTAATAATAGGTGGTGCTGATCACCGTCACCTTGCTGCCGCCGCTGGAGGAGTTCTCCCGGTGCAGGGAAAAGATCACGTTGCCGTCGTTGGCCTGGGGCAGCAGCTGTTGGACCCGGGCCACCAGCTCCCGGCGGTCGGCGCCCTCCAGGGCCCGGCCCCGCAGCGCCGCCCGCTTGAGCCAGACCAGGGGGCCTACGGCGTAGATCCGCGCCAGCAGAAACGAGCCAAATATCAGAATAAAGAGCAAAGAGCCAATTTTAAATGCCATAATCTATGCGTTTCTCCCTTCTTCTGCCCGCGGAACGCGGGCGGCTTTTGATGTGTGCGTTCAGTGGGGGAAAATGGTGACCAGGGCGTGGTATACCGCCGCCGCAAACCGCGCGCATTCCACCCCCAGCAGCAGCATCACCCCGCAGCCCACCCACCGCAGTACGATGGAAAGCCTGGCCTCCGGGTGGCTTTTTTGATACTGCCAGGTCAACGCCAGACAGGCGATGGCCGAGCCCAGAAAGCCAAGGGCCCCAAAAAGCGCCAGAAAGAATACCAGTGCCATGTCCCAACCTCCACAAACCCGGTGTGTATCTGCGGCAGGGGCCTACGGGTCCTTGGTAAAGGCGTAGGAGGAGCCCGTGGTCATGTTGGCGATGTTCAGATAGGAGCCGTTTTCCAGCAAGAAGCCAAAGTAATGGGTTTGGGTGGGGGCGGAAAGCTGCTCCTCCCCGTCCAGCAGGAAGGACTCATTGGTGGCCACCAGGCAGACAAACCGCTCCAGGCTGTACTCCGGCCTGTCGTTGATCACGCCCAGCAGGTCCTCCTCCGTAAGGCCCATGTCGGAAAAATACGCCAGCAGATAGTCCCAGGCCTCCTGGCCCACATAGAACTGATAGGTGCCGGCATAGTAGTTGTCGTCGGTCACCTGTCTGGACTGATACCAGTGGAAGCTGCCGTCGGCGTCAAATACCCACTGGGAGTTGTCGTTGCTGGCGGTCCAGGCGGTGCCGGCAAAATAGTCCGCGTCAAACACCAGGTCCTGGTCCTGCTCCTCCGGGGGCGTGTAGACGGCGGTGTCCGCCATGTGCTCCACCGTCCGGATGATCTCCTCCTCGTACAGGGCGGCCGGGGTGGCCAGGGTCTGGGCGCCAAAGGTGATGGCCACATCCTGCTCCGGGCAGACCACCAGGGTGAAGTACATGTAGTAGGTGTCGTCCTGCACCATTTGCAGGTTGGCCATGTACCGCCGGGCGCCGTCCGCTCCGGTGCTCTCTTCCAGAGGACCGCCCAGTACCGGGCTGTTCTCCTCCTGGTAAAACTCCAGCAGCTCGTTGTAAAACTCCTCTGGCGTGTAGGGGCTCAGGGGGGAGACGCCGTTGAGATGGTAGACCACGCCCCTGACCTCGTCCATGTACACCCCGTCATAGCCGTCGGAGACGGACCAGGCCGGGTCGATTGCAAAGATGACGTTTTTGCAGGTGGCCGTCTGCGTGCTGGCGGTCCAGGCGGTGCCGGCAAAATAGTCCGCGTCAAACACCAGGTCCTGGTCCTGCTCCTCCGGGGGCGTGTAGACGGCGGTGTCCGCCATGTGCTCCACCGT
>NZ_NFIQ01000153.1 GCF_002159455.1 Flavonifractor sp. An306
TGGAACTGGGCATGATCCGCTGTATCGATGAAATCAGCGAACAGGTGCGCCGGTTGTTTGGGCTGTCCATGACTACCGCTCAGATCGAGAGCGCCCTGCGGGGCAGCTCCGGCGGGATGGACGAGCGGATCAGAGCGGTCATCCATGCCCAGGCGGGCAAGTACGCCCGAAACCTGCTCTCGGCAGTCACAGAGAGCGGCCTAGACATCCGCGCTATGCCCACCATCTTTCTGGGTGGTGGAGCGGCGCTCTTAAAGCGCCACCTTTCGGCCACAGACGGCCTGTGCCGCCCGCTTATCCTGGATGACGTATCCCTGAACGCCAAAGGATATGAGCGCCTTGTGGGGCAGATGTCGCGGGGTGTCGGCCATGGCGGGTAAGCGGCGGCTCAACCTTTCTTTTTCTCTGACATCACCCCAACAGCGTGAGGCGTGGCACATTCTCAGCTCCATCCCTGCCGGGAAGCGGACAGACGCTGTGTGTCGGATGGTGTGCAAGGCCCATGAACAGGATGCCCTCCTGTCCGCCATCCGGGGGCTGATCCGGGAAGAACTGCGCCATTTGGATCTGACAACAGAAAAAAGCCAGCAGGCACAGGCCGGGGACATGGATGAGAATGTCCTCGGCTTTCTTCTTGCCCTGCAGCAGGAAGGAGATGAGA
Organism: Flavonifractor sp. An306; assembly: GCF_002159455.1. Taxonomy (GTDB): domain Bacteria; phylum Bacillota; class Clostridia; order Oscillospirales; family Oscillospiraceae; genus Flavonifractor. The sequence goes on from NZ_NFIQ01000153.1 coordinate 662, forward strand.
TCACCTGATACGCTATTTTGATATGTTTGCCGGGATCGGCGGATTCCGAGCCGGACTGGATCGGGCCGGAGGTTTCCAGTGCGTGGGCCACTGTGAGATCGACAAATACGCTGACGCCAGTTACCGTGCCATCCATGATATTCGAAGGGAGGAGCGATACTATCCAGACGCAAGAAAAATCGACCCCAACGACCTGCCCGACTTCGACCTCCTGTGCGGGGGATTCCCCTGCCAGGCATTTTCAAACGCTGGTCGAAGAAAGGGATTTGAAGATGCCAGAGGAACTCTCTTCTTTGAGATTGCCCGCCTGGCTCAAGCCAGACGACCTGCGTATCTTCTGCTTGAGAACGTTCCAGGACTGCTTACGCATGACCAAGGCCGGACGTTTTCTTCCATCCTCGCCACGCTTAATGACCTGGGGTACCGCGTGGAATGGATGGTGCTTAACAGCGCGGATTTCCGTGTCCCCCAGGTTCGAAAGCGGGTGTTCATTATCGGATATCTTGATCCCCGATGCGCCGGAAAAATACTTCCTGTCTTCGGAACAAACGGAAAAACTCTTATACAAATCCTCGGAGGTTCGCAAGGATACAGAGTCTATGACCCCAGAGGAACCGCCTGCACACAGACTGCCGGAGGCGGCGGAAAAGGAGTAAAGACCGGACTGTATCTGATGGAGCCTGACTCGGCGCAGTCCTGTTTTGTGGATCTGTGTATCGGCAGGCCGACACCGACTGAAAATGCCAGGTGTCTGACCGCTAGATATAGTCAAACGACACTCTGTAACCACCGTGGCGAACGCTCTGGGGTCCTGCTGATCAAAGAAGCGACTAAACGCGGCTATAAGGAGGCGATGGTGGGCGATACCGTTGACCTGGGATATGCGGGCAGCAATACACGCCGCGGGCGTGTAGGACGGGATATCGCACACACGCTGGAAACCAGCTGCATCCAAGGTATCGTGGAGCGCGGCGGACGTATCCGCCGCCTGATGCCCCGTGAAAGCCTTCGGCTCCAGGGATTTGCGGAAGAACAGATCGACAAGATCCTGGCTATCACCTCAGATGCCCAAGCCTACAAGCAGGCCGGAAACAGCGTCACCATTACTGTGATCGAGGCCATTGGCCGCCGCATCCGGGCAGTGGATGAGGAACTGAGAGGTGCGGCAGCATGAGTGAAATAGGGCTGAAAGACCAGTGCTTTGGCGTGGAAGTGGAATTCACCGGCATCACAAGAGAACAGGCCGCCAGCGCCCTGGCGGAACACTTTGGGACGATACCTCGTCATGGCAACGACTACTACGACAGCTGGTATGTGCGGGATGAGGAGGGCAAGGAATGGAAGTTTATGTATGACGGCAGCATTCGAACAGAGTGCAAAGGCGACAGCGAATATGAATCCATAAACAACTCTCAATACTCCGTGGAGATGGTTTCACCCAAACTGGCCTATACGGAACTTCCTAAATTCCAGGAGTGCATCAGGCAAGTGAGAAAGGCCGGGGGAAAAGTAAACAATACCTGCGGCATCCATGTCCATGTGGACGCTTCCAATCACAACCGGCAGAGCCTGAAGAACCTCCTGAGCATTATGTTTTCCAAAGAGGATATTCTCTTCAAGGCCCTGAAAGTGAATTCCAACCGGGTGGCGAATTACTGTCAAAAGGTGCGAGAACCCATGCTGCAAAAGGCACGCCAGCTTTCCTCCGAAGAAACCAAAAATCTGACCCAGCTGGAAACCATCTGGTACGAGGGGGACAACGGCAGCACGGAGCACTACAACTGGACACGGTACTATGCGCTCAATCTCCATTCTGTGTTTTACCGAGGAACCGTGGAGTTCCGCTGTTTTAACTCCACGCTCCACGCAGGCCGCGCTGCTGCCTATGTGAATTTGTGCCTTGCCATGTCGGCCCAGGCCATCGCCCAGCGCAGCACCGTCATGCGCAAGACGCAAAGCGATAATGAGCTGTTCACCTTTCGGGTATGGCTGGTACGCCTTGGGTTGAATGGACCCGAGTTCAAGCACA
>NZ_NFIQ01000154.1 GCF_002159455.1 Flavonifractor sp. An306
ATGTTGCGTCACCATTTCCGAAGCCACCACCGTCGGGATTAAACTTGTATGCAAAGTAAGTTCCAATACAAATTACAAAGCAAAGGCAAGCAGCCATAGTTCCCCACTTTACCCAGCCAGGCTTCTTTGCTTTGTGATAGGCCCTTGCCTCGCTGATATGCTTCTCATTGATGTCACCGAGGACTTCATACAGTTTTTCGTTCGTCATAGTTCAAACCCCCTTTCCAAAAGGTAGTTGTGCAGCTTCCGGCGGATGCGGCTCAGGGTCATGGATACAGCTCCATCACTCATATTGTGCCGGACGGCAATTTCTGAAATGCTGTCGGTGTACCAATATCGACTGATAAAAATGCTTCTTTTCTTTGGTGATAGACCATCCAAAAATATATCAATGGCTTTCGTGAGTTCCTTTTGGTCAAACGCCTGTTCCACATCATCCCTGCCGGATACCAAGTCAGAAAGTTCCTCCAGAACCACAGGCAATTCTCCGCTACCTCGTTTATCGGCGGTATTGTGTTTATACCGGTTAAACGACAGGTTTCTTGTGATTTTCCCCAGGAATGCGGCCAGAATGCCCGGCCTGTGCGGCGGCATGGCGTTCCATGCGTTTAAGTAGGTATCGTTGACACATTCTTCAGCATCTTCCTGATTGCCCAGTATATTCTTAGCAATCGAGGTACAGTAGTTCCCGTATTTGTCAGATGTGGCATGGATGGCCTGCTCGTTTCTATCCCAGTATAATTGGACTATCTGTGCATCATCCATCGGTTTTCACCTCGCTTCCTTATTTACCTTTTCACCTATATACACAACTTTTGAACTCAAATCTCACACATTTTTTCAAACTTTTTTCTATCCAATAATACCATATTGTTATCACTGCAGTATATAGCAATAGGACTACCATCCAGTTATGAACGATAGTCCTACTGCTGGTTGCCTTTTAAACTACCAGCGGGAACTCTCCCTTGGTGTTGATGTCCATAGGACGGACTTTGATTTTATCGTAGTTCTCTGCGTAATCATAACTGTCCGCTATGGTTCGCTTAAGTAGCAATTCTTTGTCTGCAAGGGGAAGTCCCTTATGTTGCCATAGGGCAGTACATTCCCGGATGCCGTGCGGTATACAAACCGCTGTTTCAGCAGAAACCGGACAAAGCGACGCTCCGGCACAACCAGCTCCTTGGCGGTGGTACGGAGGTTGGTGCTGTGCTTGAGGTCGATGAACAGGTCGTAAAAGGCGGCCTTGCCCTCCAACATGGCATTTTCCTCCCGCAGCGCCGCATTTTTCTCGCGCTCGGCCAGCAGGTCGGAACAGAGCTTCATCATGGCCTCCGGGGAAGTCGCCATCTCCCACAGCTTTTCCCTGGTGATGTAGGCCCCATGCTTTCGGATGGTGGGCAGCACCTCATCGAATACCCATTTCTCAAACCGTTCCGCCGACGGCAGCTTGCTATGGACAATCAGGCGGTACACATCGCCTTCAGGGATGAAAAGCATTTCCACCATCTGCATGGCGGGGGTTCCATCCGCCTTTTTTCCGGTCTGGACCCCTATGGAACGTTTTGTTCCACCCCTGGTATGGTCACGGACAGCCTTGCGCGGATTGCTATACGGCCCATTGCGTCGGACAGGGTAAAGGGCAGCTTGTCCGGCTGGGGGTGGCCCAGGCTGATGGTCAGGCTGCCTTGCGGGTCCCCGTCGATCAGCAGCACTTTCTTCCCGGTCTGTGCCAGCCCGACGCCCAAGTTCGCACAGGTCGTTGTCTTGCCAACGCCGCCTTTCTGGTTGGCGATGGCGATGATTTGCGTGTTCATAACAATCACCTCGTTTCTGAAATAAAAAAGGGAGAATGTGACGTAAATCAACATTCTCCCGGAGAAACAATATGCGATTGTGTTGCTGCCTGTCTTATCTGAGTTCAGCTTTTGGGGAGCCATCCCGCCGCAAACCCGCATGAATACTGGGTTTCTGCTTGTTTGTCTTTACCCTTCCCGAACAACCGCTGTTCAACGAATGGTATCTGCGTGACCAGTCCAAAAAGGTTTCGGCAGCATACCGTGTCAAGGGAAAGGCGGGCAAGCCCACCACCAACAACGCCATCTATGGCTACAAAAAAGACCCGGAGGACAAGGACCACTGGCTGGTGGACGAGGAAGCCGCCGCCGTGGTGCGGCGGATCTTCCGGCTTGCAGTGGAGGGGCACGGCCCCCATGAGATTGCCAAGATACTCACACAGGAAAAGGTGGAGTGCCCCGCCTATTATCTGGCACGCAACGGCAGAGGCAGCCGGAAGAACACCGTGGACACCAGCCGCCCCTATGACTGGTACGGCTTTACGGTCAGCTCCATGCTGGAGAAACCGGAGTATATGGGGCATACCGTCAATTTCCGTTCTTCCAAGAAGTCCTACCGGGATAAACGGGTAAAAAATGACCCGTCCGACTGGCTGATTTTTGAGAACACCCACGAGGCCATCATTGACCCGGAAACCTGGCAGCTGGCCCAGCAGGTGAAGCGGACGGTGCGCCGGACAGATACCACCGGCGTCGCCAATCCCCTGACCGGCCTTGTGTTCTGTGCTGACTGCGGAGCTAAGATGTATAACCACCGGGGCAAGCGCAAAAAGGCCGGACGGGAAT
>NZ_NFIQ01000155.1 GCF_002159455.1 Flavonifractor sp. An306
GATATTTGCATTTGCGGTTATAGGCCAGAAGCATCGCCTCAGCATAGCCCATAGAACCGGGGCGTCGTTCCTTGGCTGTTCTCGAAAGCAGCTTGACCGACATTTCCCCTACTTTTTCCTTGAAGGTCTCATCTTTCAGGGCATCGCCGAATGTGTAGACCAATCTGGCGATTCCGTTGAGCATATTGGCGGACAGCGAATTCATATCGCCCTCCCAGGTGCCTACGCAGAGTCTGAGTGTTCGATCAAGTACGTGGTAACCAAACCGCTCATATATATTTTCGAGCGTGGAGACAGCACAGACAACGCCATAGTTTCTGACCTGGCCAATGGAAAGAGAATAAGACTCTACCAGATCTTTGATCATAAGCTGCTCCTGATTCCCGGCTTCCACATTTGCCATAAACACTTCATAGGGACGGAGCGGTTTGACAAACTTCATCTGGTTGGCGAAGATATCTGCCTCGTGCTCGTAGTTCAGATCGTCGTATATCATGCACCAGACCGGAGTTTCACGAGAGCCAGAGGCCAGGGCGACGATCTCCACCGTGTGCTGGCCATTGAAGACATAGTTGACCCCATTTCGACGGCTTACCTTCACAGGGTTGATCTGATACAGATCAAAGTGTGCCACGGCATTCAGCACATGCTGTTCGGAAATATTCCTCTGGTACTCCTGATTGGATACGAGGTTCTTGATGGGAATCTGTTCGAAGTGAACATTGGGAACAAACATACTAAATGCTTTCTCTGTCATGTAGCCTCCTGCGTTCCAGCTGTTTGACGGTTTTGAGGGAAAAATATGCGACCCGGTTGACTTGATCGATCTCACCGGTCAGCTGGTAATTAAATCTCAGGTCAAAGCCACCCAGCAGTTCGGAAAAGTTTTTAATAAGGATCGTACTATAGAATTCTATAGACTGCTGGGATGTGTTTGACATCCGAACCTTGTTTGCGGTCCCGCCTGAAATAGGTTTGTCCGATCCGAGAACGGCGATATACAGCTCTTCAGGGTTTACCAGGAATTGCACATACGCAGGATTCTTCAAGAGACGAATCGTTTGCCTGTGGATTCGAATCCGGTTTCGCGCAGGGTCCAGCGTTAAGTAAGCCTGCAATTGATTTTCATGATTCATGTCCTTGTCCTCCCAAAACGGACTTACTACCAGTATCAGAGGCAGCCTCGTCTGACTGCTCTGATGCAGCAGGAGCTATGTTATCGCGCAACCCATATACAGCATATCCTTCAAAAATGTCTACCTGCATAGATTTCTGGTGTTCCCGGAACGGGAGTCCAAACTGCGTCTTCCAGCCCTCCGGAAACACGGGAGTTCGAGAAGACTTGGGCTTCTGGCCGTCTTTTTGCACCCGCTGATACACTTCGGTCGCTGTGAGATCAAATGCGATGAGCCACTCATCCTTGGCATGGATTATCCGCCCGAGGAGTTTATATCGATAGTCCAGATTCCAGTCCATCAGTGAAAACACTTTGGCGAAAAAAATCTTGCAGGTAATCTGTTTCGGTTTACGTCTGCCGGAGCCGTTGGTGCACCAGGCGCAGGCATCCCGATCTTCCGCCCGACAGGGACGGATCGCCAAGATCCTGCTCTCCTGATTGACCAATACCTGCACATAATCAACTTGTGGGAAGCGGTTCAGGCAGGCGGTATTTACATAAAATTTGTAATTGTTGAAAGTTACAGACGGCTCATTAATATGGGCGAAGAACTCACGGCGTACCACTTGGTAGCCATCGTAGTTAAAGTCACCGGCCATCTCCAGGACCTCATCACTACTGCTGTTTGCGGGAGAAGCTGCCAGTTCCGCTTTTTTTAATTCAGCAGACGGAACAATATCCAAATGCCCGTCCTCCAGGGAACGAAGCATTCCGGCGATTACACCGCCGGTATTTTCCCGACTTTCTTCGAACATTTAGGATTCCTCCTTCCCGTACTGACCGAGTTCCTGACAGATATAGTCACGCAGCACGTCAAATCCTGTCACGCGGAGTTTCTGCCCGGTTTCATACAACTGGCCCTCCATGCGGATTTTCCAGTCTTCCTCACTCTGATCGCAGACGGGCGGGAAAGACTGTTGGTGGAGGTAATATTGCTTGCCAAAAGAGCCGATCCACTCCTCCGGGACTGCCCGCACCCGTTTGCCGGAGACAGAAAGGGGCTGTACAGGCTCCTTTGCCTGTTCCGTGCTTTTTGAACCGGAAAGCAGGTACGATTTAATAAACGCTTCCGCATCATTGACATCAAAAATATACGCAGATTCAGTTTCAGTTTGAAACAGCGCTCCGGCGATCCGGTATTTTAAATCCGGACTCCAGCCGAATAACTGAAAAAGCGTTTCTACATAGGCCGCACCGGCGATATCCCTGGGCTGATACTTTCCGTCTGACAGCTTGGAAAACACGACTGCGTTGCGGCTGCTTTTCGCCGCTGTACGGACGGCGAACTTCATCTCCACAGGGTTGACCAGCAGCTCCACATGGTTGTCTTTCCCAAAAGACCGAACACATGTGGTGCTGAACTTGAT
>NZ_NFIQ01000156.1 GCF_002159455.1 Flavonifractor sp. An306
GTAACCGTAAAATCTTTCGGCGTATAAAAAGGCCGCCATCTCAGCGCACAGGCAATGAGATGGCGGTCGGCATTTTCATTATGGTTTAGGAATTCTGCATTCCTGGGGCGCATTCACCGGGAGGAAAGATTCTGCCCAAGCCTCATCCGTCTGGCTCAGGCCCGGTGCGTTGTTCAGGAGCCAAACCAGGTAGCGGTAGGGATCCAGGTCATTCTCCTTTGCGGTTTCAATCAGACTGTAGATCACAGCGCTGGACTGGGCGCCGGCGGGGGTGTTGGAAAAGAGCCAGTTCTTCCGGCCCATGACGAATGGCTTAATGCTGCGCTCGGCACGGTTGTTGGAGAGCTCCAGCCTCCCGTCCTCCAGATAGCGTACCAGGTAGGGCCACTGCTCCCGCAGATAGTGCAGAGCCTTGCCCAGGGCGGACTTGGGGGCAGTCTTGGCGCTGGCCTCATTTGCCCATGCCAACAGAGCGTCCAGAACCGGTTTCTCCAGTTCCAGCCGCTTGTTGTATCGCTCTTCCGGTGTCAGGTCCGCGAGAGACTGCTCCAGCTGAAACAGCCGGGTGCAGTAACACTCGCCGGTTGCCGCCGGAGACTCCTGCCGTTTCTCTTTGGGCAGTGTCTGCAGCGCCTCGTCAAACTTTCGCCTGGCGTGTGCCCAGCAGCCCACCACCCGGATATTCTCCGGCAGCTTGTGGTAGCCCTGGTAGCCGTCCGCGTGCAGCCAGCCGGAGAAATCCTTGAGGAAAGCCTGGGCGTGCTCCGCCTTCCGGCTGGGCTGGTACTCATACAGGACAATGGGATACTCAGCGCAGCCGCTGGTCCGGTAGAGCCACATATAGGATTTGCTCGTAGATGTCCTGCCCGGCTCCTTCAACACCTGCAGCGTGGTCTCATCCCCGTGCAATACAGTCTCCTGGCACAGCCTTCGGTGCAGTGCATCATACACCGGCCGCAGCCAGGTGTCCGAGGCCTGCAGGATCCAGTTGGCCATGGTCTGCCGGGATAGCTTCAGCCCCTGCCGCTGGAACTCCTGCTCCAGACGGTACAACGGTGAGTACATGACGAATTTCTGCGTCATGATATGGGCTACCGCCTCCGGGGAGGCAAAGCTGCCCGGGCAGAGCGTCGGCTGTTTGGGTGTCTTTCGGAGATTGCCTTCTCCTGTTTCCGCCTCGCACTGCTTGCAGGCATAGGTGTAGTACACATCCTCCCGGATCCAGAACCGGGCCGGCTCCATTTTCAGGCTCCGGCGCACCTCTTTCCCAATCTCCTCCATCACGGCGCCGCAGGTATCGCAGGTGCGCTCTCCTTCGGAAAGGCGGTGCTCCACCACTTCCATGGGGGTCCCCTCCGGCACAATATCCAGTACATTGCCACTCTGCCGTTTGCGGGCATGGGCCTTTACTGCCACCTGCTCCGCTGTTGCATTTTGGGTCCCATAGGCATAGGCCTCCGCCTCATTCGCCATGAAAGACAGCTGGTCCATCAAGCCCTCCTGGAGCCGCTCTGAGGATGCCCCAAACTGCCGCTTTTTTGCAAGACCAAGCTGCTCCAGAAGCCATTGGTTCTGGAGCTTTAGCTCAGTCAGCTGTGCCTGCTGAGAATCGTATTCCGCCCGCGAAACGGTCACCATTTCCGGGGTGCTTACAGCAGCGTTCTTCTCATGTTCCATGAGTAAATAATACCATAAAATAGGGTAAAAAGCCAATGCGTTCAATACTTTCCGGCATTAGATTACGCTCAGGCCGGACACTACCTTGTTTGCCTTCGGCTGCTCGGTCTTCAGCCCCTCCATCAGCCAGCGGTACTGCTGGGGCGTTAAGGCCTGCACTTCCTCCGTGCTCCGAGGCCATTGAAAACTGCCGCTCTCCAGGCGCTTATACAACAGCAGAAAACCGTCTCCCTCCCAGTACAACGCCTTAATCCGGTCCCGCCTTCTTCCGCAGAACAGAAACAGCGCTCGCTGAAAGGGATCCATCTGAAACTGGCTCTTTACCACGGTGGCCAGTCCATCAATGCCTCGACGTAGATCTGTGTATCCGCAGGCGATGTAAACCGGGCAGCTGCAGTTGAAATCGTTCAGCATATGTGCAGCATCTCAACCAATGTTTTCAGCTGCTCCCTCCCACACGATGAATAGATATCGATTCTCACATTCCCGACATACAGCGTAGCGGAATGTTCCGCTTCGTTGCAGCATTCCTTTCTTGGTACCGGCACTTCAGCAAAGGTAACGCTGCCTTGTTCTCTCTCCTGTGCCATACTGCCCGCTGCAGACAGCACTTCTCTTTCCCAGCGATAATATGTGCTTGGGCTGATTTCTTGCTGCCTGCACCACTTCCGAACGGATAACCCACTGCTCCGGCAAGCCTGGATTGCTGCCACCCATTCCTGCAGCTGCGCCTGGTGTTTCAATTTGTTTGATGTCACGGCAAGACCCCCCGTACAAATTAGTGCTGGAACGTTCCGCTACGTTCCAGCACTATTATCTCATGGAAGTCTATCCGCCTGCTCCTTTGACGGTTACT
>NZ_NFIQ01000157.1 GCF_002159455.1 Flavonifractor sp. An306
CATACCGTATCACTCATGTCATGGCGTTGTTGTTCATTGCTCATAGGAACACCTCTTTCTGGCCTATTGTTCCTATTATACCACATTACTCGTGTAAACACTATTTAGCAAATCTTCAGGCTATCCAAAATTGATTGAAAAAGTATTTGGATTCAATGTCCACACCACTTTATTTAAAGAATGCGCATAGTTTACTGTCATGCCAGTACCACCAGGGCTTCCGTCCCAAACCGCTAAAACAAAATCGGCATGCTCAACCATGTAGCGATTTCTTTTTTTCATGCAGTCAGGTGTGTAGTGTGTTTGAAGCAGCGTCTCCTTATCACATCGCTCCACGATTGCAAAGTATCGATTTCGGTAACGCTCGGACCACTTAGCAGCCTGAGTTTCACATGGGATCGCACATTCAAGGGTGATGAATGGAAATTGTGACTTCAAATCCAGTACTATCTCAGCAGTGTATGTATCAATTCCAAGAGCCATACCCGAAATAAAGTGTGTAACATTTTTCTGTTCAATCATCTGCACAATGAGTTTACGGAGTTCTGCTTTTAAGCGCAAACACCGTCCATCTGTCTCATCAAACCGGAATGGAAGGTTTTGTGGCCTATGACCTGTAAAGGCGCATTTTAATCCAGCCACATGTCTCTTTCTGGTGAATGTCAGTATTTTCTCGAACATTTTACTCTCTCCTGTATATATGGATTAACAGTATAGTATATAATGCTAATCCATAGTATAACATACAATGAGAGATCTGCACTAAAAAAACAAAGGCCGCAAATCATCATTTGCTGCCTTTGTGTTCAATACTATTTCTTTTTCTTGGCCTGAACAATTAGTAATTCAATGATTTCCAAAATCCGCTGCTGCTCTTCTGGCGGAAGTCCCGCAATCTTTTCTGAAAGCCATGTTGCCCGGTATTCAGTAGTATGCTCGATGACATCGCAGAAGATCGAGTCTGCAGATGTTTTCAGACCATTGATAATGGCAACTAACTTATCATATCGCGGAAATGATGCGCCTCGCTCAATAGTTGAAATGTAATTTGTGGTCAGGCCAAGTTGCTCCGCAAATTGCTCTTGCGTTAATCCCAACTCCTCACGGCGCTGCTTGATTCGCTCCCCGATCCGTCTATCAATCATCTCGAAAGTCCGCTGCTCCTTTCTGTGGTGATACAATTTAGTATACGGATTAGCGGCACATTCATACAGAAACGCTAATACATAGAGAGTGGATTAGCGGATTATAACTGAAGGAAGTTTTTAGATTAAGACATTCCGGTAAACAAAGCGTAAATTTATCACGCAACATAAATACATCTTTCGGAACGAGTGAAGATATGATATAATTTATTCAAATTATGCCCTTTTCAGGTACTGCATTTGGGCATGATTATGGATCATGAGGTTATACGATGAAAGAGAAACCAGAGCAGTTAATCACTGCATCTTTGATATATGAGGAAATTATCTTGTCTGTGGAGGAAACCACATCTGGCAGTAGATGTGGGTCCTTTGGTGCGGCCTTTTCACGCCCTGCGTCAGCCTGTCCAAGTGACAGCGTGTCGCGGGGCGTTTTTCTATCTTTGGAAAGGAGTCAAAGAATATGAGTCTGAAATATACCTGCCCCAGCTGTGGGACCCCCTTGGGCTATGAGGGATTGTGCTGGAAATGCAAATCTGAACAGGAGCGGAAGGCTGCTCTTGCCTGGACACCGGAACAAATCACAGAGAAGCAGAGAAACCTGATCCGGAACATCCAGCGGCTGGCGGAGATGGAAGACCCGGAGTTCACCGACTTCTGGCAGCTGCTTAGCTACCATAATGCCATCGCCCCGGAGATCCAACGGGCGGCACTGGCCGCAGAGGTGTTCTGGCCCTGTGAAATCTATTATCACGCTCCTGCCGATGTGCGGGATGGTCTGATTCATGCGCTGTTGTCTGCGGAATATTCCAGCGCGGCTTCCAACCTGATGAGTTGCCTTGCTATGCAGGGAGATGACAAGGCAATGGAGACGCTGCTGGAGCTGGAGCGAAATCCCCGGCCCTGGCGCAAGGGCCTCTATGTGGATCCGTCCAGCTATGCGCAGATTGGCGGCTGGACCTTCGATAAGGAGGGCCAAAGAATCCAACTCAACTTCGACACCTGCTATCCTATGGTCAAAGGAACCACCGGCGAGAAATCTCCCGTCCGCATTGGCCGGGCGCGGGAGGATACATGCCCCCACTGCGGCGGACGGATGGTGGACATACTGGTATTGGACGGACGGGATGAGCGGCTCCGGTTCCTGGGCCTGGATGGCATCCTAACTGCCACCTGCTGCCCCAGCTGCGTGGGATTTCTGAAAGGTCCGGCCTTTAACAGTTTTACCCTGGATGGCGGCGTGGAGGTCTTTCCCTCCGAGCTATTTGACGGCGCGGAGAAGACGGATTGCTATGTCAGTCCCGAGGAATACAAGGCCCTCACGGAAAATCCCTTTGTGCTGGGCGAAGCGCCTGTGCCCCTGTTTTACGGCGCGGCCTGCC
>NZ_NFIQ01000158.1 GCF_002159455.1 Flavonifractor sp. An306
TTTATTATACCGCATTTTCTTTGGCCGTGGAAGAGAGGTGGGACGGGAACTTTTCCCAATCACATGGTCTGTTCCATCGTTGCCACCCGGAAATAACCATGAGAATATGCGGGGGCCAGATCAATTTCGCCATCTGGGCAATAGAACCAGACTCCTGCTGCGGTCAACTTTTCTCCAATCGCCGCCAAACCTTCGGCGTCACGAGCCAGACGGTCGCCGTTCATCACCAGCACACGGTCATAGACTCCATGTCGTGCATCACGGATCAGCGTTCGAATGCTCTGTCGGTTTGCGTCCAAGCCGCTCTCATATTGGAGCATCTCTGCGGAAATCGAAAAGCCAAGCTGGCCGGCGAGGCTTCGGAGTGCGGTAAGCTGCTGGTTCATGGCGAGACGGTTGCTTTCCGTGGACGCTCCATCCACCCGGCAGTAAAGGCAGCACTTAGGCATCTGATTTGACCTCCTTGAACGAATTTAGGAAGAAGCTACCGCTCAGCCCTGACATTCATCCCGGATGAAATCATACAGGGCTTCCGGTTCCTTCAGGCACCACTTAGTTTTTTCATCATCGGTCCAGACTTCATAGTCCGGGGCGGCATCGTAAAGCCACCAGCTGATATAGTCGTACTGGTCGTTGATCGCTTCCTTCAGCACATCCAGCAAGGCGGCAAGAAGCAGCGCTCCGCCCTCAAAGACGAAATGTCCATCTCCCATCATGGCGAGTGCCTTACTGAACTGTTCGTCTCGATCCTTTTGCGCTTGGATCTTTCGCAGGGCTTCACAGAAGGTTTCCTTGGACAGCATTAAAGTCCCCCTCCCGGATTCTCCCCCTCCGCTTCCTGTTCGGCTTTCCATTTCAGAAGCAAGGAGATGGCCAACTCCTGAGTAGCGGGATCGACGCAGAACTCGAAGAACTTCACAGCCAACATTTCTGGCGTCAGCCCCATCGGGGCGATTACCGCTTCCAACTGTTCCAGAAGCTCCGCATCTACTTGGATTTCCACGAGCTCATATTGCTTTTCATCCATGGTGCGTTTCCTCGCCTTCCGAAGATTCCTTCCGCAACTCGTCCAGTCGCTGCCGGAACAGCTCCTGGAGCTCCTTCCAGACCTGCGGCTGCTTGAGGGTCACTATCGGCTGGTTCAGTTCCCGCTCCAGATCGGCGACAGCCACCGAAAGCGTCTTTTCATCGAACAACTGGTAGTGGCGACGAAGATACTGGACGACCGCCGCACTCTCCTCATCTTCGCTGCGCATGGCATAGCGGAGGGCGCTGTTGATGACACAGGAAAAGTCATCCACATAGTCAAGGTTGAACCAGGAGGCTGGGCAGAGAACCAGGTCATCTTTGCCTTCCTCGGTGATCACCAGCCCAATGTCCTCGCGGCTTATCCTTTCCAGCACGGTGTCCAGGTCATCTGCCAGTGCTTGGCGTGAGATGCGTTCCATGCTTTCCAGAGGTTGTAAAATCGGCATCCTTTCCTTCCTCCTATCGTCTTCTTTGATTTTGCCAGATGTGAGCACCCGACTCAAGCTGTGCCACAATCGAGGATATGGCTCCTGTGCTCCATATCGGTTTAAATGTGCGCGGATCTCTGCCACAGCGGTGAAACGGGTAGCTTCGTCCAGACGGCTCAGGTTCCGGCAGGTGAATTCCGCGACTATGCCGGGCATATAAGTGTGCCGCCCCAGACTGTACTGGATCGCTGCCAGAACGATATGCCGCAGCCCTCCATCTAAAATGGGAGCGAGGATTCTCACGGAGAACAGCAGCCCGGTGCTTCCTTTTTGGGACTGGAGAGAGAGGCCGTTTCGCTCGGCTCGTTCCATCGTGTGCGTCCAGTCCTGCCGTGCGATGAAACCGGCTACAGGAGCCACCTCATAAAAGCCTTTTTTATGTCTCACGGCTGCACCTCAAGCCCGGCTTTTGACTGACCTTTATACAGAAGATTGTTGGCCTCCATCTCCTCAAAGGTGACCGGCTCGAAGTGATTGACATCCACTCCGGCATTCAGCATTCTCTCGTTTGCCTGGATGAGCGGCCAGTAATCCGCGTCGGTATTGCCGTGGATGTGGCCAAAGACCATGTAGCAGCGCATGATGTGAGGCCAAGACATCATGGGGTAGTGACAAAGTGTGTACTGCCGCTTCCCGTCTGCGACATACAGCAGGTTATTGACGCTTTCAAAGAATCGTTCTGTCTGACAACTCCTGATCCATCCCCTGTCATGATTCCCAAGGATGAGATGTTTCTTCCCCCGCAGCCGCCGCAGGTATTCCTCCGGCGGCTTTTGGCTGCGGTAGATCAGGTCGCCGAGGATATAGACAGTATCCTTCCCTGTGACCTTGTGGTTCCAGTTTTCGATGAGAGTTTCGTCCATCTCCTCGATACTGGAAAAGGGCCGATTGCAAAGGCGGATGCAGTTTTCGTGACCGAGATGCAGGTCAGAGGTAAAGAAGATCATGGGGTTTCACCCTCCTTCTTCATCCTGGGAACTGGGATTGGCTGCCATCGGCAGTA
>NZ_NFIQ01000159.1 GCF_002159455.1 Flavonifractor sp. An306
AGATGGAAAAAGACGCGGCTGGCGGCCGCGCCTTAAACCGTAATTATTATTGTAGGAGGTACATATGTTTGAAGCCTTTTATCAGAAGTATTTGAATCAGTGTTTAAATTAAGAACTTCATGCCAAATATTTCAAGGGATCTGATAAACTGGAAACTCTTTGTAGCATCCTAGTCATACTTTCGGCATTTGGTGTTGTACTGTCTGCCATTTTGCGCAAGACACAAATAGGTGCCTGGTCTATGTTCTTCTATTTATTGTTTTTTGCGCTGTTTATCCAATGCGTGTATTGTAACAATAAAGAGATTCAAAAGGCACTTTCCGATTATCAGAGTGTGGATGATGTGTATAAGCGAATTAAAATATTGGAAAACTTGCTGAAGCGTCCAAAGTTTGGTTTATACAACATAGATGGCATTGAGTATCTATCAAAATGCTGCGAACTAGAGTTAGGGAAACACTGATTAAAGCACACCATAAATACGAATGTAATGGAAATAGAAAATACACATCAAAGGATAGGGCCACGTGGGGGCAAAGCTCCCATCTATTCCGTTCACTTTGGCCTAAAGGGCGCAGGAATCCCGGGTCGGGCGTAGGGAACCGCCCGCCTTGGCCAGCATATATAGGTTCGCGCTTGCAAAGAGCACGTGTAAACGGTTGAGATTTTTTCGCAGCCCACGGTAAACCGTCTTCCGAAAACCGAAGATGTTTTTCACGATTCGGTAGGGATGCTCCACTTTGCGGCGCACAGCGGATTTGCGGTTTTCGATGTGCCGCTCCCAGTCAATGGCGTTGTCGGAAACCCTGGGCAACCTGCCCGGGCGGCGGTTGATTCGGTATTCGATGGTAGAAAGCTGTGGGTCATGCTTGATTTCATCCCGTTTTTCCAGCCCCAGATATGCGCTATCCCCGTAGACGACCTCATCGTCCTCTCGCAGCAGTTTTGCCGCTACGGTGACGTCATGGACATTGGCTGGTGTTGCTTCCACCGTATGGACAAAGCCGCTGACCGCGTCTACGCCGGTATGGCACTTCATGCCGAAATGCCATTGATTGCCCTTCTTAGTCTGGTGCATCTCGGGATCCCGCTTCTTTCCCGCATTCTTGGTGGAACTGGGCGCGCTGATCAGTGTGGCGTCCACGATGCTGCCGCCCCGCATCATCCGGCCCGCTTGCTCCAGGCAGCGGTTGATGGCGTCAAAAAACAGCTTCCCGATTCCGTGTGCCTCCAGCAGATGCCGGAAATGCAGTAGCGTGGTGGCGTCAGGCACATCCTGCTCGAAAAAGTTGATTCCCATGAATTTCCGCATGGCGTAGCTGTCGTAAATGGCGTCCTCCACGCCCTCGTCCGACAGGCTGAACCAGCATTGCAGCAGATACATCCGCAGCATGATTTCGATCTCTATGGGCGGCCGGCCCCGTTTCCCAGAGGGATAGTAGGGCTTGATGATTCCTACCCATTCCTCCCACGGAATGATCTCATCCATGACCTCCAGAAATTCTTCCCGCTTCGTTTTCTTCTTCCGGTATCTGTATTCCATATCACTGAAACTTTCCTGCTTCATTTCTTCCGCCCCCTTCCTTCCTATTTTATCATATTTCCTCTATGGACGGATTAAATCAGCGGTTCCTTAACTTTACAGCCTGTTATAAGGTACAAGGAGTCCTGTAAACAAAAGTCAATCGTTGAAATGAAAAAAGTCCCGCAAAATTCGCTCAACTGAAAAAGGGTATAACAAAACAGACTGGAGAAAAAGCTTCGCCAGCCGGGATAAAGTAGCAATCTGATTTATCCTTGTGAGGTGTCCTGCTGTGCGTCAAATACCTCCAGGCATTCTCTCACACGGGCGTAGTAGATATGAAGGAACTTGTTCTGAGCGGCAGCCACGTATACAAAGTATGGCTTGCCCTCAGCGCGTTTCTTATTGAGAAACTGGTACACCGGCTCGTCTGCCGGCGCTTTTCTGAGATATGTGCAGACGATCTGGTACAGCGTTTTCCGAAGATGCGGCGAACCACGCTTTGTGGTCGACGTGCTTTGTGTTTCATGCTTGCCGGACTGGTCCACAGCCGGGTCAACGCCAGCGAAACCCACAATGGAACTACGGTGGGGAAAACGGCGCACATCGCCAATCTCAGCCATGAGCTGTGCGGCAGTCGTTTCGCCAACGCCGTACATGGCGCGCACGGTTTCGTACTCCGGGAGCTGTGAGGCAAGTCGTGTAATCTCTGCCCGCAGAGCAGCCAATGTAGTCTTTCCTGCAAGAAGCTGCTGCGCGGCTGTGTTAATGAGCAGCTTGATGTTGTCGTTCTTCGGCAGCGTAGTGAAATGGCCGCAGCTTCCGGCGTAGATATCCAGAGCTTTCTCTTCACTGAAATGGTGACCCTTACGCTTGCACCATTTTTGGTAGCGCTCGATGAATGCTTTCTCGCTGACGCAGCAGATGCAGTCGCAGTGCCAGAAGGTCATGACAAAGTCCACCCATTTCTGGTGGCCGTCCG
>NZ_NFIQ01000016.1 GCF_002159455.1 Flavonifractor sp. An306
GGGGCGCCTCCCCCGCCCCCGCCCACACCGAGGAGACCTGTCCCGCCTGCGGAGGCACCGTCAAACGCCGGGACCTGGTGGCCGGGCGGTATGTGTGCCCCCTGTGCGGCCACCACTACCCCGTCGGGGCCTACTACCGGCTGAGCCTGGTGCTGGACAGAGGCACCTTCCGGGAGCTGGACGGCTCCCTTACCTCCAACGATCCCCTGTCCTTCCCCGGCTACGCCGCCAAGCTGGACACCGCCCGGCGGCGCACCGGTATGAGCGAGGCGGTGGTCACCGCCACCGGCCGCATGGGCGGTCAGAAGGTGGCGGTGGGCGCGCTGGACAGCCGGTTTTTCATGGGCAGCATGAGCGCCGCTCTGGGGGAGAAGGTCACCCGGCTGGTGGAGTACGCCGAAAAGAACAAGCTGCCCCTGATCCTCTTTTCCGCCAGCGGCGGGGCCCGGATGCAGGAGGGCATTTTATCCCTGATGCAGATGGCCAAAACCTCCGCCGCTCTGGAGCGGTTCTCTCAGAAGGGCGGGATGTACATCTCGGTGCTCACCCACCCCACCACCGGTGGGGTCACCGCCAGCTTTGCCAGCCTGGGAGACATCATGCTGGCCGAACCGGGGGCGCTGATCGGCTTTGCCGGTCCCCGGGTCATTGAGCAGACCATTGGAGAAAAGCTGCCGGAGGGCTTCCAGAGCGCCGAGTACCTGCTGGAGCACGGCTTTCTGGACGCCATCGTGCCCCGGGCCCAGCTGCGGGACACTCTGCTCCAGCTGCTGAAGCTCCACGGAAAAGGAGGCGGCGAGCGTGCCAAATGATCTCACACCCGCTCAGCGGGTTGCCCTGGCCCGGCACGCCCAGCGTCCGGGTACGGCGGATTTCATTTCCGCCCTGTTTACCGACTTTTTTGAGCAGCGGGGCGACCGCCACTGCGCCGACGACGGCAGTATTTTAGGCGGCATCGCCCTGTTCCACGGCCACCCGGTCACCGTCATCGGCCACCGGAAGGGCCGCACCCTGGAGGAGCACATGGCCTACCACTTCGGCATGCCCTCTCCCGAGGGCTACCGGAAGGCCCAGCGCCTTATGCTCCAGGCTGAGAAATTCGGCCGGCCCATTATCACCTTTATCGACACTCCCGGCGCCTACCCCGGCCTGGAGGCCGAGGCCCACGGCCAGGGAGAGGCCATTGCCCGCACCCTGGCCCTGCTGTCCGGTCTTACCGTCCCCGTGGTGGCGGTGGTCACCGGCGAAGGGGGCAGCGGCGGAGCTCTGGCCCTGGGCGTGGGCAACCGTGTGCTCATGCTGGAAAACGCCGTCTATTCCGTCCTCTCCCCCGAGGGCTTTGCCGCCATTCTGTGGAAGGACGCCTCCCGCAGCGCGGAGGCCTGCGACGTGATGAAGCTCACCGCCGCGGATCTGCTGGAGCTGGGCGTCATTGACGGCATCATCCCCGAGCCCGCCGCCGGAGCCCACGCCGCTCCCCAGCCGGTCTACCGGGCCCTGGACGCCGCCCTGGCGCGGGAGCTGGCCGCCCTGAGCAAGCTCAGCTCCTCCGCCCTGGCGGCAAACCGCTATAAAAAATTCCGCTTGATGGGCAGCAAAGCCCTTGGAAAGGAGCGCCTATGAACGGAATCAAATTGCTGGCCACCGGCTCCGCCCTGCCGGAGCGGGTGGTCACCAACGAGGATATGACCAAAATTGTGGATACCAGCGACGAGTGGATCCACTCCCGCACCGGCATCTCCAGCCGCCGCCACTGCTCCGGGAACGAGAGCCACACCTCCCTGTGCCTGGCCGCCGCCAGACAGGCCCTGGACCGGGCGGGCATCTCTCCCCAGCAGGTGGGGGTGTGCCTGGTGGCCACCCTGACCCAGGATTTCCTCACACCCGCAGCGGCCTGCATCCTCCAGCAGGAGCTGGGCTTTCTGGAGGACACGGTGTGCTTCGACCTGAACGCCGCCTGCTCCGGCTTTGTCTACGGCCTGCACACGGCGGAGTGCCTGCTGGCCGCCGCCCCCCGGAAATACGCTCTGGTGGTGGGCTGTGAGGTGCTCAGCCGGGTCACCGACTTCACCGACCGCTCCACCTGCGTCCTCTTTGGGGACGGGGCGGGGGCCGCTCTGGTGGAGTGGCGGGCGGATTACCCCTCCCTCCACGCGGTGCTGGGCTGCCGGGGCAATCGGGAGGCCCTGATCATCCCAGGCGTCAACACCGGTTCCCCCTCTTACATCCACATGGACGGCCAGACCGTTTTTCGCTTCGCGGTGGAGGCCCTCCCCCGCTGCGCCACGCAGGTGCTGGAAAAGGCCGGGCTGGCCATGGCCGACGTGGACCGGTTTGTGTTCCACCAGGCCAACCAGCGGATCATCGACTTCGCCATCAAAAAACTGAAGGTTGACCCCGCCAAGTGTACCGGCAACATCTCCCGCACCGGCAACACCTCCGCCGCCAGCGTCCCCATCCTGCTGGACGAGCTGGTGACCTCCGGCGCCCTCGCCTCCGGCCAGAAGGCCCTGTGCGTGGGCTTCGGCGGAGGACTCACCTGGGCGGGCGGCCTGCTGGAGCTGGCCTGAGACAGAGAAGGAGTTTTCTATGAAATTGAACGAACTGCTGGGGACCGAGTTCCCCATCATCCAGGGCGGCATGGCCAACATCGCCACCGGCGCCTTTGCCGCCGCCGTGTCCAACGCCGGGGCTCTGGGCCTGGTGGGCTCCGGCGGCATGGACGCCGAGGCCCTCCGCGCCGAGATCCGTGCCGCCAAGGCGGGCACCGACAAGCCCTTTGGCGTCAACCTGATGCTGATGAACCCCCACATTGACGAGCTGGCCAAGGTGGTGGTGGAAGAGGGCGTGCAGGTGGTGACTACCGGCGCGGGCAACCCGGGCAAATACATCCCCGCCTGGAAAGAGGCGGGCATCAAGGTGTTCCCTGTGGTGGCCGCTCCCATCCTGGCCCACCGGCTGGAGCGCTACGGCATCGACGGCGTGATCGCCGAGGGCACCGAAAGCGGCGGCCATGTGGGCGAAATGACCACCATGGCCCTGGTGCCCCAGGTGGTGGACGCGGTGAGCGTCCCCGTCATCGCCGCCGGCGGCATTGCCGACGGCCGCCAGCTGGCCGCCGCCTTTGCCCTGGGGGCCTGCGGCGTACAGCTGGGCACCTGCCTGCTGGCCAGTACCGAGTGCCCCATCCATGACAACTACAAGCAGGCCGTCATCAAGGCCGGGGCCAACGACACCACCGTCACCGGCCGCACCGGCGGGGCCCCCGTCCGGGTGCTGAAAAACAAGATGGCTCGGGAGTATCTGCGGATGGAGAAGCAGAACCTGCCTCTGGAGGAGATGGAAAAGCTGACCCTGGGTTCTCTCCGCCGGGCGGTGTTCGACGGCGATCTGGACACCGGCAGCTTCATGGCCGGTCAGGTTGCGGGCATGATCAAGGAGATCAAGCCCCTGCGCCAGATTTTTGAGGAACTGATGGCCGGATATGAGGCCGTGGTGAAAGGACTGAACGTATGAGCCTTGCCTTTTTGTACGCCGGACAGGGCAGCCAGCACCCCAGCATGGGGGCCGACCTGTATGAGGCCTACCCAGAATTCAAAGCCGTGCTGGACGGCGCGGACGTGGATTTTGACCTGAAAACTGTCTCCTTTACCGACCCCGACGGGGTATTGAACCAGACCGAGTACACCCAGCCCTGCATGGTGGCCTTTGCCGCCGGCATGACCGCCATCCTGTACGGGATGGGGATTCAGCCCGACTACGCCGCCGGGCTCAGCCTGGGCGAGTACTCCGCTCTCCAGGCCGCCGGGGTGTTCACCCCTCAGCAGGCCGTCTCCCTGGCCGCCTTCCGGGGCAAGGCCATGGCAAGCGCCTGTGCCGGTATGGCCTGCGGCATGACCGCTGTGCTGGGGCTGGACCGGGAGAAGCTGCAGCAGGCCTGCGACCAGGCCGCCGACGTGGGCGTGGTGGAGATCGCCAACTACAACTGCCCCGGCCAGCTGGTCATCGGGGGCCAAAAGGAGGCGGTGGACAAAGCCGCCGCCCTCGCCAAGGAGCTGGGCGCCAAGCGGTGCATGCCTCTGAAGGTCAGCGGTCCCTTCCACACCTCCCTGCTGCGCCCCGCCGGAGACGCCCTGCGGGAGAAATTCCGGGAGATCACCTTCGGCCCCATGGCCTTCCCGGTGCTCTTCAACTGCCTGGGCCGGGAGATGGGCCCGGAGGACACCATCCCCGCCCTGCTGGAACAGCAGGTCCAGTCCTCTGTGTACATGGAGGACACCATCCGCCGGCTGGAGGCGCTGGGGGTGGACACCATCGTGGAGATCGGGCCGGGCAAGGCCCTCAGCGGCTTTGTGAAAAAGACCGCCCCTTCCATCAAGACCTACGCCGTGGAGACCTGCGCCGACATCGACGCGCTGGCCGCGGCCCTGAAAGGATAAAAATATGAGTATGACTGGAAAGACCGCCGTGGTCACCGGCGGCAGCCGGGGCATTGGCAAAGCCATCTGCCTGGAGCTGGCCCGCCGGGGGGCCAACGTGGTATTCTCCTATGCCGGCAACACCGCCGCCGCCGAGGAAACCCTGGCCGCTCTGAAGGAGCTGGGCGTGGAGGCCCGGGCCGTCCAGGGCAGCGTGGCCGATCCCGTTGCCGTAAAGGCCCTGATGGACACCGCCGTAAAAGAACTGGGCGGGCTCCACATCCTGGTAAACAACGCCGGTATTACCCGGGACAACTTGGCTATGATGCTGAAGGAGGAGGACTTCGACGCGGTCATCGAGACCAATCTAAAGGGAGCCTTCCTGTGCATGAAGGCCGCCGCCCGACCCATGATGAAGGCCAAATTCGGCCGGATCATCAACCTCTCCTCGGTGGTGGCCCTGCGGGGTAATCCGGGCCAGATCAACTACTGCGCCAGCAAGGCGGGCGTCATCGGCATGACCAAGTCCCTGGCCAAGGAGCTGGGGGGCCGGGGCATCACCGTCAACGCGGTGGCCCCCGGCTACATTGAGACCGACATGACCGCCGCCCTGCCCGAGGCCGCCCGGGAGGCCATGCTGGGCTCCATCCCCGCCGGCCGGCCCGGCAAGCCGGAGGACGTGGCCGCCGCAGTGGCCTTCCTGGCCTCCGACGAAGCTGCTTACATCACCGGACAGGTCCTCTCCGTCGATGGCGGAATGGGCATGTAAGGAGGAACGAACATGGAAAAACGCAGAGTAGTCATCACCGGTATGGGGAGCGTCAATCCCCTGGGCCACAATATCTCCCAAACCTGGCAGGCCGTAAAGGACGGGGTGTGCGGCATCGCCCCCATCACCCAGTATGACGCTTCCAAGCAGAAGGTCCATCTAGCCGCCGAGGTAAAGGACTGGGACCCCACCTCCGTGCTGGATAAAAAGGAAGTGCGCCACATGGCTCGCTACTCCCAGCTGGCTATGGCCTCCGCCAAGGAAGCAGTTGCGGACAGCAGCTTGGATCTGGAGGCGCTGGACCGCACCCGCTGCGGCGTGATCGTCTCCAGCGGCGTGGGCGGCATCGCCATCACCGAAATTGAGCAGATGCGCTGCTCCGAAAAGGGCTTTGACCGGGCCTCCCCCTTCTACATTCCCTCCACCATCGCCAACATGGGGGCCGGCCTCATCGCCATCGCCTTCGGCTTCCAGGGTATGTGTACCTGCCCGGTGACCGCCTGTGCCGGCGGCACCAACGCGGTGGGCGACGCCTTCCGGCATATCCGGGACGGCTATGCCGAGGTGATGCTGTGCGGCGGCGCCGAGTCCGCCGTCACTCCCCTGTCCATCGGCGGTTTCACCTCCATGCGGGCCCTCCACGTGGGCGACGACCCCAAGCGGGCCTCCATTCCCTTTGACGCCGAGCGCTCCGGCTTCGTCATGGGCGAGGGAGCCGGCATCCTGATGCTGGAGGAGTATGAGCACGCCAAGGCCCGGGGCGCCAGGATCTACGCCGAGGTGGTGGGCTACGGCGCCACCTGCGACGCCTACCACATGACCGCTCCCGCCCCCAACGGAGAGGGCGGCGCCCGGGCCATGGCCCAGGCGCTGGCCGACGGCGGCGTGGCCCCGGAGCAGGTGGGCTACATCAACGCCCACGGCACCTCCACCCCCCTGAACGACTCCGGCGAGACCGCCGCCATCAAGACCGTATTCGGCGAGCACGCCTACCAGATGGCGGTCAGCTCCACCAAGTCCATGACCGGCCACATGCTGGGGGCCGCCGGTGCGGTGGAGGCCATCTTCACCGCCCTCACCCTGAAGGAGGGCTACCTGCCCGCCACCATCCACTACCAGGTGCCCGACCCGGCCTGCGATCTGGACTACGTGCCCAATGAGGGCCGTGAGGCTCAGGTGGAATACGCTCTGTCCAACTCCCTGGGCTTCGGCGGCCACAACGCCTGCCTGCTGTTCAAAAGATGGGAGGGCTGAGGGATGATGCAGTATAATTCCAATGAGATCGCCCAGATCATCCCCCACCGCTACCCCTTCGCCCTGGTGGACCGGATTGTGGACGGCGAGGAGGGCAAGTGGGCCAAGGGCATCAAGTGCGTCACCGTCAACGAGCCCTTCTTCCAGGGGCACTTTCCCCAGTACCACGTGATGCCCGGCGTGCTGATCCTGGAGGCACTGGCCCAGGTAGGGGCGGTGGCCCTGCTGTCCATGCCGGAGAACCGAGGAAAGATCGCCTTCTTCGGCGGCATCAAAAACGCCCGGTTCCGCCGCCAGGTCACCCCCGGCGACGTGCTGGAACTGGAATGTACCCTCATCAAACAGAAAGGGCCGGTGGGGATCGGAGAGGCCAAAGCCACGGTCAACGGCCAGGTGGCGGCCACGGCGGAGCTCACCTTTGCCCTGGGCAAAGATTCCTGATTGCCCTTTCCTCCGCCGTTTGATATAATGACTAAAATGATCGAAATGCGGAGGCTGCGGCATGCTGGAACAGAGATTTGAAGCTGTGTATACAAAATTCAAGCTGCATTTTTATCAGGAAATTTTTGAGCGCTTCCAGAATCGGGAGGCCAGCCTGACCACGGTGGAGACCTTCGCCATGGAGACTATCCAGGCCCTGGGCTCTCCCACGGTAAACGAGTTCGCCTCCTTCATGCGTATCTCCCCGCCCAACGCGGCGTACAAGATCAACAGCCTCATCCGCAAGGGGTACGTGCAAAAAATCCAGTCCGCTCAGGACAAGCGGGAATACCATCTGCAGGTAACCCAGAAATACCGGGACTACTACAACATCAGCAACGACTATGTCCACGTGGTCACCGAGCGGATGCGGCAGCGGTTCACCCCGGAGGAGTGCGCCAAGCTGGAGGAGATGCTGGCCATCATCAGCAAGGAGCTGATGCCGGAAATCAATCTGGGCGCAGCGGAAACACCATAAAGCAGAGAAAAACGGCCCGACCGGTTCAATAAACCGGTCGGGCCGTTTCCCGTTTATTTGATGTCCAGCTCCGGGGGTACGTCGATTTCATCGGAGACATACTTCCCGTTTTTCTTTCGCTGGCGGACACACTCGGTAAGCAGATACTCGATCTGCCCGTTCACCGAGCGGAAATCGTCCTCTGCCCAGGCGGCAATGGCGGCGTACAGCTTGGGGGACAGGCGCAAAGGTACCTGCTTCTTGCCGTCGGACGGCATATCAGTACAGGCTGCCGGAATTGACCACCGGCTGGGCGTCCCGGTTGCCGCAGAGCACCACCAGCAGATTGGACACCATGGCGGCCTTCCGCTCCTCGTCCAGCTCCACCACCTGTTTCTCGCTCAGGCGCTCCAGAGCCATCTCCACCATACCCACAGCCCCATCCACGATCATCTTCCGGGCGTCGATAATGGCAGAGGCCTGCTGCCGCTGGAGCATCACCGCCGCAATCTCAGGGGCGTAGGCCAGATAGGTGATGCGGGCCTCGATGATCTCCAGCCCCGCCTGGGCCACCTTGCTCTGGATCTCGTCCTTGATGCGCCCGGCCACCACCTCGCTGGAGCCCCGCAGGCTGCCCTCGTCGGCGATGCCGTCCCCGGTGGTATCCACGTTGGGAGCCACGTCATAGGGGTAAATCCGCACAATGTTACGCAGGGCGCTGTCACACTGGAGAGACAGATACTCTTTGTAGTTGTCCACGTCGAACACCGCCTTGGCGGTGTCCACCACCCGCCACATGACGGCAATGCCGATCTCCACCGGGTTGCCCAGGCAGTCGTTGATTTTTTGGCGGTTGTTGTTCAGAGTCATGATTTTCAGGGAGATCCGCTTGCCTGCGGTCTCCGCGTCCACTTTCACGGAAACGCCCTTGCCGCCGCCGTCCACGTCCCCGCTCTGGTTAAGTCTGGTCTTGGCGGCGGGGTTCACGCCGGAGCAGAAGGGATTGACATAGTAAAAGCCCTCCCCTTTCAGGGTGCCCACATACTTGCCGAACAGGGTGAGCACCAGAGCCTCCTGGGGCTTGAGCACCTTCAGGCCGCACAGGAAAATCCATCCCAGAACCAGCCAGGCGATGCACACCACCAGCAGAGCCACACCTCCGAACACCACCAGCACGCGTCCAGCCTCCGTCATGGCAACGCCCAGTATAGTGCCCACCACCGCAATTATGTACAGAGCCAGGATCAACAGCAGCATAGCCATTCCGTTTTTATGACCTTTTATGATCTTCTCTTCCATGAGAGCACCTCCGCTCTTTTTTGATATCAAAATCATATCACTTTAATATTCCTCTGTCAAGGCCTTCCCGGCCGCAGACGGAAAAAACCACCGGTCCGTCGGGACCGGTGGTTTTACCATAGGTTCAGGGTTATTTTTTCTCTCCTTTGACCAGCACTTCGGACAGGTCCCCCCGCTCCCGCAGGGATTGGACCAGCTCTTTGGCCGCCTGGGGATCGCCGCCCTTGGGCAGAGCGTACTCCTCGGTCCGGGCAAAGTCCTGAGCCAGCAGCTTTTTCTGCTTTTCCAGCCAGGCGCCGCCCTCTCCCTCCGGGTAGACCAGGGCCACCAGCCGGGGGTGGGCCTTCATCTGGTTCACCCGCAGCTTGGCCGGATCATGCTTTCTGGGCAGCAGGAAAACCAACAGCACAATGGCCACGGCGGCGGTAGCAAAGCCAAAGACCTGGGAGACCCGGATGGGGGTATTGAGGAAATAGAGGCTGTCGGTGCGCAGGCCCTCGATGAAGCCCCGGCCCACGCCGTACCAGGCGAAATAGCTCAGGAAAATCTGGCCGTCAAACTTCCGCCACCGCTTGGCCACCTGGATGAGCAGCAGCAGCCCCACCAGGTTCCACAGGGACTCGTACAAAAAGGTGGGGTGGACCTCCATATACTGCCGGGTTCCGTCCACATACTGGTAAATGCCCATCCGCCAGGGCAGGTCGGTGGGGCCGCCATGGGCCTCAATGTTGACAAAATTACCCCAGCGGCCGATCATCTGCCCGATGAGCAGTCCAAAGGAGCCCAGATCGGCAAAGGCCAGGAACTTGATCTTCCGCACCTTGCAGAACACCAGCAGGGTGAGCACCGCCATGATCACGCCGCCGTAGATGGCCACTCCGCCGTCCCAGATACGCACCATGGCGCCGAAATCCCAGGAGCCGTCCGCCCGGCGGTAGAGCTCCGGATAAAAGATAATGTAATAGCCCCTGGCCCCGATGATGGACAGCGGCACGGCAAAAAAGAGCATGTCAATGATGTCATCCTGCCGGATGCCAAATTTCGGGGCCTGCCGGGAGCAGTACATCACCGCCAGCAAAAAGCCGGCGGCGATGATGATGCCATACCAATATACAGGCCAGCTGCCCACATGGAAGGCCACCCGATTCAGCTGAAACTCCAGCCCCAGCCCGGGGAACGAGACGGTGCCCATCATCCCGCCTCCCCCGGCCGGACCACGGCCAGCCCGCAGCGCTCGGGGGTCACCCACCGGCGGATGCAATCCTCCACGTCGGCCTGGGAGATGGCGTCAAATATCTCCGGGAAGCGGAAATACTCCACGCCAGCAAAGTGGTTCTGGGCCAGCTGGATACACGCGTTTTCGAAAGAGTTGAGTCCCCGGACCTTGGCGCCGTACACGCCCTTTTTGATCCGGGCGAACAGGGCGGCATCCACCCCTTCCCGGGCCAGCCGCTGGGCCTCGGCCAGAACGGCGTCCCGCACCTTGCGGGGGTCCCGGCTCTCGCCTCCGGCCGCCATTAGGGCGCAGCCGGGATAGACCTCAAACCCGTAGCCGAAGTTTTTGTTGATCAGGCCCTCGCCATACAGCTTGGCATACAAGGGGCTGGAGCTGCCCAGCAGCGCCTCGCAGGCCAGCTCTCCCGTCAGCTCCCGGCGGAGCCACTCCTCTCCCCGGACGGCAGGGTCACACTTGAAGCCCAGCTGGAAAATGGGGCTGGACACCTCCATGGTCAGCTCCTTTTCCCCGGCGGCGGCCCGCTGGTCCTCCTCCCCGCCGTAGTCCCGGTCGATGGGGACTCCGGATTCCTGGGGCAGGATCTTTCGGGCGACGGCGCACACCTGCTCCGGGTCCACATCCCCCGCCACGGTGAGCACCATGTTGGCCGGGATATAGAAGGCCTTGTGGCAGGAGTAGAGGGTACCGGCGGTGATCTTGGCGATGGACTCCTGGGTCCCGGCAATGGGTACCCGGATGGGGTGATGGTCGTAGAGGCACTCCATCAGGGCGTAAAACACCTGATTTTCCGGATCGTCCTCCACCATGCGGATCTCCTGGCCGATGATCCCCTGCTCCTTGTCCACGCTCTCCTGGGTGAACCAGGGGATGGAGACAAAGGAGAGAAGGATCTCCAGGTTGTCAAAAAACTTGTCAGTGCTCTCAAAGAAATAGCCGGTAATGACCGAGCTGGTAAAGGCGTTGGGAGAGGCGCCGTTGGCCGCCAGGTCCTGCAGGGCGTTGCCGTCCTGGGTGTCGAACATCTTGTGCTCCAGGAAGTGGGCCACTCCGGCGGGGGTATTCTTCCACGCCCCGTCCAGCCGGAACCGCATGTCCATACCGCCATAATTGGTGGCGAAAAAGGCGTAGCTCTTCTGGAAATCCCGGCGACGGTCCACATAGATGTGGAGCCCGTTTTCCAGGATCTCATGAAATACGGTCTCCCCCAGACGGGGGTACTGCTTGCTTACCATAGGTCACTCCCTGCCTTTCAGGAAATATACGGTGTCCAGAGTCAGGTCCTGGGCCGCGGTCACCACCTGCTCCCGGGTCACCCGCTCCACCCGGTCGGCCAGCTGATCCGGGCCCTCCTCCAGTCCGGCGGCGGCCTGGCCCAGCCAGTAGTCCTCCAGCCGGCTCTGGGTATCCAGGGTGGTAAGCAGGGTGCTCACCACCGACCGGCGGGCCCACTCCAGCTCGTCGTCGCTGAAATCCCCGGTCTGGCATTTGTAGAGCTGGGAGAGGATCTCCCCCTCCGCCTGCCCCACCTTGTCAAACTCCACACCGGAGGAGACCAGCATCACGTCCTTGTATTTCATCAGCCCGGAGCTGGCGTAATAGCACAGGCTCAGCTTTTCCCGCACGTTCATGAAGAGCTTGGAGGTGGTGGTACCGCCGTAAATGGCGTTGGCCAGGGTCAGGGCGGGGTACTGCTCGTCCCAGGCGTCGGTATTGGTGCGGAAGCCCATGGACAGCTTGCCCTGGGTCACATCCAGCCGCTCCTCTACCCGGCGGGGCGGTCTGGGGGCCTTCTTCTTGGCGGGACGGGCCACGGTCTGACGGGTTCCCTCCGCCGGCAGGCCGTCCACCAGAGGGGCAAAGGCCGCCTGCACCCGCTCCAGCTCGGCGGAGCCGCAGTAATAGAGCTCCACCTGGGCCTCCCCCAGCAGCCGCTGGTACTGTGTCCACAGCCCCTGGGCGTCAATGGCCCGGGCGGACTCCTCGCTGCCCAGCCGGTCCACCCCAAAGGGCTCGTCCCCGCACATCTCGGCCACCACCCGCAGCTGGGCGTACTGCCGCTTGTCGTTGACCTGGGCCCGGATGCGGTCGATCAGGTTGTCCTTCTCCTGACGGGTATAGTCGGGGCAAAAGGCGCCGTCCTGGGTGTAGGGCCGCAGCAGCACCTCCGCCAGCAGCTCCGCCGCCGGCTCCAGCACCCGCTCTCCCTCCAGGGTGTAGGCGTCGTCCAGAAAGCTGCCCACAAAGCCCACGCACTGGGCCTCCCCCTTCTTGCGCACCACCGGCTCCAGCGAGCCGCCGTACAGCTCGTCCAGAGCAGCGGAGAGGGTCTCCAGATCGGGGTGCTCCGCGGTGCCCCGGCGGAGCACCATGGGCACCAACGCATTGCGCGCGGCGTCCTGAGCGGAGAGCGGGGTCAAAAAGTGGGCGGCCAGCACACTGGATTTGAATTTCTTGGTCTGCACCGCCGTCAAATGGACGCCGGGGCGCAAGGTAAGCCTTGTGACCTTCATCATGGAACAATCCATCCTTTCCGTTTCCAACATAGCCTGCCTCATTTTAGCCGGGCTATGCGCATAAACAAAAGATAGGGACTTACAGCTGATTTCTGTCCCGCAGCCAGCTGGGCAGGGACCGCATTTTGATGCCCGATACGATCCCCATGGCCGCAAACATGGTGACAATGGAGGAGCCGCCATAGCTGATAAAGGGCAGCGTCAGGCCCACCACCGGGAAGATATACAGGCACATTCCCACATTGACTCCCACCTGGGCCAGCAGCATACCGGCGTAGCCCATGGCGATCAGGGCGCTCTGGTGAGAGCAGGCCCGCCGGGCCACCCAGACGCACCGCAGAATGATAAGCGCCAGCATCAACAGCAGCAGGCAGCAGCCGATCAGGCCGAACTCCTCCCCGCATACGGCGAAGATCTCGTCCGTCTCCCGGGCAGGCAGGGCCTGCTTGTAGCTGCTCTGGGTCTGGATGCCCTGGAGATATCCCATACCGGTGAGGCCGCCGCTGCCGATGGCCATGATGCTCCGGGTCTGCTGCCAGCCCACATCCTGCGTCTGCTCATAAATGGTATCCGGATTCCCCAGAATGTGGTCGATGACTACGGTAAACCGCTTCATGAAATACATATCGCTGACATGGGGCCAGATGAGTACGATACCAACGACGCACACCGCCGCCGCCAGCAGGAACCAGCGTTTTTTTACTCCTCCCGTCCAGGCCATGACCACAAAAATGAACAGATAGGTCAGGCCCATGCCGAAATCTCCCGACGTGACCGCGATGACAGCAAACATAAACAGCGTGTGCCCGGCGATCTGAAACACCGCCGACGACCGGCTGATTCCCTTCTCCCTCAGCTTGTTGATCTGCCAGGCCAACAGCAGCACAAAGGTCAGCTTGGCCACCTCCGCCGGCTGGATGTTCACCGGGAAGCCCGGAATGCTGATCCAGCTGCGGTTGCCGCCCGCCTCAACACCCAGCGGCGTGCGCACCAGGAGGTTGACCACCAGGTTGAACGCCAGCATCCATTTCCAGGATTTTTCTGTAAAAAGCTCAATGTCCACCGAGGACATCAGCACATAAACCAGTATACCCAACAGGATGGCCACCGCCTGGACAATCATATTGCGGTTGGTCTCCAGATAGCGGGTGGCACTGTAGATCAAAACCAAACCGTATCCGCTGGCCGCCAGACAGAAGGCCAGCAGCAGCCGGTCGCCCCGGTCAAGAAACGCCCGGATGGAATCGGTAAACCAGGACAATGCTCCGCCCCCTTTCTCACAGAAGCCATTTTAGTTTACCATCTTTTTTGCGTTTGGTAAACGGCTGTGTTATAATAATTAAGCGATTCTTTACAATTGAGGTGCTGTATGGAAGTTATCTCCAATTCCCCGGCGGAGACCGAGGAACTGGGCGCACAGCTGGCGGCCCGGCTGGCCCCCGGCTCTATTGTCGCCTTCACCGGCGACCTGGGCGCCGGCAAAACCGCCTTTACCCGTGGACTGGCCCGGGGCCTGGGCGTGGAGGAGCGGGTAACCAGCCCCACTTTTACTATCGTCAACGAATACGAGGGTGGGCGTCTGCCCCTGTTCCACTTTGATATGTACCGCCTGGGCTCCTCAGAGGAGCTCTTTGATATCGGATGGGAGGATTATCTGGCCCGGGGCGGCGTGTGCGCGGTAGAGTGGAGCGAAATCATCGACGATGCGCTGGAGGGGGATGTGATCCGGGTGGATATCCGCCGGGGAGACAGCGACGACCAGCGTGTTATTACCATTACGGGAGGTGCCGACACATGAAGATCCTGGCCCTGGAGTCCTCTGCCACCGCCTGCTCGGTGGCGCTGTGCGAGGATGAGAAGCTCATCGCTCAGTCCTATCAGAACAACGGGCTCACCCACTCGGTCACCCTGATGCCCATGACCGTCAATCTGCTCTCCGGGTGCGGGATCAGCCTGGATGAGGTGGAGCTTATCGCTGTGGCCGCCGGACCCGGCTCCTTTACCGGGCTGCGCATCGGCGTGGCCGCCGCCAAGGGACTGGCCTGGCCCGCTGGCAAGCGCTGCGCCGCCTGCTCCACCCTGGAGTCCATGGCCTGGAATCTGGCCCACACCGGCGGAGAGATCTGCGCCGTGATGGACGCCCGGCGGCATCAGGTCTACAACGCCCGCTTTGCCAGCGACGGCGCCGCCCTCACCCGACTGACCCCGGACCGGGCCATTTCCCTGGAGGAGCTGGCGGACGAATTAAAAAAGAGCGGAAATCCGCAAATACTGGTTGGAGACGGCGCTGTTTTATGCTATACTACCCTCAAGGAACTGGGGCTGGACGTCCGGCTGGCGCCTCCCCACCTCCAATTCCAGAGCGCATGGGGTGTGGCCCGGTGCGCCCTGGAGCTGGCCCGGCGGGGGGAATTGACCGACGCATCGGGTCTTACGCCCAATTATCACCGGCTTTCCCAGGCTGAACGGGAGCGGCTGGCGAAAGAACAAGAAAAGTGAAGGGGAATCGTGTCATGGATATGGAAAAAGTACACATTCTGGATCATCCGCTGCTGCAGCACAAGCTGACCATCCTCCGGGATGAGAACACCGGTGTCAAGGATTTCCGGCAGGTGGTCTCTGAGATCGCCACCCTCATGTGTTATGAGGCCACCCGGGATCTGCCCACCGAGGACGTGGAGATCAAGACCCCCATCTGTACCGGTAAATTCAAGAGCATTGCCGGCAAGAAGCTGGCCATCGTGCCCGTGCTCCGGGCTGGCCTGGGCATGGTGGATGGTATCTTGACCCTGATCCCCTCCGCCAAGGTGGGACATATCGGCCTGTATCGGGATCCCGACACCCTGGAGCCGGTGGAATACTACTGCAAGATGCCCAACGACATCGCCGAGCGTGAGGTTATTATCCTGGATCCCATGCTGGCCACCGGCGGCTCCGCCTCCGCCGCCATCCAGTTCATCAAGAACTA
The DNA here is from genome assembly GCF_002159455.1 of Flavonifractor sp. An306. GTDB lineage: Bacteria > Bacillota > Clostridia > Oscillospirales > Oscillospiraceae > Flavonifractor. Next base: position 15,396 of record NZ_NFIQ01000016.1, read on the forward strand.
TGAGGTCAAGCACATCAAGCTGATGAACATTATCGCCGCCCCCGAGGGCATTGAGCGGGTCCATCATGACCACCCCGACGTGGACATCTACTGCGCCGCGCTGGACGAGAAGCTCAACGAACACGGCTATATCGTTCCCGGCCTGGGCGATGCCGGCGACCGGATCTTCGGCACCAAGTAAATCAGCTGCCCTCAAACAACGAGGACGGGTTTTCCTCCGGAAAGCCCGCCCTCGTTTTGCATGGAATTTATGTTTAAACGGCAGGCTGAATATGTTACAATCTATGATGACATCAATCCTTGATAGCCTTGGAAGGAAGAAAGAGATGACAAAAATCCTGTTTGTGTGTCACGGCAACATCTGCCGCAGCCCTATGGCGGAATTTGTAATGAAGGACCTGGTAAAGAAAGCCGGCCGCCAGGCGGAATTTGAGATCGCCTCCGCCGCTACCAGCTCTGAGGAGCTCGGAAATCCCGTTTATCCCCCCGCCCGGCGCAAGCTGGCCCAGCATGGAATCGACTGTTCCGGAAAGACCGCCCGGCAGCTTACCAAAGCGGACTATACCCGCTGGGATCTACTCATCGGCATGGATCACGCCAATCTGCGCAACATGCACCGTATGTTTCCGGAGGACCGGGAGCAGAAGCTCCATCTGCTGATGGATTATACCGCCCGGCCGGGCGAGGTGGCCGACCCATGGTACACTGGAGATTTTGAAACCACCTGGCTGGACGTGCTGGAGGGCTGCCAAGGCCTGCTGACTACCTTATAAACAGAACAAGACGGCCCCATCCATGGAGGATGGGGCCGTCTTTTCGTCTGTTTACACCGCTGTGACCCGATAGGCGGTGGTATGATGATAGCTCTCCCCGGCAGAAAGCACCGCGGAGGGGAAATTGGGGTGATGTACCGCATCCGGCCAGGCCTGCGTTTCCAGGCAGAAAGCCGACCGGGGGCCGTAAGAGGCGCCGCCCTTGCCAGGAGTGCCGTCCAGATAATTGGCGGTATAGAGCTGCAGGCCGGGCTGGGTGGTAAAGCACTCCAGGCACAGCCCGCCGCCGGTAACCCGGGCAGCCAGCCGCATGGGGGAACGGGGCTGACGGCAGAGCACAAAATTGTGATCGTATCCGTTGCCCAAAGTCAGCTGCGGATGCTCCATCGCCAAACCCCGGAGAAATTCTACCGGCTGGCGCAGATCGAAGGGTGTGCCCTCCACGGAGAGAAGCGTTCCGGTAGGCGTGCTGTTCTCATCCGTCTCCGTAATGGCATCCGCCCACACCTGGATACGCTGCCCCTCCAGGGCGCCGCAGGCATGGCCCAGCAGATTGAAGTAGCTGTGGTTGGTCAGATTGCACAGGGTATTGGCGTCGCTCTTGGCCTGATAATCCACCGTAAGCACTCCGTCGGCAGTGAGGGTATAGGTCACCCGCACATCCAGCCTGCCCGGAAAACCCTCCTCCCCATCAGGGCTCACATGGGTGAGCACCAACGTACCATTTTCCTCCCGGGCCTCCCATACCGCTTCATTGAAGCCGTGGACGCCTCCATGGAGACAATTGGGGCCGTTGTTGGCCGCCAGCGGATAGCGCTTGCCGTTCAGCTCAAAGCATGCCCCGCCGATCCGGTTGGCCACCCGCCCCACCAGCGCGCCCAGATACTTGTCCTGAGCCTCGTACTGTGCCAGGGTTTCGCACCCCAGCACGATGTCCCGGGTCTCCTCTCCGGCGGGAACGGTAAACGAGCGAAGAATGCCGCCGTAGGTCAGCACCTGGGCGGCATACCGCCCGGCCTGGAGGGTCCACAGTCCCACCTCCCGCTGGTCGGCGGTCATCCCGAAGGGCTGCCAGATCAGTTCCGCCATATCTCACACCTGCCTCAAAAACCGGAGGAAGGCCTCCTGCCCCGCCGGAGTGCGGGCATACACGCCGGAATGCTCCAGCACCTTGGCAAAGACCAGCCCGGTCTCCTGATACACGATATCCAAGGCATTTTCCGCCGTCAGGCTGTACTTGCCCCGAAATCCCTCCGCCCAATCGGCGTGGGCCTCTGTCAGGGGGTCCCCTCTCAGGTCCTCTCCCCTGACCAGCTTGTCCGCTACCGCAGCCAGCTCTGTTTTCAGCCGGGCGGGCAGCACCGCCAGACCCATCACCTCGATCAGGCCGATGTTTTCCTTCTTGATGTGATGGAGTTCTGCATGGGGGTGGTAGAGCCCCAGGGGATGCTCCGGCGTCGTCAGGTTGTTGCGGAGCACCAGGTCCAGCTCATAATCCGCCCCCCGCCGCCGGGCAATGGGGGTAATGGTGTTATGGGGCTCCCCATCGGTCTCGGCCAGAACCATGGCGCTCTCGTCAGTATAGCCCCGCCAGCTCAGCAGGATCCGGTCGGCCAGGTCCACCAGCCGCTCCGGGTCGGCGCAGGTCAGCCGCACCACCGACATGGGCCATTTCACAATCCCCGCCTTTACATCTGTATAGCCGGGGAAGGTAAACTCGGTCTCCACCGGGGCCTTTTCCATGGCAAAGGTATACCGTCCGCCCTGGAAATGGTCGTGGGCCAGAATAGAGCCGCCCACGATGGGCAGATCGGCGTTGGAACCCACAAAGTAGTGGGGGAACTGGCCCACAAAGTCCAGCAGCTTGCCAAAGCAGGCCCGGTCGATCTTCATGGGCGTGTGAACTTTATTGAAGCAGATGCAGTGCTCGTTATAGTACACATAGGGGGAATACTGCAAAAACCAGGGAGAACCGTTGATGGAAATGGGAACAACGCGGTGGTTCTGCCGGGCGGGGTGGTTTACCCGGCCGGCATACCCCTCATTCTCCGCGCACAGCAGACACCGGGGATAGGCAGAGGCGGGCAGATTCCGGGCCGCCGCGATGGCCTTGGGGTCCTTTTCCGGCTTGGACAGGTTGATGGTGATGTCCAATTCGCCATACTCGGTGGATGCCTTCCACTGTACGTCCTTGGCGATCCGGTCCCGGCGGATGTAGTTGGTATCCTGGCTGAATTGATAGTACCAGTCGGTGGCCTTTTGCGGGTCCTCCTGGTACAGTGTCTGGAATTTCTCAATCACCTGGGCGGGCCGGGGGGTGAGCACCCCCATCAGCTTGGTATCCAGCAGATCCCGATAGGTAATGGTGTTCTCAGTCAGCACGCCCCGCTCCGCCGCGTCGTCCAGCAAAGCGTCCAGTATCTCGGGCAGCTCTCCCTCCTCCACAGGGGGAAGGGTCTCCGGCAGGGTGCAGCCGTCCAGCTCTAGGGCCTCCAGCAGAACATTGACGCCCCAAATCGCCTCCGACGGCTGGAGCAGTTCCTTATCCAGCGCATAGGACACCAGCTTGGCAATGGCCTGATCTCGTTCCATACTCAACCCTCCTCAAAACCGTTGGGATGGCTTTTATGCCAGGCCCAGGCGGAAGCTACGATAGTATTCAGGTCGTTGTACTGCGGCTTCCAGCCCAGCACCTTTACCGCCTTCTCCGAGGAGGCAATCAGCTGGGCCGGATCTCCCGCCCGACGGGGGGCCATATGGGCGGGAATGGGGTGTCCGGTCACGGACCGGGCCACGTCAATGACCTCCTTCACCGTGAAGCCCACCCCGTTGCCCAGGTTGAACACATCATTGTCCCCGCCCTTCAGCAGGTAATCCAGCGCCAGGATATGGGCCTGGGCCAGGTCGGTGACGTGGATGTAATCCCGGATGCAGGTGCCGTCCTTGGTGGGGTAATCCTCGCCAAATACGTTCACCGCCTCCCGCTGTCCCAGAGGCACCTGGAGGATAATGGGAATCAGGTGGGTCTCAGGATTGTGGGCCTCGCCGATCTGGCCGGAGGCATGGGCGCCGCAGGCGTTGAAATAGCGCAGAGCCACATACTTCAGGCCATGAGCCTGGGACACCCAGCCCATCATGTGCTCCATAGCCAGCTTGGTCTGGCCGTAGCAGTTGGTGGGCACCGTGCGGTCGTCCTCCAGAATGGGCACCCGCTCAGGCTCGCCGTAGGTGGCGGCCGTAGAGGAAAAGACGATCTTGTTCACCCCATGGGCTACCATAGACTGGAGGAGCACCATGGTACCATAGAGATTATTGTCATAATACTTCAGCGGATCGGACATGGACTCCTTCACCTGGGAGGAGGCGGCAAAGTGGATGACGCCCTCGATCTGCTCCGCTTGGAACAGGGTATCCAGCGCGCCCCGGTCCCGGATATCCAGCTGATAGAACTTGGCCTTGGGGTGGACGGCGGCCCGGAAGCCGGTCTGCAGGTTGTCGGCCACCACTACCTCCCGGCCCGCGTCGATCAGTTCATACACTGTATGGGAGCCGATATAGCCGGCTCCGCCCAATACCAGAATCGCCATTGTTATTCAGATGCGCTCCTTTCCCATCATACAGTCAGATTTTCAGCCCCAAAGGACCGTTCCGCCCACCGGGCGGATGGACAGCACATGGCAGCTGCCCGCCCCCAGGGTCTGTTCCACACGCTCCCGGAATCGGGCCAGGCGATCCAGGGGAACGAAGGCCTGAATGGTACCGGCAAAGCCGCCGCCGTGGACCCGGCAGGCCCCCTTGCCCTCCAGCGCCCGCTCCGCCACAGCCAGAGCCACCGCCATGGCCTGCTCCCGCACCGCGCCGGCGGGCGTGATGTCCTGCAGCAGCTCCCAGGAGGACCGGCCGGACTCGTTTACCAGGGACAGGAAGGTGGCAAAGTCCCCCTTGTCAAGGGCGTCGGCCTCTTCCCCCACCCGCTTGTCGTCGGCAAAGAAGTGCAGAGCCCGGAGCACCGCCCGGTCCCCCACCGCCTTCCGCAGCTGGGGCATGGCCTCCAGCACCTGACCCTCCTCCACCTCGCGCAGCACCTTTTTCCCAAAATAGGCGGCCACCGCCCCCATCTCCTGGGGCACCGCGGCGTACTCGGCCGTCAGGTCGGCGTGGCTGGCGCCGGAATCAATGATACACAGGGCATATCCCTCTTTGTTCAGGTCCACCGCCATGCGGCGCACCACCGGGGCGGCGGGGTCGGCAAAGTCGATAGCCACCGCGCCTCCCACCGAGGAGGCGGTCTGATCCATCAGCCCACTGGGTTTTCCAAAATACACATTCTCCGCCCGCTGGCCCATCTGGGCAATGGTCACCGGGTCCAGCTCGTCCCGGCAGAACAGGTTGTTTTCCACCACGCCCAGCAGCACTTCGCAGGCCGCCGAGGAGGACAGGCCGGAGCCGGGCAGCACCTCAGAGGTGGCAAACACATCAAAGCCCGCCACCGGGTAGCCCTTCTCCACCGCCTGAGCCGCCATGCCCCGCACCAGAGCCGCGGTGCTCTCCCGCTCCTCTTCCCTGGGCTCCAGGGTATCCAGCGCCACCTCCACCATGGGCCAGCCCTGGGACTGGAAGCGGATGGTGTTGGTACCGTTCAGGGACGCACAGGCCAAAAAGTCCAGATTGACTGCCGCCGCCAGCACCCGGCCGTGCTGATGATCGGTATGGTTGCCGCAGATCTCCGTGCGGCCGGGGGCGGAGCACAGGGTGATGGGAGTATCCTCGCCCGCTCCAAAGCTACGCTGGAATCCATCCAGCAATTCCGCTACCCGCCGCCGGGCCGTGTCCAAATCTCCGCACATCAGGCCGGTCAGCGCTCCGTCCAGCGCCCCATCCGCCACCGCACTCCGCACAGCGCCTAATTTTTCCATCGCGCAATTCTCCCCTTTTCTCCCTAGGCGGCGTCAGCCGCCCGGAATTTCCTTGCTCTATCATAGCATAATCCCTATACTATTCCAACTACAAATAAAGCCGCTGCAAAGCTGGCGGGTTATCCGCGTTCGCCTTGCAGCGGCTTTCCGCTTCTTAAAAGGAAGGCTTACTTCTTCTGTACGTATTTCAGGCAGTCCAGCATAACGGCAACCAGAATGATGATGCCGGAGAACACGAACTGCAGGTTGGTGTCGATACCCAGCGTGGTCAGGGAGTAGGTCAGGGCGGTGAAGATGAACACGCCCACCACAACGCCAGAGATCTTGCCGATACCGCCAGTGAAGGAGATACCACCCACCACGCAGGCCGCGATGGCGTCCATCTCCCAGCCCTGGCCGTAAGCGGCGGAGCCAGAGCCGAACATACGCAGGCACTCCAGCCAGGAGCCGAAGCCGTACAGGATACCGGCCATGACGAAGGCGCCTACCGTAACCCAGAACACCGAGATGCCGGAGACGGAGGCCGCTTCAGGGTTGCCGCCCACGGCGTACAGGTTCTTGCCAAAGGTGGTCTTGTTCCAGATGAACCACACCACGATGACCGCCGCTACCGCCCACAGGATGATGGTGGGGAAGTTGTTGATGCGGGGGATGATCATGCTGGGAATGGTGGAGTCAATGGCGCCAAAGGAGACGCCCTTGGTGGAATAGGTCACCAGGCCGAAGATCACCAGCATGTTGGCCATGGTGGAGATAAAGGGATGCATCTTGAACTTTGCCGTGAAGAAGCCCGCGATGGTAGTGAAGATGGTGCACAGCACGATGCACACCAACAGAGCCAGGAACACCCGGCCGATGACCGGCACACCGGTAAAGTCAAAGATATGGCCGAATACAGAGCCGGTATTGATACCCTGGTGCATGATAATGGTAGCCGCCGTCATGCCCATGCCCACCATACGGCCGATGGACAGGTCGGTGCCGGCCAGCAGGATCAGGCCCGCCACGCCCAGCGCCAGGAACATTCTGGGGGAAGCCTGCTGCAGGATGTTCAGCACGTTGTTCACCGTCAGCAGCGGCATGTTCTTCACAATGGGGGTAATGATACACAGAGCGATAAAGATGATGACAATGGCAATGTACAGGCCGTTTTTCAGCAGGAAATCCCGGCGGTTAAAGGTGTACTTGTAGTTCTCCCACTTCTGCGCCATGGACTCGCCGAAGGTGAACTTGGACATGCGCAGCAGGTCGATGAGATGATACTTGTGGTCAAAGGCGGCGTGCTGCCGGTCCTTTACCTCCTGCAGGTCCTTGGCCCGCTTCATCTTGGCGTCAAACAGCCGGTTCTTGTGGACGTACTTCTCGTCCTTGATCTCATGCGGGTCGCTCAGCTTGGTCACCGTCTCCTGGCGCTCCTTGTTGAGCCGCTCCACCGACGCGCGGTAGTTCTGCTCGGCCAGGACTTTTTCTTCCCGGCAGCTGGCCGCCACCGACTGATAGTAGTCCGTGTCATAGTGCGCCTTCAGATAGCTCTCGGCGTCGGCAATCAGCTTGGAGACCAGCTCCTTGTTCTGGGCCTCCACCGCCTTGGCCTTGTCCAGCTCGCTTCTGAGCTGGGCAATCCGCTTTTCCTTCTCCTGCTGGGTGTAGATCCGATCCCGCTTCAGGCCGTCAATGGTGTTCTGAATCTCAATGACCTTGTCGGTGCCGTCCGCACGCAGTTCATTGATCTTGGCCTGGATGCCGCCGACATATTCGTCGATGGGCTGGAGGAGCTTTGCTTCCTGCTCAGCCGTAAGAATTTTCGTGTTTTCTGATACCATAAGCCTTTTCTCCTACTACAGGTATTTTGCGCTAAGCCGCAAAAGCTCTTCCTGATTGGTCTCTTTGGTGTTCACAATACCGGAGAGATGCCCGTTGGACATGACGCCGATGCGGTTGGTGATGCCCAGAATCTCAGGCATCTCAGAGGAGACAACGATAATCGTCTTCCCCTGTTTGGCCATCTGGATGATCAGATCGTAAATCTCATACTTCGCGCCTACGTCGATGCCGCGGGTAGGCTCATCCATCATGAATACCTGGGGCTCCCGCTCCAGCCATTTGCCGAAAATCACCTTCTGCTGGTTGCCGCCGGAGAGGCTGGTAATCATATCGTCAGGACCCATGCACTTGGTATGCATGATCTTGATCTCCTTGTTGGTGGCCTTGACCATCTTGGGCGTGGAGAGGGCCACGCCAGCCTTGTACTGCCCCAGATTGGCGATGGTGGTATTAAAGGTGAGGTCACACTTGAGGAACAGGCCGTTGGCCTTGCGCTCTTCGGTGATCATGGCAAAACCGTGCTCAATGGCCTCCTTGGCGTTGTTGAAATTCATGAGGCGGTTTTTGAAATAGACACGACCTGCCGCTCGGGTGCGTACGCCGAATATGGTCTCCAGCAGCTCGGTACGGCCGGCGCCCACCAGACCGTACAGGCCAAAGATCTCCCCCTCCCTCACATCAAAGGTGATGTCCTGCAGATGGGGGGCATATTTGGTGGAGAGGTGCTGGACGGACAGGATGGGCTCTCCCGGCTGGTTGTCCACCGGCGGGAACCGGCTCTCCAGAGAACGGCCCACCATGGCGGTGATCAGCTCGTTCATGTTGGTGTCCTTGGCATTCTTGGTCATAACCAGATTGCCGTCCCGAAGCACGGAGATCTCATCGCAGATCTCGAAGATCTCATCCATCTTGTGGGAGATGTAAATGAGCGAAATGCCCTGCTCCTTCAGCATCCGCATCATTTCAAAGAGCTTGTCCACTTCCTGTACCGTCAGAGAGGAAGTGGGCTCGTCCAGAACGATTACCTGAGAGTTGTAGGAAATTGCTTTGGCAATCTCACACATCTGCCGCTGGGAAACGGACATATTCCGCATGGGCTGGGTCAGGTTCACCGTCATGCCCAGCTTGCGGAACAGTTCGGAAGCTTTCTTCTTCATCCTGCCTTCGTCAACAACGCCCACGGAATTGGTGGGGAATCGACCCAGGAACAGGTTGTCGATCACGTTGCGCTCCAGGCACTGGTTCAGCTCCTGGTGCACCATGGCGATCCCATTTTCCAGAGCGTCCTTGGGCCCGGAAAAGCTGATCTCCTTGCCGTTTAAGTAGATCTTCCCCTCGTCCTTCTGGTAGGTGCCGAACAGGCACTTCATCATCGTCGACTTACCGGCACCATTTTCGCCCATCAGCCCCATGACCGTGCCCCGCTTCACATCCAGATTGATGTGGTCCAGCACCCGGTTCCGGCCAAAGGACTTGCTCATGCCGCGGATTGACAGGACAATATCATTTTTCGCGTCTGCCATTCTCGTTACTCCGTTCATGCATAATTAGCAGTTTCAGCGAAAATCTGATTCTGCCGGATTTTTCATGATAAATGCCGCCAGGGAGAAGTCCTTCGCCCGCTCAGAGAATTCCTCCTCCTCAACGGAGAATTCCTTCTCCCTGACAGCATACGGTTACTTTTTAACGGACCTCTTCAGGTCCCGCCCCATCTTACTGGCTCAGAATGCCGGTGTAGGAGGCGGCGTTGTCGGTCTTCACCATGTTGATGGCGAAGGCGTCATAGGCGCTGGGGTTGCCCAGGCGGTTGGTGATGTTGGACTCGGTCTGGCCGTCGCCGCCGATGTACTCCACGTTCAGGTTCAGCAGGTCGTCATACTTCTGCAGCAGGGGCTGATAGGTGGCGCTCAGGAAGTTATCAGCGGCGTTGTAGATGTTCAGCCACACGTTCTTGGTGGGATGCTCGGTGGCGTCCAGCTGGTTGGAAACAGGACCGTAGGGAACGGTGGAGTCCAGGAACTCCTCGTAGTTCTCAGCGGTAACAGCCACGTTCAGGGCGTAGTAGGAGCGGGAGGCCTCGTCATAGTAGAACACATCCTCGCTCAGCACGTTGCCAGCCTCGTCAGCGGTACCGATACCGGTGTCGATATCCACGCCGTCCAGAGCGTTGCGCAGCACCCGCAGGGTCAGGTAGGCCTGCACGTCGGCGTGCTGGCTGATGGTGCCGCCGTAACCTTCCGCGATAGCGGCAACGGCGTCGGAGTTGGCGTCATAACCGAAGGTGGGCACGCCGTTGGCCTTGGACCAGGCGTTGAACATGGACATGCCCATGCCGTCGTTGTTGGAGGCCACGATGTCGATCTGATCGCCGAAGGAGGAAGCCCAGGTGCCGATGGCGTTGCCGGCGGTGGCGGCGTCCCAGGTGGCGCCGGCGGAGTTCTTCATCTCCTGAGAGGCCAGCTCACGCACGGTATAGGTCGTGCCGTTGATCTCCAGGGTGCCGTCCTGCACATAGGCGGAGGTGCCGTCCACGTTGGTGCCCACAGGGGTGCTGTCGATGGCGCCGTCCTTCTCCACGGCGGTGTTCAGAGCGGCGCGGACGCCGCGGGTACGGGCGATGGAGTCGTTGTGGCCGATGTCGCCGATGGCCAGCACGTAGCCGATGACGCCGTCGCCGTTGCGGTCGATCTCAACGCCGTCGGCAATGGCCTTCTCGATGTACTCCTTGATCATGGTGCCCTGCAGCTCGGCGCCCTGGTTGGCGTCGAAGCCCACATAGTAGGTGTCCTCGTTGAAGGACAGGGCGTTCATGTCCAGCTCGCCGGTGGTGCTGTTGGAGGGCTGGCGGTTGAACCACACCAGGGGCTTATCCTTGTTGGCAACCGTGGTGCCCTCGTTGCCGACGGCAGCGCTCTGCTCAGCGCTGGGAGCCGCGCTCTGCTGGGTGTCACCCGTGCCGCTGCCACAGGCGGCCAGGCTGAACACCATCGCTGCGGAAAGGGACAGTGCAAGTACCTTCTTTTTCATAGCGATTCTCCTTTTTCCTTGGGTTTTGGGCGGGGCCTTCCTTAAGGGCCACGCCCTGATATCACTATCTTAGCGGAAAGCAATTGGAAAAACAAGGTGAAAATTCACCGAAAGAAGGGTAAAATTTTATTTGAATACAACAATCTACAAAAATTCACCCCACCATTTTTATGCACTTCGCTCAATCCATATTCTGTTCAAAGGCAAACAGCGCTTTTTGGCTGTCCATGGTAAAGAGATTGCTCCGGTCCACAATCTGGGTGGATGTGTCCACCACATGCTCCAGCCCGCCCTCCTGGCCGGTCAGCAGCTTGTAGGCGCTCTCCACCCCCAGATAGCCCATAGCGTAGGGGTTCTGCACAATCAGCGCATCCACGGACCCCTCCTGCATGCCGTCCACCGTAGCCACGTTGGAGTCAAAGCCCACCAAAAAAACCGTCTCCGAAAGCCCCAGCTCCTTCACAGCCTGGGCCGCCCCCACGCTGGTGGGTTCATTGAAGGCCAGCAGCACATTGATCTCCGGGTGGTTCTGGAGCATGGCCGCAGCGTCCCACTCTGCCTGCTCAGCTTCGGCCAACGTGTTGATCACGGCGGTGATCTCTGCCCGGCCGCTCTGGGCAAAGACATCCGTCGCCCCCCGCTCCCGCTCCTGACCGTTGGCGCTGCTGATGTCATAGTTGACCACGCCCACCTTCAGCTCCCCCGCCACCCGGTCCAGGGCCGCCTGAGCGGCCATCTGCCCGGCGGCGTAGTTGTCGGTACCGATGTAGATGCTCACCTGGTCGGAATCCACGCTGCTGTCAATGGCCACCACCTTGACCCCCTTCCGGGCGGCGGCGTCAATGGCGGCGGCGTTGTTCTCATAGTCAATGGCGGAGAACACCAGCGCCTCGGCGCCGTCCTCCACCGCCTGGGCCACCATGGTGTTCTGACTCTCATAGTCCTCCTCGGTCTCCGGACCCACAATGGTGAGCTGCAGGTTATACTCGGTGGCGGCAGCCTCCGCCCCGGCGAACACCGAAAGCCAGAACTCCGTCTGGGTGGATTTAGCCACCAGCGTAACCGTGTGCTGGGGCGTGGCCGACGTGTCTGCGCCGCAGCCGGACAGAAGCAGCCACAGCAGCACCGCCAGCAGGAAGGCCGGTCTATTTCGCCTCATAGTCTCCCTCCTGTACCTTCGGCATCCGAATCTCCACACAGGTACCCACGTCCAGCTCGCTGGTGATCCGCAGGCCGTAGCGCTTGCCGAAGTAGATCTGAAGCCGGTCGTTGACGTTCTTGATACCGATACCGGTGCGGTCGGTGGGGTCCCGCTGCAAAATCGTGCGGACCTGCTCCGGACTCATGCCCACGCCGTTATCCTGTACGTAGAACACAATGTCCTCTCCGTCCTGCCGCACCCGTACCACAATGCGTCCCTCCTCCACCAGCAGGTCCAGGCCGTGGTTGATGGCGTTTTCAATGATAGGCTGGAGGGTAATTTTATTGCAATAGTAGTCCAGGCACGCGGACTCCACGTCAAACTCATAGGTAAACTGATTCTTGTAGCGGTATTTCTGAATCTGCAGATAGCTCTCGGCGTGCTCCAGCTCCTTGGCAATGGGGATCATTTCGTGCCCTCTGCTGATACTGATGCGGAACAGCCTGGCCAGGGCGTGCACCATTTTCACCGCGTCGGCGTTGCGGCCCTGCTCGCACATCCAGGCGATGGAATCCAGGGTGTTGTACAGGAAGTGGGGATTGATCTGGGCCTGGAGGGCCTTCAGCTCCGTCTTGCGCAGATTGATCTCCTCCTCCCGCACGGTGCTCATCAGCTGCTGGATGCGCAGCACCATATGCCCAAAGGAGTCGGAGAGCTCCTGTACCTCCAGGGTCCCCCCCACCGGCCGGTAGGTAAAGTGGTCCGCGTCGGTCTCAAAGCTCTCCATGGCCGCCGCCAGTCCCCGCAGGGGGCGGCCCAGCAGATGGGACAGCAGCCAGCTGGTGAGCAGCGCCGCCGCCAGCACCACCGCCGCCAGCACCATGGACAGGCGGATCATCTCGCTCACGTTGCGGTTGACCAGCTCATCCACATAGCTGACCCCTACCACCCGCCAGTCGCTGCCCGCCACGCTGGTAATGGAGTAGATCACAGTGTCGTCGGCATAGGAGCCGTCCTCCCTGCCCGCCAGCATCTGCGTATCCTCCGACTTCAGCCCCGCGTACAGCAGCTGCTGCTGTGGGTGGTATACGATATTTCCGCTGTCATCCATCAAAAAGCAATAGCCCCGCTGACCGATGCTGACGTTATTGATGTAGCTGGAGATGCTGGAAAAGCTCAGGTCCAGAGAGACCCAGGCCGCCTCTCCCCCAGGCTCCAGGGGAGCCGTCATGGTCACCACCCAGGGATAATAGCGCTCAAAAATCGTCTCCACATGGGGAGCGGTCATGTAGGGCTCCCCCTTGGCCCGGGCCGTGTTCAGATCAAAGGAGAGGTTCTGATAGATGGTCTCCCTGGGCTCCCGGCCCAGCGACCAGCAATCCAGCAGCACGCCGCTGGGCGAATAGCTGGTGACCGCCACCACATCCGGGCGGAAATTCAGGAAGGCGGCCAGCAGCCTGTCCCGGCTGTCCGCGCTCTCCAGCATGGACTCCTCCACCAGCTCCATGGCCTGGGTCATATCCCGCAGATAGTTGCCCACCGTGTTGGACACCTGGGAGACGGATTGGGCGCTGGTGGTACGGGCGCTCTGCACCATGGCGCTGCGGTAGCGGTCCAGAAACAGCAGAATGCAGCAGCACAGGATCACCGCCACAATCCCCACCACCACGGAGACCAGAATGGTGGTAATGCGCAGGCCGGTGCGGGAAATGCCCCCCTTCACACCCCCTCACCCGCCTTCTCCTGGTCCAGCCTCCGCCGCATGGCGTTGGGGGATTTACCGCAGTACTTCTTAAAACAGTAGCTGAAGTAGTGCTGATCGGTATAGCCGCACCGCTGAGAGATCTCCTGAACCCTGAGGGACGACGTGGAGAGCAGCTCCCGGGCCGCCTCCATCCGCTTGCGGATGAGAATGTTGATAAAGGTCTCTCCCGTGCATTTTTTGATGCAGGCGCTCAGATGGTTGGGGCTGACGTCCAGCATTCCGCTGAGGGAGACCAGGGAGAGGTCCGCCTCCATATAGTGCTGATCCAGAACCTCCAGGGCCCGCTGGCACAGCAGGCTCCCCCCCTTCACTGCAGGGGCCAGGTCACTGATAAACTGGGCCCCGCCTTCGGTCCTGTCCCCCTGGCGCAGCACCTCCATGGCCTCCCGGTACGCCTGATGGAGGGCCGTCAGGGCTCGGGTCGGACGGCTCACCCCGATCCGGCAGCGGCAGCCCAGCACCCGCTCGGCCATCTGGGGGATCTCGTCGGCCAGAATATGGAGATACTCGTCAAAATCCGACGGGTTACCCAGCAGCACTGAAATCACCTTGCCGGAGGAAAAAAAGCTGACGCCCCGCAGATACTTGGCCGCCAGCCGGTCCACCGACGCCACAAAGGAGGGCTCGGTCCGGTTTCCCCCGCCCTCATCCAGCAGGGTGGAGACCATGACCGTATAGCAGGGTCTGTCCTCGCCGTCCCGCAGCAGACCGCACTGACGGGCATATGCCTCTGCCTGGGCTTCCCCCTCCAACTCAGCGTAATCGTCCAGCACCAGGGGAAGCAGCATGGCGGCCCGCTGATCCGGCCCGCCGGTCCGTGGGGCCGTCTGGCGGAACATGGCATATTGAGCGTCGATCTTCTGCCGGATATTGCGCAGCTCCGCCCCCAGCCCCTCCATGGTCAGGGGCTTGAGCATGTAGCTGATGATATTGTACTGGATGGCCTGCTTGGCGTACTGAAAATCGTCATAGCCGCTGAGAAAGGCAATATTGGTGGCAGGCCGAACCTCCCGCACCTGCCGGGCAAGCTCTATTCCGGAGATGAAGGGCATCCGGATGTCGGTCAGCAGCAGGTCCGGCCCGTGCTTCTCCACCAGCTGGAGGGCATCCAGCCCATTGCTGGCGCTTCCCAGCAGACAAAACCCATGATCCTGCCAGGGGATCATGGTGCATACCGCCTCCCTGAGCTCGTCCTCATCGTCGGCGACAACCACGGTGTACAGCGTCTTTGCTGCCATTGGGGCACCTGTCCTTTCCCTCAGAAATCCAGAAGAAAACCCGTTGTGTATACTCCCCGGTTTTCTTTCGCTCTTTATTATAGCAGATGACCCGCTTCCCCACAATATGTTTACCGTTTTTGTGGGATTTCCCGCCGGAGCCAGTCCTCCTTCCGCCATAAAACAATGCAGCCGTCAGTTCCCTGCGGACGGGACTGACGGCTTCTCACTTTCTGATTAACTATGGCTGACCGGCGCGGCCTCCTGCTCCGCGGCGGGCGTCTGGAGGGAATAGGGCAGAAATACCGAGGCGCGAAACTGGGTTCCGTCGGCGGAAAAGTCCACCTCTCCGCCATGCCGGCGGACGATCTCCTGCACGGTGGCCAAGCCTACGCCCAGCCGGCCCGCTCTCTTACTGGAGAGATAGCGGCCGTTCCAAAGAAACAGAGGTCTGGAACAGGAATTGCCCACCACCAGAGAGAGATAGCCGGAGGCGGAAGTACTTCTGGCCCGCAGCCAACCCGTTCCCTCCCGCTGCAGCGCCTCAATGGCATTTTCCAGCAGATTGCTCAGCAGCAGGCACAGGTCAGGCAGCAGCTCTTCCTGGGGCGGCAGCAGATCCAGCCTGATGTCCGCCTGGAAGCCCAAGTCCTCCGCCCGCTGGCGGTAGTACTTTACCAGCGACATCAGCACCCAGCTCTGCTTCGGCCCGGTGGCGGAGGGGCTGGAAGCGGTAAACACGGGCGGCTCCGCCGAGAAGGTAAGATTGGTAATATAAAGGTAATGGCGCAGGTCATGCCGCAGACGCCGGAGCTCTACCAGTTCCGTCTGGGCACTGTTGGAGCTGAGCTGAAGGATGGACCTCAGTTTCTGGTTTTCCTCCTCCTCACGCCGCAGCGCCCGGCAAATCCGTTTCAGCCGCAGCAGGGTCAGGCACAGTAACACCGCCATCAGAGGGATCAAAAGGAAGAAGAGAAGTTTCATATCCACCTCCATGCCTCCTCTCTTATATGGACCGGTGCATTCCAGCCCGCCCGGTCAGTTACAGCTCCGCCGTCCCCTCCCGCAGCAGGCAAAAGCGCCGGTAGGCCTCCTCCACCGCCTCTTTCTGGCTGCGTCCCAGCGGGATTTCCGTTCCGTCCGACAGGTGCACGCTGCGCCTGGATATCCCCCGCACATGGCAGAGATTCACCACATAACTGCGCTGACAGCGAATGAAAATCTGCTGGGGAAGGCGGCTCTCCAGACTATACATCGGCTCCCGGATCGCAATGTCCTGAATAAAGGTATGAACCAGGCAGCCCTTTCGGGTGCCTTCCATGCGGATCAGATTGCAGAAGGGAATCTGCATCCGCACCCGATTGGACAGCAGCTCCAGCCGCTCCAGGGCGCCCCACCACAGAGGGGCGCCGCGCCGCAGCGCCTTTTCCAGCTGCTCCATGCTGACTGGCTTTTGGAGGAAACCGTTGGGGTGAAAGAGATAGCTGCGGATGGCGGCCTGAGCGTCGGAGGAACACACAAACAGCACCTGCTCCTTCCCGGGATAAAAGCGCGGCGGCGGCAGGCCGCCGTCCAGGTCCCAGAACAGGACGGACGGACCCACATCCTCGCCGGGCGGCCCCTCCACAAGCTCAACGGACGCACAATAGAGCGCCTTCCAGGCCTGAAGGAGCCGGCAAAGCCTGGCTTGCTCCACCGGGTCGTGCATTTGTACAACAAACTGGATCCGCTCCATGCTCTCTGCCCCTCGTTCCACGCTTCTGGAAATACCCAGTTGACACCTACCATACCCTATCACAAAAAAACAGGGCGGAGGTAATTTTGGCACGAACAGTCCTCAAGCGGCACAAACAACCAAGATTCAGCCTTGTCCTTCCCGGTTATTTCCGATATGATAAAAAATAAACATCATGTCCACGGACACACACTGAGGAGGCGGCGGCTCTGCATTTCAGGACGGAATCCATATATCAGAAAAGGTGGTTTCTGCTGGCCTTGGCGTTTACCCTTGCGGCGGTATGGAGCATCTTTTCCTACATCAACATGACCCAGACCGCCGTGCCGGTCATTCAGCTGAACCCCAGCGCGGAACCGGAGCAGTGGACCTTCACCCTGAAGGACGGGACAACTCTCAAGCCGGATCAGTCCGGCGGGTTTACGCTGCCCAGCGCCGACACGGTTCTGTACTGCACCCGCCCCCTGGCGGACTACAAGGGCCGCCTCACCTCCACCGCGCTGGTCTCTGTTAACGCCTGGAGCTGTGACGCGGCTATTTTGGCCGACGGCAGGCTGGTGGCCGACCCCTCCCACCGTTTCCTGTGGCCGGAGGGACGGTTTGAGCCGGCGGTGGAGCCCTCCGCCACCAGTGGGCTCTTCTCCATCGGCAGGGCCGAGGAGCTGACCATCGCCGTCCGCTTTCTGGCGGAGCCCTTTTCGCTGTCCGCCCTGCCCACGTTGAGCGTGTATACAGAGCTCCACACCTTATCCAGTCAGTGGACCGCCCCTACGGCATCGTCCGCCCTGTCCTCAGGCGTATTTCTGGCGGCGGCGCTGTTTTTGGCCGGTTTATTTCTGTTTCAGCTCTACTACAAAAAGGCAAATTGGGGGTTTCTGCTGCTGGCTTTGCTGGCGCTGTCCTTCTGCCTGAAAAATACCGTATCTTACAGCATCTATATCATCTGGATGCTCCAAATTCCAGTGGTGCTCTGGAGCATCCAGGTATTTCCGGCGCTGATCATCCTGTGGCTGCTGTGGTATCACACCCAGGGGAAGCTCCGCCGGCTGGGCTGGCTGCTGCCCGCCCTGTACTCCGCGGGCTTTGTTGGCGGCATTCTCTGGCGTCTGGGTGACAACGCTTCGGGAGCACGGTGGACCAACCTGCTGCAGAACAAGCTTTTGCCCCTGTCGGTATTGCTGGCTCTGCTGTGCTGCGGCTGGCAGGCCTGCCGTGGAAACGGCTACTTCCGCCGCTTCTTTCGCTGGGGAGGCGTTCTCGTCGTGTGCGCGGGGGGCGGTCTGTTCCTCTCCTTCCTGCAAAACGGGAGCTGGTGGAAAACTTTTTATACCGCGCTTCGGATGTCCCATGCCATGGGCAACCTGTTTCACCTCATGGAACAGACAAGCTATCTGCTCTTGCTTCTGTTCTTCCTGATGGCGGTCTATGACTTTGTGCAGAGCATCGTCCACCGCAACCAGGAGCTGCAGGCCCTCACCCTGCAAAACCGCTATACCGCGGAGCACGCCGCCTATCTCAGCCGCACTCTGGACGATACCCGCGCCCTCCGCCATGAGCTTCGCCACCACATGGAAGCACTGAGGGCACTGTGCCGAGAGGGCGATCTGCAGCGCATCAGCAACTACGCCGAGCTGCTGGGCAGCCAGTGGGACGAGATATCCGGCCATTACACCGACAATGCGCTGCTCAACGCCTTGGTCTGCTCCTATGCGGACCGGGCAAAACAGCTGGGTGTGGAGTTTGAGGCTGTGGTCCAGGCCCCGGAACAGCTGGATATTGAGGACGCCGACCTGGCGGTGCTGCTGTCCAACATGGCGGACAATGCGCTGGAGGCCCTCTCCGCCGTTTCAGACGAGAAGGACCGCTGGCTGCGTCTCAAGGTGGAGATTTTTGAAAACACAGGGCTGTTTATCAGCTGTTCCAACTCCTTCCACGGACAGCTGAGACGGGATCACACTGGCGCGCTTCTCTCCACCAAGACCGGGGAAGGCCATGGACTCGGCCTGAAGGCCATGCGCCGGGTGGCGGAGAAGTATAACAGTGTGCTGGTGGTGGAACCACAGCGACAGGTTTTTCACGTCAAAACCTATCTGTATTTCCAATAAAAAAGCAGTTCCTCTTCTCAAAGGGCAACTGCTTTTTCCACATATCGTACCATTTCCTCTTGCAGCTGGCTGCGGTATCGCCGCCCCAGCGGGATGGTCATGCCGCTGCGCAGCAGAATCGCATTGGAACGGATCTCCCGGACCTGTGCCAAATTTACCACGTAGCCCTTATGGCAGCGGACAAACCACTCACCCAGCTTTTGCTGCATCTCGCTCAGCGTCGCCCGCACCCGCGTCGGCTCCGTCTGAACATCCAGCCACAGCTTTACATAGTGCCCATCTGCCTCACAGTACTGCACGGCCGACACCAGAACGGGCTGCAGACCTCCGTCCGCCTCCACCAATACGCTGTCGTGCCGGTCCAGAATCCGCCCGATGGAGGCATCCAGTATCTCTTTTTCAATGGGCTTCACCAGATAATCGTTGGCCTGGACCTTATAGCCGTCAATGGCGTAATCCCGGCTGACGGTAATATAGATCAGCTTGGCCCGGCTGCCGCTCTCCCGCAGAGCCTGCGCCAGCTGGATCCCACTGGTCTCACCCATCAATATATCCAGCAAAAACAAATCGTATTGCCTGTTTCTGGTCTTCACCTGAGCCAGCAAATCCTGAGGGTTGTGAAACAGGGAGAGGGAGACCTCCATCTTCCGTTCCGCAAAAATCTGCTCCGCCCACTGAAAAATCTGACGGCCATCCTTTGCACAGTCATCGCAAACTGCGACACGATACATCGTGTCACCCCTTTTCATGCTTGGTTCCATCCTTGATTCGGAGGTACTTGGCACTTTCATTGTATCACATTATACCAATCCCGGATACGGTTGGCAATACCATGCATGGAGCTACCGCAAAGAGAGGACGCTGCCGTAAGCAAGACACAAAAGCTCCGGGCGTGCATAAAGCACGCCCGGATATTTTTATATTACCAGTTATCCTTATTTTCTTCATACACTTGGGGCAGAATGGCGGCCAGATGCCCAAATTCTTTCAGGTTATGGGCAAACAGCCCCCGAACCGCCTCCAGAGGTACAGAGACCCCGTCAGGCACCAGCTTTACCAGCCGGCCGTCCACCAGACCATAGCCGATCCAGAAGCGGGAGCGGAGCACAACGCCCCACTCCGCCTCCCGGATAAAATGGGTCATAATGGCGGCTATGCCCTGTCCGGGAACGGGCCCGTGGCCGTTGGCGCACATCATAGCGGCGCAGGCCTTGGTGCCCACCTTGGACTCGTCATAGCCCAACTCGCTGGGATAACGGAATTCCAGAATCAGCGGGTCAGGCCCGCCGCCTACATCCTCCAGCACCACATGCTGGGTTCCCCAGGTGCGCTCCCGCATGGGCAGGGACTGGTCCAGGGTCTTTTCCCGGTTCTGCTGCCGGGCGTAGAAGTGGTCCTCCGGATCCCAGATCCGGTAGCGCAGATCCTCCAGGCTGTGCCAGGCAAACCACCACTCGAACATCTCCGGCGTAACGCCGGGCATAAAGGTGCGGTTGGCCAGAAAGCCGGTGCCGTTGGGCATGACGCAGTAACCGATCTCACAGGGCAGGTCCCCGGGGAGAAACAGATCGTTCCGGTCCTCGATCTTCAGGGCCAGAGCGGGGTCTATGGGCCCGCCCTCCAGCACCGCCAGCTTCTCCGCGGGAATGGGAGTGATGGGCAGGTCGTAGAACTTGGCGTAAGGAAGGGCACGCTCTTCCGGTGTCAGGGGCGCACGTTCACTCATGGTATACGCTTCCTTTCTCATCTAAGCACTTGGGTGGGCCTTTATTTGCCCACCTCGATACCGGCCAGATAGCCGCTGCGGGTAGCCTGATCCACCTTACCGGGCTGGATGGCATCGCCGATGACCCAGCTCTTCATGCCCTTGGCCTCGGCGGCCTCCTTCAGGGCGGTGATATCCACGCTTTTCATGCCCAGGGCATAGAGGACGGTGTCAGCCTCCAGGGTCTGGACCCCGTCGGAATTCTCCACCTTCACGCTGGTGGGGGTGATCTCCAGGCAGCGGGTCTTGGGCATCATGCCCACGCCGCACTTTTCCATCTCCCAGATGAGGGCCTCCCGGTACATGCCGAAGGACTCGTTGGCCAACCGGTCCAGCATCTCCACCACGGTGACCTGATGGCCAGTCTTTTGGAGGAACAGGCCGGCCTCGCAGCCCACCAGGCCGCCGCCCACCATGACGATTTTGTGGCCGGGCTTCACCTTGCCGTCGTACATATCCATGGCCTGATGGGCGTGCTCGATACCGGGCACCGGAGGGCAGGTGGGCAGGGAGCCGGTGGCGAAGATCACGCCGTCGGCGCCGAAAGAGCCGATATTTTCCGGGGTAACAATAGTATTCAGCCGCACGTCGATGTCCCGGCGCTCCACCTCCCGCACCAGCAGATTCTTGAAGTTCATCAGGTCGGGCTTGTCGGTATCCACGTCGGTGAACCGGAGCAGGCCGCCCAGATAGCCGGCCCGCTCGGCCAGGATCACCTTCTGGCCCCGGTCGCAGGCGGTAATGGCGGCCTGAAGGCCAGCGGCGCCGCCGCCCACAATGAGGACGGTCTCCCGCTTGGAGGCGGGGGCCAGGGTATCGGGGTCAAAGGGCAGATGAGCCAGAGGGTTGATGGTGCAGTGACCCACGTAGAGGGCCAGCTCCTCGCTGGTGAAGGGCAGATCGTCATAGCCCTCCTCGGGGGAACCGGGGAAGCACTTGTAACACCGCAGGCAGCGGCGGATCTGGTCCTCGTGGCCGCACTTGGCCTTGTTGGCGAACTCCGGATCGGCCAGCATCTGGCGGCCCAGGATCACAAAGTCCACCTTACCCTCGGCGATGGCCTGCTCACACAGCTCAGGGGAGTTGATGCCGCCTACGGCGCCCACAGGCAGCTTGGTGTACTGCTTGATGATGGCGGCATTGTCAATGTTCAGGCCGTGGGGGTGGAACATGGAGCTCTCGGTGCCCGACTTGACAGACTGCTCATAGATGCCGCAGGTCACATGGACAGAGGTAATGTAGGGCTCAGCCATGGCGATAAACGCGCCGGTCTCCTCCGGGGTAATGCCGCCGGGCTGGTGGTCGGTGCCGTCGATACGCAGCTCCACCAGGAAATCGGGGCCCACCGCCTCCCGGACCGCCTTCAGGATCTGGAGGGGAAACCGGGCCCGGTTCTCCAGGGAGCCGCCGTAGCTGTCGGTGCGGGTGTTCATCAGAGGAGAGAGAAATTGGGTAAAGATAAAGCCGTGGCCGCCGTGGATGAGCACACCGTCAAAGCCCGCCTTCTGCATATAGGTGGCCGACACAGCGAAATCATGGGCGATGCGGGCCATGTCGTCCTCGTTCATGGGGCGCACCTTCACCCCCGCCAGGTTGGTGGTCTCCACCGGACCCACGGCCTCCTCGTTGGGGCCGAAGGGCACCTTCTCCTTGCCGCAGTGGACCAGCTCGGCCAGGGCCACCGCGCCGTGGCGCTTGATCCGGCGGGCATACTCCCCCACGGCGTTAAAGGTCTCCATGTCCTCCTCCGGCTTGGCAAAGTTGAAGGGACGGAAGCCAGGGATGCGGACGGCGTCCACAAAGTTGACGTCAGTCTCGCCCACGATGACACAGGCATTGCCTCCCTTGGCGCTGCTCTCCAGCTTGCGATAGGTGAAGTCCCGGGCGTCTGGATTCTGCACAATCAGGCCGAAAGCCATAGGGGCGCTGACGATGCGGTTGCGGTAGGTCACCTTGCCCACCTGCATGGGGGAAAACAGATGCTCGAATTTCATAACAGAGGAGCTCCTTTCTGAATTAAATACCGGGGAATTGGATGTCCTTGTACTTGGGCAGCCGCTGGGCCACCAGCCGGCGCTTCTCGGGGTCCATAAAGAATCCCCCCTGGGTCTCTGCGATCTCGTCGCAGTGGACCCCACGGCCCTCCTCGGTGGTGCGGTCCCGCTCCAGACCGTTGTCCGCAATGACAAACTTCCAGCGGCCGTCCGCCGTCTGCTCCAGGGTGCCGCCGGCGCCGCACACCACGCACTCAATGGGATAGTGGAGCCCGCCCCACTGGGGTTCCCCGAGACACAGGGCATTGGAGTGGCAGTTGGGACACCAGCCGTAATCCGGATCCCCCAGCCACTTGCGCTCCGGGGCAGGGGTGTTCAGGGCCTTCATGATGTTCTCCCCCATCTCCCGGGCCCGGGCCAGCTTCTCCTCATAGAGGAGCACCTGGGCGGGAGCGGGCACCTGGGTGGCCATATACATATCCACGATTTTGAAGCTGTTGGTGAATGTGGTGGCCTGCATGCACTCCAGAGCCATGGACTGCCAGGAGCGGGTGGAGCCTCCCACCGCGATCAGGCCGCCCACCCGGTCCCGGGGCGCGATTGCGCCGATTTTGGTGAGAAAGGCCGACTCATAGGCCAGGTTGCGGTGCATGAATTTGAGAAACAGTGAGGACGGCATCAGGTCATAGGTGGGCGCGGAAAAGATTACCGCATCCTGGTCCAGCATCACGTCCATGATCCGTTTCTTGTCGTCTTTCTTGTCCAGCGGGCAGCCGGTATTCTTGCCCATGGACATGCCGATGGTGCAGGAGGTACAGCCGTCGCAGTCCAGAATGTCGAAATCTTTCAGGTTGATCATCCGGACCTGAGCCCCCTGGGCCTGGCAGGCCAGCAGCGCTTCCTTCAGCAGGATTTCGCAGTTGCTGTCCTTTCGCCCGGCGGTGACGCCCATGACTTGAAATCCCATGTCATTTGCTCCTTCTCACAATATTTTGCATGACTATGGTAACACCCGGCCGCAAAAAAGAGAAATTCAGCTTTTTTCGCCCATTGATAAAATTCTTTTATCAATTTATAATAAAAAAACCGCCCCATCTCCGGGCGGAGAAAGGGACGGGATGTAGGATGCATATGGAGCAGCTGCGCTATTTTCTATCGGTGGCCGCCCACCGGAATTTTACGGAGGCCGCCAAGGCCTTTTACATGACCCAGCCCGCTATTACCCATCAGATCTCCGCCCTGGAGCGGGAGTTGGGGGTAAAGCTCTTCCTCCGCACCACCCGCAGCGTGACCCTCACCCGGGCGGGTGAGCTCTTTCTGGAAGACGCCAAGCGGATGCTGGACCTGGAGGAACGAGCCCAGCAGCGGGTTCGGCAGGCGGAGCAGACAGAAAACCTGTCTTTGAAGATCGGCTACCTTGACAGCCCGTGCCGTCATTTCCTGCCTCAGCTGATGCGGGACTACCGCAGCCGCTATCCTCAGGTGCGGCTGGAGCTGGTGCGGGGAAATGCGGAGGACCTGCAGCAGGGCTGCGCGGAAACCGACTTCGATCTGGCCTTCTCCGTGCTGTCCGATCTGCAGGGGCTGTACCAGTACCACTGCCGCCGGCTGAAGGCGGACTTTTACTGTCTGGTGTGCCCGCCGGATCACCCCTGTCTGGACAACACCTCCATCGACTGCGGCCGGCTGGCCACCGAGTCCTTTGTCTGCCTCTCCCGGGAGGGGGGCAGCTATATGTACAAGCAGTTCCGGGAGATCTGCCGGGATATGGGCTTCACCCCCCGGGTAACAGCGGAATATCCGGCCATGGAGGACGTGCTCTTTGCCGTACAGTGCAGCCAGGCTCTGGCCATCCTGCCCTACCACATCCGGGAATACCTGCACACCGACCTGGTATTTCTGCCTCTGGACAGCGCCAGCCCCATTATCGAGGTGGGAGTGGCGTGGCGCAGACAGTCCAACAACCCAGCGGTAAGCTGGCTGACCGACCTGATCCACCACTATCTGATGGAGCGGCCTGAGCTGTTTTAGCGCAGCCCGCCGCCGGGGCTGTGGGCAAAAACACATGGGCGCGGAACTGTCCCTCACAGACGGAAAAAGAACAGGAGCCGCCGTGCCGCCGGGCCACCTCCCGCACCGTCTCCAGCCCCACGCCGGTTCGCCCCGCCCCCTTGCTGGACAGGTAGCGGCCGTTGTGAATCCGCAGGGGCTGAGCGCAGGAATTCCCTACCACCAGGGAGACATAGCCAGGAGCGGCTATCCCCCTGGCCCGCAGCCAGCCGCCCCCCTCCCGCTGAAGCGCCTCCACCGCGTTTTCCAGCAGATTGCTCACCACCAGACAGAGATCCGGCAGCAGCGCATCCTGGAAAGGCGTCAGTTCCAGGCGAATATCCGTCTGAAAGCCCAGTTGCTCCCCCTGACCCCGGTAATAGCGGGTCAGGGCCTCCAGCACCCCGCCGGCCGGCAGCGGACGCTCCAGAGTCCCCTCCGGCCGCCCCTCCTCCATAGCGCCGCCGGCAATCCGCAGGTAGTGGCGCAAATCATGGCGCAGCCGCCGCAAGGCCTCCAGCTCCTCCCGCTCCATATGGGACTCCAGCAGAAGCACCTGGCGCAGCCGCCGGTTTTCCTCCCGCTGGCGCCGCAAAAAGCGGCACAGGCGGAACAGGACCACCAGCGCGGCCAGCGCCACTCCGCACAGGAGCAGAAGGAGTCCCTTTACCACCGCCCCGGTCATGCCTGCCCCCAGGCCTTGAAATAGGTCCAGTCGATGAATTGACTGCGGATCTGAGAGAGGCTGGCCGAGCTGATGGGGATCAAGCTGTCGTCCGACATGCGGAAGTCATTCCCCTCCATACCCTGGACATAATTCATGTTGATCAGGGCGCAGCGGTGGCAGCGCAGGAAATCCCGGCTGCTGATGGCCTCCTCCAGGTCGTCCAGACAGCGCCGGGCCACCACCACCTCCCGCGAGGTGTGGATACGGGCCCGGTGGCCGTAGACGTCGATATACTGGATGGAGGACAGGGGAAGCTCCCGCCGCTCCCCCTCCGACAGGACAGACAGACAGCGCTTCGGTTCCGGAATGTGCTCCAGGCACCAGTCCAGCGCACGGTCCACCTCGGCCTGCTGAAAGGGCTTCACCAGATAGTCGGAGGCCTGTATCTCAAAGCTTTCCAGTCCATGGTCCTGGCTGGTGGTGGCAAAGAGGATGGCCACATCCCGGTCCATGGCCCGGATCCGGCGGGCCGTATCGGTACCGGAACACCCTGGCATATAGATGTCCAGAAAGATGAGCTGGAACTGCCCCGGCTGGGAAAAGGTGTTCAGCAGCTCATCCCCGCTGGAAAACATCCGGAGCACAGGGTTCAGCCTGTACCGCCCGCAATAGTTCCGCACCATTTTGGCCAGATTCTGCCGTTCTTCGGCCAAATCGTCACAGATTGCAATGGAAATATTCGACATCCGTTACCGTTCCTTTCTTCCATGGCCCTTACAGCCGCACCCTGTCCCCGATCATCATCCCCCGATTGAGTCCCACCACCCAATTGCGTTTTTTGGTGGCCAGAGGGGCGCTCTTGGTCAGGCGAATGGCGTCATATCCCAGCATGGAGGCAAAAAAGCCGTCATCCTCAATGGCGGCCAGCAGGCCTGGATCAACCCCCTCGCCAGCGGCTTTGATCTGCTTCTGCCGCATCTGTGCGATTTTATCCTTGTCCTTGGGGTCGTAGGTGTCCACATCCAGGATCCTGGCCCCCTTCTTCATGCCGAAGCGGGCAATGGCGCTGCGCTCGTTGGGGCCGGTCTCGGTCCCCCGCTGCTCGTTGCCTCCCTCCCGGTTGGCGTAGTCCTTGGCTGTGCGCAAGGTGGATTCCGGGTGGCCTGAGGCAAAACAGGTCCCGCTGCCGTACACGCCTCCGCCCACAAACAAGTCACCCTGCCGGAACTCATCCAGATACTCCTCCGCCTTGCCCTCCGGACTGGAAACGCCCCGGTACATCATCTCCTCCGGCCGCTGCCGGAACCGCTTTTCCTGAGACAGATCATCCACAATCTCGGGGGCGGCGGAGTAGTTGAGCAACTCCAGCAATTTTCCCATATTCTGGGTTCGCTGCTGGGGATCGGCGCTGAAGCTGATCCCATTCTCCTTCATTTTTTGGGAAAACGCTTTCAGGCTCATCCCCTTATACTTACCATGTCTGTCCACCGGCAGGCCCAGATCCCTGGGATTTCTGGCGTCCGGCGCCACACTCACCAGCCCGGTAGCCGGGGCCAGATTGGTTCCGCCCACCGCCTGGGCGCCTGCCGCGGGCACCGCCGGAGCTGACGTAGGCGGCGGAGGCGCGGGGCGGCGGGGTACCAGGGCCGGGGCCACTCCGGCAGGCGGCGGAGGCGCAGGACGCCGGGGCACCAGGGCTGGGGCTACTCCGGCAGGCGGTGGAGGCGCAGGACGCCGGGGCACCAAAGGCTGGGCCTGTCCGCTCCGGGTCGGGACGCCTCTGGTCCACCCGGGGGCGGCAACGGGTGCCAGCACTCCGATGGGGTCAAACACCTTGCCATAGCCCTGGGTGGGCAGCGGCCCGGTGATCCCACGGGAGGCGGCCCGCTTGGCTATGCCGAACTTCTCCCCGGCCTGCTGGCTGGCCTGCACGCCCTGGGCAATGTTTGCCGGAATAACGCCCTGTGCCTCCTCGGTATCAAACAGGGCGCTGATGGGCAGCCGCTCCGGCGCCTGGGAGGGGTCAGCCGCCTCGGCAATGGCCCGCCTGTTCTGATAGAGCCGCACAAAATTGGTCGTGGTCTGCCGTTTCCACGGGTCCTGAGAGGCCATGGCCTCCTCCATATTTTGTTCCGCATCCTTTTTGATTTTGCCCTGAATATCCTCTATCATCTTTTGGGCCAGTTCCGCCTTGGTCCGGTTGCCTCTCCCACCCTGCTCCCGGGCCTGGGCGATGATCTCCTGCAGATATTGAATCTGTCGGGCGCCGGAGTGCGCGGTGTGGGAGCCGTTGACCAGCAGCCGGTTGAGCAGAGCCACATCCTGAATCGACTTCAGCTGTCCCCGGTCGCCTTGCCCATCCTTGATATGCCGGTCCACCTGATCGTACAGGGGGCCCAGCTCCTGCTCCAGCGCAAGCAGATGAGGGTCCGCTTCTATAGCCAGCATCTCCCAATTCCTGCCCACCGGAGAGCTGGTCCCCCCTGCGCCGGACAAAAAGGCATCCTCCCGGGCCCGCATCTCCTCCTCCAGCTCGTATTCCGCCCGCGCCTTCCTGTGCCACCAGGAGGGCTTCTTCTTTTTTTCGGGGGCCGCCTGGGCCGCCGGCGCAGGGGTGGGGGCCGAGCCTCCCGGACCGGATATGACCAGTTCCTCCTCTTCCTTATGTTTTTTCCGCCCGGGCCACATCTGTACTCCTCCAGCAGGGGTGGACAGGGTGGCCACGCCGCTGTCCACCCCGCCCTGCTGAACGGTGTGGACCAGCTCATGGGCGGCGATGACGGCGTCAAAGCCGCCGGAGCCGAAATAGACGTCCGTACCGCTGGTAAAGGCCCGGGCTCCCATCGCGTCGGCCCGGGCTGCGGCGTCTTCCCCGGTATGGAACCGAACGTCAGAGAAGTCCGCCTCCATACGCCGGCCCATTTCCGCCTTTACCGCTTCGGGAGAACCGGCAGAAACCGGTGCGGAAAGCCGGTCGGCCTCCTGCTCCGCCTGTGGGATCTGCGCCTGCGGACGGGGTTGTGCGTTTGGCTGGCGGGCCAGAATCCGCTCTCCCAGCGCCTGCCCGCCAGCGGAATCGGAAGTCCCGTACAGCGAGAGCAGCGCCGAATTGGAAACGCCGGAGGGTAGCGGAACGCTCCCTGTTTCCCTGTCCCGGCGAAGGGGCTCCGTCCGTGCTCTTTTCCGTTCCTGCGTCTGCATCGTGTCCACCCTTTCCTCTCACACGGCGATTTTTTATTGTTATCATAGCACAGGTCCCGCTTTCTGAAATCCCTCTTTTCGGCACAAAAAAGAACTATGCCTGCGGCGGTCCGCAGGCATAGTATTTAGCGCAGCATATATTGTTTCAGGTCTTTTCTCTGCTTGATATTCAGCTTCTGCAGCGTAGAGGACATGAAGTTCTTTACCGTATAGAGGGAGATGCCCATATGGTCGGCAATCTCCTGATTGGACCATCCCCGGGCTGCCAGCATGGCGATGGCGAACTCTGTGGTGGTCAGATTGTCCGCCACGTCGTGGCCGGTAACCGGATTGTGGACCTTGCGCCACCCGGCGGAAAAGCGGTAGGTAATGGCAATAATCCGCTTAAAATCCTCCGGCCAGTCCTTTTTCAGCACCGCCTCCAGCATCCCGCCCAGCAGGCCGTGATGCTCTCCAAAGCCCTCGATCAGGTCGTCCGGCTGGGCCAGCGCCCAGGCCGCCAGCAGATGCCGCTCGGCCTGCTCCGGCTGCTTCAGGCTCATGTAATCCATCACCGCCACCAGATGCAGATAGATGTTGGGAATGGGATAGACCTCCGCCTGCATGGCAAGGGCGGTCTCCACAATGCCGATGCTCTTGCCATAGTCGCCCAGCAGATAGGTATGATGGGCCTGTACATACAGTCCAAACAGACGCAGCCCCGGCGGCAGAAGCCGCAGCTGCTCCTGAAGGGGTCCTACCTCCTCCGGCAGGGGCAGGTGGAGGAGCACGGCGGCGGCGGTAACGGTAAAGACGGCCAGCGCCCGCAGCTGGGGCGGGGTGCGGGTGTTGGCGGCGGCCAGCGTCCGCCGTACCTGGGCCATGGTGTATCGGGTCCGCTGGATCTGGCCGATGGACAGGTTTGCATAGGCGTAGATCAGACAGGCCGACAGCCGCAGAGACTGCTCCGGATAGGAGAGGTAGAGCTCCGCCACCTCTGCCGCCTCCTCCGGACGGCCGCTGAAATAATGGTATTCCGCCATGGCAATATCCCGCAGGCGGGGGTCCTTCAACCCCTCCACATACTCCATGCAGTGCCCCGGCTGAAACGCCCCATTCATCAGCGGCATGGGGAGCAGATGAGCTGTTTTTCCAGCCGAAACAGGGCAGGGTCGCAGCCTGGGCAGGGGTGCCCCCGGTACCTTCTGTGTAGGTTCTTCCTGCAGAGGTACAGGCCTTTGCGCATTGTCAGGGATGGCCCAGGAGCTGCCAAATTTCACGGCCCCCTCAATGCGCCCGTCTACGCAGTACTGCTGAACCAGCCGTTGGGAAATGTTCCACTTCTGTGCAGCCTCCCGCACGGTGATATATTTCATAGCGCTCCTCCGCAAACAGATTTCACGCCTTTATTATATTCGCTTTCCCCCACACTTTCAAGAAGCCGCTTCCATTACCTGGAGTGCTCCTCCAGCCCTTTGCTCCGGGCGATGCGTACCACCGTGCCGGTCAGGGCAAAGAGGGCGATGGCGTTAGGAATCACCATCAGGTTGTTGAACATGTCGGTCAGCTCCCACACCAGGGTGTTGGACATGAGGGTGCCCAGGAAAATAAAGATCAGGGCTATGACAGCGTACACCGGAGCCGCCTTCTTGCCGAACAGGTAGATCACGTTGATCTTGCCAAACATGTTCCAGCTCAGCACCGTGGAGAAGGCGAAAAAGAACAGACACACCGCCACAAATATGGCGCCGCCCTCCGCGCCGAACACCGTGCCGAAGGCGGTCTGGGCCAGGTTGGTGTTGCTGATCCCCTCGGGGACGACGCCGGTGTAGAGAATCCCGTCACTGGTGTACAGGGTGGAGATAATCACCAGGGCGTTGAGGGTGAGCACCACGAAGGTGTCGATGAACACGCCCACCATGGCCACCACTCCCTGGTCGTGGGGGTTCTTCACATTGGCCTGGGCATGGGCGTGGGGGGTGGAGCCCATGCCGGCCTCATTGGAGAACAGGCCCCGCTTGGCCCCCTGGCTGATGGCGGTCTTGATGGCATAGCCGAAGCCGCCGCCGATGATGGCCTGGGGCTGGAAGGCGTAGCGGAAGATCATGCCGAAGGTGGCGGGGATGTAGCGGTACCGGGCCACCAGCACCGCCAGTCCGCCGGCCAGGAAAATCACCGCCATCACCGGCACCAGCTTCTCGGTCACCGCGGCCAGGCGGCTCATCCCGCCCAGGAAGATCACGGCGCAGATGACCACCAGAACGATGCCCACCACCCAGGAGGGCACGTGGAAGGCGGTCTGGAACGTGGAACCGATAGAGTTGGACTGCACCATGCATCCCATGAAGCCCAGCGCCAGGATGATGGCCACGGCGAAGAAGCCGGCCAGGAACTTGCCGAAGGCGCCCTTGAAGGCGGTGGTGATATAGTACACCGGCCCGCCGTGGAAGTGCCCCTGCTCATCCACCACACGGGTTTTGATGGCCAGAGTGGCCTCGGCGTAAATGGTGGCCATGCCGAAGAAGGCGATGACCCACATCCAGAAAATAGCGCCCGGGCCGCCGGTGAGAATGGCGCCGGAGGCGCCCACGATATTGCCGGTGCCCACCTGAGCAGCGATGGCGGTGGCCAGGGCCTGGAAGGAGCTCATGCCCCGCTCCTGCCGCCCGCCCCGCAGGGACAGATTGCCGAATACCTTCTTCATGCCCTCCCCAAAGCAGCGCACCTGAATAAACCGGGTGCGGATGGAGTACCACAGCCCCACCCCGATCAGCAGGAAAACCAGAATATAGCTGGACAGGGTGACGTTGATCTCGCAGACGATGGGGTAGAGCCATTCTTCCAGTGCTTGCATTGCTTCCAACATAGTGCTTCTCTCCTCTTTTTGCTCAAAAAAACAGGCCGTGGGTCCGCCCACGGCCTGCAAAGACAAACACCACGCCCGGCGGGGCCCTCAGGGGCCCCGCCGGCGTCTGTTCGTCCTCTGTCCTTTTGCCTGAGAGATTGGCAGCGCGTCGCCGCGCCGCTTTGCACCTTCGGCACCCACAGTTCATGAGCTTCTCCAGAGTGACATTCACGTACAGTCCTGATTCCTACCGGAACGCCTGAGAGTGTTACTCCTTCGGCAAGCCAACGGCTTTTTCCTGCACGCTTCAACTGTCCTGTTCAGTTGTGATGGACATTATACCGCCACAGGAGGACATTGTCAAGTCCTTCCTTTTCACCGGCGTTATACCCGGGTCCAGGTGGTGCCCTCCTTGCTGTCCTTGATCTCCACACCCATGGCCTTGAGCTGATCCCGGATGGCGTCGGCCTTGGCCCAGTCCTTGGCCTTTTTGGCCTCCAGCCGCTGGGTGATGAGAGCCTCAATCTCCTCGGCGCCCTCCGCCGGGGCGGACGCCTTCTCCCGCAGGGCGGCGGCCTTTTCCAGCAGATCCAGGCCCAGCACCTGGTCGAAGCTGCCGATGAGGGCCCGCTTGGTGGCGTCGTTCACGTCGGCCTTCAGCACATCGTACAGCGCGGTGACGCCCAGGGAGGTGTTCAAATCGTTGCCCACAGCCTCGATAAATGCGGCTTTGTACTTGGCGGCCGCCGCCTCGTCCACCGGGGCGGGGTCGTCAGACAGGGCGGCCACCCGGCTGACCAGCTTGTCATAGGCGGTCTTGGCGTTGTCCAGGTTCTCCCAGGAGAAGATCAGGCTCTTGCGGTAGTGGGACTGGAGGCAGAAGAAGCGGTATACCAGGGGGTCATACCCCTTCTCCTCCAGCAGGGAGACCGTGAGGAACTCGCCGCTGGACTTGCTCATCTTGCCGTGGTTGGTGTTCAAATGGTGGACGTGCATCCAGTACTTGCACCAGGGATGCCCCAGATAGGCCTCGGACTGGGCGATCTCGTTGGTGTGGTGGGGGAAGGCGTTGTCGATGCCGCCGCAGTGGATATCCAGGTACTCCCCATTGTACTTCATGGAGATGCAGGAGCACTCGATATGCCAGCCGGGATAGCCCACGCCCCAGGGGGAGTCCCACTTCAGGGCCTGGTCCTCAAACTTGGACTTGGTGAACCACAGCACAAAGTCGTTCTTGTTGCGCTTGTTCAGGTCCTCCTCCACGCCCTCCCGGACGCCCACCGCCAAGTCCTCCTCGTCGTGGTCGTTGAACACATAGTACTGCTTCAGCTTGGAGGTGTCAAAGTACACGTTGCCGCCAGCAAAATAGGCGTAGCCGGTGTCCAGCAGCTTGGAGATGACCTTGATATAGTCGTCGATCATGCCGGTGGCGGGCTGTACCACGTCAGGGTACTTGATATTCAGCTTCCTGCAGTCGGCAAAAAAGGCATCGGTGTAAAACTGGGCGATCTCCAGCACGCTCTTGTGCTCCCGCTTGGCCCCCTTCACCATCTTGTCCTCGCCGGTATCGGCGTCGGAGGCCAGATGGCCCACGTCGGTGATGTTCATGACCCGCTTTACGTCATAGCCGTCGTACCGGAGGAATTTCTCCAGCACATCCTCCATGATATAGCTGCGCAGGTTGCCGATATGGGCAAAGTGGTACACCGTGGGGCCGCAGGTGTACATGGACACCTTGCCGGGGGTATGGGGGACAAACTCCTCTTTCTGATGGCTGGCGGAATTATATAACTTCATATGCTTCGCTCCTCTGTTCTTTTACTGTTGAATTTTTTGTTCGACCAGCTGCTCCAGCCATTCCAGCCGGGAGCTGAGCGCTTTCAGTTCCTTTTGTACCGGGTCGGTGACGTGGATCTGGTCCACCTGACCGGCGAAATCCACCTTCTCCCCGGCGATACGCACCGTCCGGGCGGGCACGCCCACAGCGGTGGCGTTGGGCGGGATCTCGCTGAGTACCACCGCATTGGCGGCGATACGGGAATTATCTCCCACTTTGAAGGGCCCCAGTACCTTGGCTCCGGTGGAGACCAGCACATTGTTGCCCAGGGTGGGGTGGCGCTTGCCATGATCCTTGCCGGTACCCCCCAGGGTCACCCCATGGTAGAGCAGGCAGTCGTCTCCGATCTCCGCGGTTTCGCCGATGACGATGCCCATGCCGTGGTCGATGACCAGGCGGCGGCCGATCTTGGCGCCCGGGTGGATCTCGATCCCTGTCCAGAACCGGCTCCACTGGCTGATGAACCGGGCCAGAAAAAACCATCTGTGACAGTACAGGAAATGGGCGATTCTATGGTAAATGATGGCGTGCACGCCGGGATAGAGCAAAAAAATCTCCAACCGGCTGCGGGCCGCCGGATCTCTTGCCTGGTAGGCCCGTAAGGTCTCGCCGAGACGAGTCATGGCTCAACACCTCCAAAAAAATCGCCTCTTATGCACAGGGCATAAGAGGCGATGACTCGCGGTTCCACTCTCATTTCTCACTCGAAGGCCGATAACGGGGCCTGCCGGAGGGCGTCTGCATCCCCCGCGCTCCCGGACGCACATTCTCCAGTTACCCCCTGGGACCGCTCTCAGCCGGTGACGTTCCCTCTCTGGCGGGTACTCGCTGGATACTATTTCCGTTCTTCACGCGATTCAACTGTTTTAGTATATTATCATCTTCCGGCAGCCGTGTCAAGGTTCCGGCAAATCGTACCTGGCGCAGAACTCCGCCACGTCGTCAAAGTCCCGCAGCCGTTCTTTCAGCGTCTCATGGCTCCAGTCCCACCAGCGGATGCGCAGCAGAGCCTCAATGGTAGGCCGGTCGTATCGCCAGCCGATGTGCCGGGCGGGCACCCCTCCCACGATCTCGTAGGGAGCCACGTCATGGGTCACCACCGCTCCGGCGCCCACCACGCCGCCATGGCCGATGGTCACCCCTCCCATCACCACCGCGTTGTGCCCCAGCCATACATCGTGCCCGGTCACAACCCGGTTCTGCCGCCGCCAGTCCAGAAACGCCTCGTCATCCTCGCCCAGGCCGTAGTGGGCACAGCGGTAGGTAACGTGATGGGCCGCCGCCCGGAATTTGGCAGGGTGCTGCACCGGATTGAGCCGCACCCCGGTGGCAATGGAGTTGAACTTGCCGATGCAGGAATAGATGATGTCGTTATAGCCAAAGCAATAGCTGTAGGCCCCCACCTGGCTCTCCTCCAGGGCGCAGTGGTCGCCGATCTCCACATACCCGCCGAAGGCGCACCTTTTGACCCGGCTGGTGGGGTGGATCAGCGGCCGTTTGGGGTCCAGGCGTTTGGAAAAGTCCAGCATTACACCTTGCTCCAGTCAATCACATCTTTGTTTTTGGCGAAATATTCCACGCCGGAATAGATGGTGGTGCCGATAATCAGGGCAATACACACCCCGTCCAGTACCGGGTGGACAAACACCAACATCAGACAGATGCACACCATGGTGGAGGCGGTTTTTACCTTTCCCGACCAGGCGGCGGCAATGACCCGTCCCCGCTCCACAGCAAGCAGCCGCAGGCCGGTGACGGCAAATTCCCGCACCACCACAATGAGCAGCGCCCAGGCCGGAAACCGGCCCATCTCCACAAACCACAGCAGGGCGGACATGACCAGCATTTTGTCCGCCAGGGGGTCCATAAATTTACCGAAGTCGGTCACCAGGTTGTAGTGGCGGGCGATGTATCCGTCCACAAAGTCGGTAACGCTGGCCAGGATAAAGATAGCCAGGGCAAACAGCATGTGGAAGGGAAAATCCAGATAGAGCACTACCAGAAATACGGGGATCAAAAAGATCCGGAGCATGGTCAGCTTATTGGCGGTATTCACAGCATGTCACTCCTCAATCTCTCCGGTCAGGTCGCCGTCCTGAGTGCCGGTGATACGCACATTGACAAATTCTCCGGCGGGGATCAGCCCGGCGGCGGTAAAATAGACGTGATTGTCCACATCCACCGAGTCGGCGTAGGTGCGGCCCACATAACAGCCCATGTCGGGGTCAAAGCCCTCGCAGAGCACCTCCATGGTCTCCCCCAGCCGCTGCTCGTTCCAGTGGTCCATCACCCGGCTCTGCAGCTCCACCAGCAGCTCCACCCGCCGCTGGGCCACGTCCGGGTCCACCTGGTCCTCCATCTCCGCGGCGGGAGTGCCCTCCTCCGGGGAGAACTGGAAGATACCCGCCCGCTCAATGGCGCTCTCCCGCAGGAACTGGCACAGCTCCTCAAACTCCGCCTCCCCCTCTCCGGGCAGGCCGCAGATCAGGGAGGTGCGCAGCACCACGCCGGGGATCCGCTCCCGCAGCTTGCCCAGCAGGGCCTGGATCTGGGCGTTGGTGGTGTGCCGGTTCATGGCCTTCAGAATACGGTCATTACTATGCTGCAGGGGTATGTCAATATACTTGACGATCTTGGGCTGGCGGGCAATGACCTCAATGAGGTCGTCCCCCAGAATATCCGGATAGAGGTAGTGCAGGCGGATCCAGTGGAAGGGCAGCTTGCACAGCTCATTCAGCAGCTCGCCCAGCATCTGCTTGTGGTAGAGGTCGCTACCGTAGCGGGTGATGTCCTGAGCAATGACGATCAGCTCCTTCACCCCCCGGTCCGCCAGGGCCTTGGCCTCCTCCAGCAAAGCCTCCATGGTGCGGCTGCGGTAGCGGCCCCGGAGATAGGGGATGATGCAGAAGGCACAGCGGTTGTCGCACCCCTCGGCGATCTTCAGGAAGGCGGTATAGGAGGGGGTGGTCACCAGCCGCTCCCCGTCCTCGTCGGTGCGGCTGATATCCCCGAACCGCCGGGGATGCCCGCCGGCAGCCAGCTCCTCCAGAGCAGAGACGATATCGGTATAGCTGCCGGTGCCCATCACACCGTCCACCTCGGGCATTTCCTTCGTCAGCTCGTCCTGATAGCGCTGGGACAGGCAGCCGGTGACCAGCAGCTTGCCCAGCTTGCCCTGGTCCTTCAGAGCGGCCAGCTCCAGAATGTTCTGGATGGCCTCGCTCTTGGCCGAGTCAATAAAGCCGCAGGTGTTGAGCACCGCAATATCCGCCCCCTCCGGCTCCCCGGTGACGGTATGGCCGGCAGCCCGGGTGAGGGCCATCATCTGCTCGGTATTCACCAGATTCTTGGCGCAGCCAAGGGAAACAAATGCAACCTTCAAATGACTGTCTCCTTATTCATACTCAAAATCTTCAGCCCCACCGTACCGGCGCAGGCCGTCCTTGATGTCCTCCCACCGGAAGCCCCGGCGGGCCAGGGCGGCGGCGGCCCGCTGGCAGCTCTTGGGGTCAGACAAATCCACTCCCCGCAGCTTTTTCCTCAAAAAGGCGTCAATGGCGTCGTCAGGGGACACCAAGGTCTCCAGCGCCTGGTCCCAGTATTCCCGGGGCACGCCCCGGCGGTAGAGCTCCTCCCGGATCCGGGCGGGTCCCCACCCCTTGGCGGCATAGTGCTCCGCCACCGTACAGGCATAGGCCCCGTCGTTGAGGTAGCCCAGCTCCTCCAGCCGGTCGGCCGCGGCCTCCGCCGTCTCCCGGTCGGCCAGCGGCTCCTTCTCCCGGTCCCTGGGCCGGGCAGTGAGCTTATCCACCAGCTCCTTGCGGGACAGGGGGCGGGCGGCCAGCAGATCCATGGCCTTGTCCCGCACCGCGGCGGCCTTGGCCGCCCGGGTCAGCTCCTTCAGCTTCTCCGCCGTCAGCTCCAGCCCGGAGCACAAGCCAAAGACGGCCACCTCATTTTCCCCCACCCGCAGAATGGTCCCATCCTCCAGGTGGCACAGCCAGCGGCCCTGGATCCGTTGGGATGGGGCCAGCTTACTGATCCGCATCCTCAAAGTCCTCGGCGGAGATATCCACCGCCCGGCCTGCCGCACGGGCGGCGGCCCGGGCCTGGTTGCTCATCAGCTTGTAGGCGTTTTTGCGGATGTCGGCCTCCAGCTTGTCGCACACCTCCGGGTTGTCCTTCAGGTACTGCTTGGCGGCGTCCCGGCCCTGACCCAGGCGGGTCTCCCCCATGGCAAACCAGGAGCCCGACTTCTGCACCAGGTCCAGCTTGGCGGCCAGATCCAGAATCTCGCCCACCTTGGAGATGCCCTCGCCGTACATAATGTCAAACTCCGCCTCCTTGAAGGGGGGCGAGACCTTATTTTTCACCACCTTGGCCCGGGTACGGTTGCCGATGATCTCCGAACCGCTCTTCAGAGACTCGATGCGCCGCACGTCGATACGCACCGAGGCATAGAACTTCAGGGCCCGGCCGCCGGTGGTGACCTCCGGGTTGCCGTACATGACCCCTACCTTTTCCCGCAGCTGGTTGATGAAGATGACCACACAGTTGGTCTTGGCGATGGAACCGGCCAGCTTGCGCAGGGCCTGGCTCATCAGCCGGGCCAGCAGGCCCACATGGGAATCCCCCATGTCCCCCTCGATCTCGGCCCGGGGGGTAAGGGCGGCCACCGAGTCCACCACCACCACGTCGATGGCGCCGGAACGGACCAGCGCCTCGCAGATCTCCAGGCCCTGCTCGCCGGTATCGGGCTGGGAGATAAGCATGGAGTCGATATCCACACCCAGAGCCCGGGCATAGTAGGGGTCCAGGGCGTGCTCGGCGTCGATGAAGGCCACCTCGCCGCCCCGCTTCTGGGCCTCGGCCACAATGTGCAGGGCCAGGGTGGTCTTACCGGAGGATTCCGGACCATAGATCTCAATGATACGCCCCTTGGGCACGCCGCCGATCCCCAGGGCCAGGTCCAGCGACAGGGACCCGGTGGGAATGGCTTCCACCACAATGTCGGCGTTGTCTCCCAGGCGCATGATGGAGCCCTTGCCGTAGACCTTCTCGATCTGGGCCATGGCGGTCTCCAGCGCTTTCTTCTTATCAGAGGCGGGGGCCGCGGCCTCCACCACAGGCTTTTTCTTGTCTGCCATACTGTGACTTCTCCTCTCAAAAAGCGGGACGGCCCGCTTTTACCGGTTTGAAATACCCTCTACCACCCGCCAGATTCCCTGGGTATCCTGGGTGCTCTGGACCTGTTCAAAGCCGTTCATGGTCAAGATCCGTTCCACATCCTGGGCCTGGCCGATTCCCACCTCGAACACCAGAGAACCGCCCAGCCGCAGGGCCTTGCCCCAGCGCTGGGCGATGGCCCGGTAAAAATCCAGGCCGTCCGTCCCGCCGTCCAGGGCGGAACGGGGCTCATAGTCCCGGACGCTGGCGTCCAGAGCGGCAATGTCTCCGCTGGGAATATAAGGGGGATTGCAGGCGATCACGTCAAAGTCCCACAGGGCGGCGGGAGGCTCCTCCAGGGCGTCGGCGTGGACGCAGGTGACCCGGGCGTTCAGGTCGCAGCGGCGGATGTTGCCCTTGCACAGCTTCAGCGCCGGTTCGCTGACATCTGCCAGCACCACCCGGCACTCGGGCACATTGGCCGCCACCGCCAGCCCCACGCAGCCGCTGCCGGCGCACAGGTCCAGCACCCTTGCCCCCTCTCCGGCGGCGCGGGCCAGCAAAATGGCCCGCTCGGCCAGCACCTCCGTGTCCATCCGGGGAATCAGCACGTCAGGGGACACCTCCAGGGACAGGCCGTAAAATTCCCACTCCCCGATGATGTAGGCCACCGGCTCCCCCGCCAGCCGCCGCTCCACCAGCCCGGACAGCTTCTCCTCCACCTGGGCGGAGGCGTACAGCGTCATATCCCGGTAAAACTGCTCTCGGCTCTTGCCCGCGGCGCAGCACACCAGCTCCCTGGCCTCCAGCTGCGCCCCCTCAATCCCCGCCTGACGCAGCCGGCGGCGTGCGTCCAGGTAGAGGTTGTTATAGGTGGTCGCCATGAAACCACACTCCCGCTTCTAATCTCTCTTTCTCTCACTGGTTTCCCTGACAGGGATTCACCACTGATCCTTCCCCTCCTCACTGGGAAGAACCAGCGTAAAGGCCCGGATACCCACCTCGATCATGCTGTCGTCCGGCTCAAAGGTGGTCCAGTTCTGCAGCCACAGCCCCGGCGCGGTCATCACCCGGGTGAACCAGTTGTCATACCGGCCCACCAGGCGGTTGAACTCATAGGTCAGGCTGACGATCACCGGCAGCAGCAGCAGATGCAGACCCATCCGCACAAAAGTATTCACCACGTCCACATAGGTAAACACCACGCTGGAAAGCAGAATACTCACCACAATTACCACAAACAGGAAGCTGGTGCCGCAGCGGGGGTGGTGCCTGGGCTGCTTGCGCACGTTCTCCACCGTCAGGGGCAGGCCGTGCTCATAGCAGAAGATGGTCTTGTGCTCCGCCCCGTGGTACTGAAAGACCCGGTGGATCTCCTTGGTGTGGGAGCACAACATCAGGTAGCCCGCAAAGATGACGATGCGCACCACGCCCTCCAGCAGGTTGCGCACCCACATGGCCAGGGGCACCGCCTTTCCCAGCAGGCCCACCAGCGCGGTGGGCAGCAGGATAAAGAGCACCACGGAAAACAGCATGCCCAACACCACTGCCAGGGTGACCAGCGCCGAGGCCGCCTTTTCGCTGCCCAGGTGCTTGTCCAGCCACACCTCCAGTTTGGAGGGCTCCTCCGGCGTCTCCTCGTCCTCTGGCACAAAGGAGGCGGAATACATCAGGGCCTTCACCCCGTTGGCCATGGAGGAGCAGAAATTGAACACGCCCCGGATCAGGGGCAGGCCCAGCAGGGGGTGCTTGTCCTTGATGAGCACCCGCTCCTCCACCTGCTCCTCCAGCGTACCGTCCGGCTTGCGGACCACCACGGCCTTTTTCTCCGGTCCCAGCATCATGATGCCTTCAATCAGGGCCTGGCCGCCGATCATGGTCTTATAGGGGGTATCGCAGGCTCGCTTTGTCTCTTTTGACATTGAGTGTTTGTTCTCCTTGCTGTTGGAATCTGAATAGTCTTGTCTATTGTATCAAACCCGCGCCCTGATTGCAAGGGGCGCGGGTTTGAATTTTAGAACTAATGTTCTATTTGCGTTTGGGGATGGATGGGCAGACGGATGGTGACGATGCAGCCGCCCCCTTCCGCGTTGCCGATCTCCAGCGTCCCCCCATGGAGGGTGACGATCTCATCGCACACCGCCAGACCGATGCCGGAGCCTCTGGCCTTGGAGGAGCCTTTATAGAATTTGTACTTCACATGGGGAAGTTCCTCCTCCGGAATGCCGGGGCCATAGTCCCGGATGGTGATCACCGCCTGGTCTCCCTCCGGGCGGATGGCGGTATCAATGCGCTTGCCGGAGCCGCCGTGCTTGGCGGCGTTGTCCAGCACATTGCAGAACACCTGCCGCAGCCGCTCCGGGTCGCCGGAGATCAGCGGGAACTCCTCCTCGCAGTCAAAGTGGTTGAGCTCGATGCCCTCCCGCCGGAAGAACTCCCGGTAGGTGTACACCGCGTCCTCCAGCTCGGCCTTGATGTCCATGGGCTCCACCGACAGGGTGAACCGGCCGTCCTGGATGCGGGAAAACTCCAGCAGCTCCTCCACCATGTTGGTCAGCCGCCGGGCCTCGGACACGATGATGCCCATGCCCTTTTTCACATCCGCCGCATCCCGCACCTCTCCGTTCATGATGGTCTCCGCCCAGCCGTTGATGGCGGTCAGAGGGGTGCGCAGCTCATGGGACACCGAGGAGATAAACTCGTTTTTCATCTTCTCACTCTGGCTGATTTTCAGGGACATGTCGTTGATGGCGTCGGTAAGATCGCCGATCTCGTCGTCAAACTGCTTTTCAATCTGCACTCCGTAGGAGCCGCCGGCGATCCGCTTGGCGGTATCCGTGATCCCGGCCACCGGCTCCACAATGGAGCGGACAAAATACAGGTTGGAAAAATACACCATGGCCAGAATGGCCAGGCCGATGCCCAGGGAGATGCCCACAATGAGAATGATCTGCCGGTCCACAATGCGCAGGGAGGTAACGTAGCGCATGACCCCCACCACCTTGCCGTTGATGATCAGCGGGCTGGAGGCCGCCATGATGTGCTCCCCGGTGCTTGGGTCGGAGCCGGACCACTCCTTGGTCTTGCCCTGGCTCAGGGCCTCGGCGATATCCGGCGTGCCGGGGGAGCGGAAGGCGGTCAGGTCGGAGCTGGAGAAACGGATCTGGCCGCTGGCGTCCAGAAACTCCACCTCCAGCTTGTCCCCAGAGGGGTCCCCCGCTACCAGGGACTGGGCGTAATCATAATAGTTGTCCTCTGAGAGGAAATAGCTGAAGCTCTGCACCGCGTTTTCCGCCTTCTGGGACAGCGATTCACTGAGGGTGGAATAGTAATAGCTCCCCATGGCGGCGGAGAAGGCCGACACCGCCAGCAGGACGATGAACAGCACCACACTGATGGAGTTCACCATCCAGCGCTTTCGGATTCCGCGGATGCCCTTGATTTTTTTCATAAATCCTTATCTCACCACCTGGGTTCATTAAAAGATGCGCGTGCGGTCTGCCGCTCAGAAACCCCACTTGTAGCCGTAGCCCCACACCGTTGTAATAAAGGTGGGATTGGTGGGGTCGTCCTCGATCTTGATGCGCAGGCGCCGGATATTCACGTCCACGATCTTCAGCTCGCCAAAGTAGTCCCGGCCCCACACGGAATCCAGGATCTCCTCCCGGGAGAGCGCCTTCCCCGGGTTGTCCATAAACAGCTTGATGATGGAGTATTCCACCTGGGTGAGCTTGATGCGCTGCCCGTTCTTCTCCAGGGTACGGTTGCGGACGTTGAGCAGGAAGGGAGGCTGGCTGATCTCCCCGGAATCCACCGGGTCCCCCCCGCCGGTGCGGCGGTACAGTGCGTCGATCCGGGCGGTGAGCTCCGCCGGAGAAAAGGGCTTGGTCACATAGTCGTCCGCGCCGGTCATCAGGCCGGTCACCTTGTCCATCTCCTGGGTACGGGCGGTGAGCATGATAATCCCGATCTTGTTGTCCCCCGCCCGGATCCGGCGGCACACCTCAAATCCATCCATATCGGGCAGCATGATGTCCAGCAGCGCCACCTTGATGTCCGGGTTGCGCTTGAGCTGGGCCAGGGCCTCCTCCCCGGTCTCAGCCTCAATGGCCTCATAGCCGGCCCGCTTCAAATTGATCACCACAAAGCTGCGGATGTTGGCCTCGTCCTCCAGCACGAGCACCTTTTTCATCTCCGCTCCCTCCTTCTCATGATTTCTCGTAGGACCATTCGCTGGTAATCAGCGCAAATTTCGCTTTGACGCCCTCCTCGTCCAGACCGCAGTCCCAGTCGCTCTGGAGCAGGCGGGCGGCGTAAATCGTGTCGCTGTCGGTAGCGTCCGGCAGCAGGCGGAACCGGCCGGCCATATTGGCCCGCATATAGCGGTTGTCGCCGCTGAGGGCGTAGATAACCAGAAACGGCACCGGCTCCGCCGTACCCTGTCCCTCCCAGTAGGAGAAGATCACCGCCCGCTCGCCGCCGGCCACGTCGTTCCGGGAGACCGTGATCTTGCCATCCCAGCTCTCCGGCAGGATAAAGTACCAGCCGTCCCGGTCGTTATAATAGGTCGTGAACACCAGACTGGACTTTCCGTTGACGTCATACTGCAGCCAGCGGATGGCCCAGAAATTCACCGCAATGCTGGAGCTGGTGGGATCGGTGAGGGCATAGGGGTCGGGCAACTCCAGAATTCCGTCGCTGTTGATATCCTTGGCAGACACCGCCGTATACCAGCGGATGGTTCCATCGCTCTCCCCCGTGGCGGAATTCAGGGTAATATTGCGCAGAGCCCCGTTCTTCCAGGCAAAGATATCGGTAATATGACCCTCCCCGCTGTAAGTGGCGCTGTTGAAGGCGGAGAGCTCCTCTCCCGGCGCGGCGCTGCCCGAGGAGGCGTATGCCGCGTCCACAAAGACCGCAGGCACCCCATCCTTCAGGTAGCCCGTCTTGACCCCATTTTCCACCAGGGAGGTCACATTGCGGGAAAGAGGGGCGGCGGAATCCAGCTCCAGCATCCCGTCCCGGTAGTCGTACAGCTCCGCCCGGTTACTGTTCTCCCCCATGCCTGTGTGGATGACCACAATCTCATTGACTCCGTCGGTGTCCAGGTCGCACACCTGGAAATCGGTATACTCTGTCCGCATCAATTCCAGAACCTGGTCGTTATGAATGGAATAGGCCGCCAGGGAATAGAGCTTGTCGCTCTGCTGCCAGCCTACGATGATCTCCTTGCCGGGTATGCCGTCCACATCCTGGTAGCTGACCACATTGATGGCGGTGCCGGCGCTCTCTATCATGGCCGCCAGCTCATAATCCTCGTTGGACTCCCGGTAAATGCAGATTTTCAGCTGCCGCTCGTCCGAGCTCACCCGGAAAAAAGCGATGGCCTCCTGCACGCCGTCTCCATCCAGATCCTGGAGCTGTACCTTTTGGGTCAGCTCGCCCGTCAGCGGGGCGGCATATTCCCCGCCGGCGTTGAGCACTTCGCTGATCTTGTTGTCCAGCTTCAGATAGTCGTCAGGCGCCTTGGGCTGGGCATACATCTCGTCCACTGATTGGGAAAAGCAGCCGGTCAGCAGCAGGAACAGCCCCGCCGCCAAAAGCACTCGGAATCGTTTCATACTATCAAGCCCCTCCATGGGATCTCATTTCAGGTCACAAGGATATCATAGCATATCTTGCAAATAAATGATATGATATTTTTCTCAATTTCCTTGCCCGTAGCCCTTGCCAACCCTCCCAAACTCATGTATAATAACCTTCGTCCCATATGCCGGTATGATGGAATTGGTAGACGTGACGGACTCAAAATCTTGTTCGTCCATTCACAGGCGTTTTTGTAGGACCCTTGGTATTACAGCATATTTTCAACTGAATAACAGCATTTGGTTTTAATATCCCTCCCGCATATCCCTCCGAAATCAGAGATATGCGGGACACAGGGAATTAAAATATAAATGCCGGTGTGGCGGAATTGGCAGACGCACCGCACTCAAAATGCGGCGGAGCAATCCGTGCCGGTTCGAGTCCGGCCACCGGCACCATAAAATCAAAACGGTATAGATGCCACTGGCGAAAAGCCAGTGGCATCAACCGTTTCCGGGCTTTTTCAGCTCAAAAATCCATTGATTCTCCCATAGATGCCAGTAAGCGTAAAATAGCGGAGGACATAGAAAGATAGAGCAAGGCTGCCATTTGCGAAATGGCAGCCTTTATCTGCATATAGACTGAGCAGTTGTCCCC
>NZ_NFIQ01000160.1 GCF_002159455.1 Flavonifractor sp. An306
CTAATAATGAAGCACAGAAAGGATAGTAGAGTGAAAATTTCAAACCAACCAATAAAAAAACATATTTAATGCCTCAATTTCCGTTTTCAAGTGGCACAATAAAATAGCCACCCACAAGGGCAACCGAGCAAACGGCTGCCCCTTTTCTTTACTTACAGGCCGATAGAGGCCCCATGCCCCCAAAGCAGGATTGAAGAAAATCCCAAAACCCACTATAATGGAATGTAGGAAATGCACACCGCTGGTTAGTGATAGGATACTGGGATGCGGTGAGAAAGTTATGTGGCACAATGCCGCTAAAATAAATTTTGGAATAAATACCTATTTGTATTTCGGAGGTGCCTTGATGTCATTGAAGATTCCAGCAATACCTCAAATTAGTTTTTTCCTACGTACTACCAAGCCTTTTCACAGCGCCACAGCTGCTCAAGAGTTTTTGCATCTTATTTTAAGTTGTGGTGAACCGTACCGGCCTTTCAAATATGGTAATTCGGAACCTTTAAAAAAGTTCTTTGATGAAAGGGCTCTGGACGATGTAGTGGCGACCTGGT
Organism: Flavonifractor sp. An306; assembly: GCF_002159455.1. Lineage (GTDB taxonomy): Bacteria > Bacillota > Clostridia > Oscillospirales > Oscillospiraceae > Flavonifractor. Next base: position 552 of record NZ_NFIQ01000160.1, read on the forward strand.
TGGGCGGTAAAAATTATTCGCAAGATATTTTAGAACGTGAATATCGTCAAGGCCAACTGATGATGAAAGGCAGGGCACCCAGTAAGGTTAATTATTTTATATCCTGGCGGAACTGGACTGACAAAATTTTGTTTAACTGCATTTGTGTTAATATATCAAAAGAATTCCTGAAGAAGGACGAAATAGAATTACACAAGTTTATCGAATTTTGTGATAACACAGTTCGTATGTTTCATCCGGTTCACGCAGAGATTTACGATTATACGGACTCTATTATCTGCACTTCCACAGATAATGCTTTGATACCCGATGATTTGTCGGTTAGATGTCCAGCATTAAAATGGCGGACTTATTTTGGCCCCCCATATATAGATCTTCTGGGGCGGGAAAACATTTTAAATGCACCATGCTGGAAAGTCGAGGAAGTTGGCGACACAATTGTATTGCAGTTGACAGAAAGCGTGTTCAAAGAAATTCCGCAAGAAATCCGTCAAAGAGTAGTCGATTATTTTGAACTCAATGTGGATGTTCAAATCCGCTCTAATTTAGGCAGCGGGTTTATCTTTCGCCCATATTCAGCATCAGACTATTACTCGAAATCAAAAAAATTAGTTCCGAACTTTCCCATACATGAACTGTTTGGTAAAGATTTGGATAAGAAAAAATATCCTAAAATGATTTAGTAAAAGTCTTTTAGCCCAGTACGAGTAAAACTAGAATAAGAATTTAATAGGCAAACGGCCTGGAGCATCTGCCGCACCCACAACACGGACTCCCGGCAGTTTCCCGCCGCCCTGCCGAGATCTGTTCCGCTGGATCAGGCTGACCACTTTCACCTAGAACCGCCAGGAGACTGCGTGTCACTTGCATGGGGCAGGCAATACCGCCAGCAGGCCAAAATCTAAAATGATAAGATTTAGTCGTAGTTTTGTACTGCATTTTCCTTAAACAATAGAGTGACAGTTCTAAGAGAGGAAGGAAACTGTATAAATGAAGTTTCACACACTTGTACTTGAAGGAGATAAAAATACTGAAAAGGAACAGAAAACTGAAAATCTTCCTAGATATTCAAAAAGTGCTTACTTGCACCGCAAGCAAATTGAGAACCGGCCTCCTTTGTTTAATAGAAGTTTCTATCTTTGCCGTATAATAGAAGAAGAACTTAGAGGGATTGATATTGATGGGAGCAGAGTGATCACAATTTGCGCCCATCAAAATCGTTTGCACCCTGGGAACGAAAAATATATCTGTGACAACTACTTTCATGTTTCTATATATTATCTGGAGCCAGAAGAAGTCTATGCACTGAATGAAGCAAAACAGGATATGGATTCCACGGTTATTGGGGAGATTTTGGAACATACTTTGATAGACATTGCCCATCGAAACAACTGTTCTGAGGATATTATTCAGAAAATGGAGAGTGCGTTCATTAGTATTGCCAATCATCATTTTATGCGAGAAGAACGTATTGACAAGTTAAGCAAGAGGGCAAAGGATACTGGCTTGGCTGCACACATATATCGTGTCCTTTCCGCAGAAGTAGGGGAAGCATGGTATGTGGAAATTATAGATCGAAAAGGTACTGTTATCTGTCAAGAAAATATGGGTACAAATCCTGACTATGTTGATAGATTAAACAGCCGCTTGTATGCAAAGGCTGCATGGCGTAAAAATACTTTTATGATTTTAGACCGTTTTGGTAATGAAGTATTTCATATCACTGTCCCAGCTTCGCTGATATAATTCTAATTTGTCAATACAGTACCCAACAAAACTCAATAGCCACCCACAAGGGCAGCCGAGAAATTGGCTGCCCCTTTTCTATGCAAAGGTAGTGTCAAGGATTTTGCGCAAATTGGTTTGCAGACCCTGGAATGAATGAAGTCAGCCAGCAATGGAGGCATCCTCAACGGCGGCCTCCAGGTGCTTCATGTTCAT
>NZ_NFIQ01000161.1 GCF_002159455.1 Flavonifractor sp. An306
TGCTGTCTCCTTTCAGAATGGTGTGTCGCGACTTCATTCTACCAGAGTTCTGCAAACCATGTCTCTTCTCATCCTTTTTTCAATTTGCGAAAATTATTGTACCTTATCTATGCAAACAGGCCGATAGAGGCCCCAGGTCCCCAAAGCAGGATTGAAGAAAATCCCAAAACCCACTATAATGGAATTGAAAGGCGGCCAGGAGCGTCTGCTGCACCCACAACATGGACTCCCAGCAGTTGCCCGCCGCCCTACCGAGATCCGTTTCGCTGGGCCAGAGCTGACCGCTCCATACAGCAAGGAACGGCTGGGAGACAGCAAGGAAGTTTGCGGGGGAACACAATACCGCCGAGAGGTTATCCGCAATAGAAAAGAAAGGAACCCTAAGATGAAATTGGTTTCTGAAAAAATAAATCAACAACATTACTTTTCTGTCGGCTATGATCCTATCAGCGAGAGTTATATACTTGTTCAAGTGATAACATATGTGGGATATTACAACCGATATTTCAAAATCAGCAAAGAGGAATATGACTGGTTTGAACATGATATAAACAAACTGATTGTCTTAAATCAAGAGTGCTATGTTCAAAATACTAAGCACCCTAAATTCTTCTTTTCTGAATATCCCATCGAAAATACTCCTGAACAAAATGAAAAATTGAAATTCTATATGCAAACTGAATATCAGCAGAATAAAAAACGAGTATTACGGGATAAGATTTTAAATTTTTTAAGAGAAATTGACAAGGCTGAAGCTGCTGCTTCAATATCCGATTTCGGCTCCCTTAATCTATGTAGAATTTGGTTGGAAAATATATTGGAAAAGTTAGAAAATGGGATTTTGCCATCATCTAATGGCGACACGATAGGAGCAATGAAGTACATCTCACAACATGATTGTTTGTCGGTAATACATGATTTATATGAAGCTGCCGCTGATGTCGATACATATTACAGTAACGAATGTAAAGAGTGGTAGAATTACTGCTAAAAACTCCTTTAGGAACCAGGGCGTGTCAGGAGTTTGGAGAGTCCAACCAGATTATATACTTGCGCTCTGCGGGGCGGAACGCCGGATTGCATAAGCAGTCCGGCGTTTTTATATTGAAGAAAATCCCAAAACCCACTATAATGGAATTTGATAAGCAAACGGCCTGGAGTATCTGCTGCACCCACAACACGGACTCCCGGCAGATTCCCGCCACCCTGCCGAGATCTGTTCCGCTGGATCAGGCTGACCGCTCCTATCGGGAACCGCCGGACGGCTGCGTGACGCTCGGCCGGGGCAGGCAATACCACAAACAGGCAAAAAGGATTAAATGTGTTCATAGTCTTGTGCTATGCTTTTCCTAACCGGCAGAATAGCAGATTAGAATGCGGAAAAGAAGGTAAAAGAAGTGGAAAAACCGTTAAAGTTCAAAGAAATTGTTATGCCATATCCCAATCTGGAAAATACATATACAGATTATGATCGAAAGCTACAACCCAAAATGGATTTTGAATCAGCGGCTTTAAAGGAATTCTACCTCAAACATAGAGTGGAACTAATTGAAACGACCATCAAGAAATGTGAAGAATACTTGGACGCAGATGATTGGATGGAAGAAGAAACTTTTCCTCGCATAAAGGATTTGACTGATGAATGGTATTTGGCCTCTGTTAGTGCGCAAAATCAAGACAAGAAAATCATGGTTCAATTATATCTTCACTTTTTAGGTTATTATTCAAGAGAATGTGGTCGAAAAGTGGTCGATGACTATTTGGGAATGGAAGCATGGTTTGTTTACGACCCAGTTCAAAAAACATTTAGCTTTGATGGTTTTGATACAGATGCAATTTAACTAACAATTCCCTTTTATCGATCAGTACACAACAAATAGCCACCCACAAGGGCAGCCGAGAAATTGGCTGCCCCTTTTCTATACCAACAGTCAATAAGCCCCCTATGCAAAGAGAATCCTGCAAAAAATTAACCGCCTGGATGGAACAAACAAAACCCCCGGCGAAGCTCGTCGGAGGTTTACGGTTCCAGGTTATCTTCCTGGAAAAGCGGTGAGGCAAAAAAGGTGTCAATGCCAATGCCCAGGCCCTGGCACAGCTCATGGATGATCCGCAGCTTCACGGAGTCATAGGAGCAGTTCACAATATTGCCGATGGTGGATTTGGGGACGCCACTTTTCATATACAGCTGATACTGTGTCATATTTCGTTCCTCCAGCAGCTCCAAAAGGCGCTTGCTGACTGCTTGGTTCAATCTCACTTTCGCTCACCGTCCCTGTCCCTGTACTAAAATTATTATATGGGCCGGTGCGTGAAAATTAGTCCCTGTAACTGTACTAATGGCGTTATTTGCTGTATGATAGGTTCAGGGGTGTTTATCCATGAATGTGACCTTTTGCGGCCATGCACAGATTACAGAACGAGAGGCGCTGCAAAACTGGCTGCAAACCGTAACACAAAGCCTGATTG
>NZ_NFIQ01000162.1 GCF_002159455.1 Flavonifractor sp. An306
CACGACGGGTCGTCGGTTACCGGGTATCACGAAAATCCAGTACCCAATTAGTTACCTTTACATTTCGCAAAGCCTACGAGTGCCGTGGGAATCCAACAGGATTAACATTTCATAGTGATCGGGGTAGCCAATATGTTTCTGAAAGCTTTTGCGCTTTGTTAAGAAAATGTGATGTTAAGCAGTCTTTTTCAAAACCGGGCACTCCTCGAGATAACGCTGTGGCCGAAACCTTTTTTGCAACGTTCAAGAAAGAAGAAGCGTACCGCCGGGAGTATTCCTCTCTGGCTGATTTTCAAAAGAGTGTGGATGAGTATATGCGCTTTTATAATGAAGTAAGGCCTCATCAAACCCTGGCATATAAGACTCCTACCCGTTTTGAGGAGCTTTATGGAAAGAAAAAGACACAAGATATATGAAAATCCTGTGTCTAAATCCGGAACCATTACGTATATTTTGGGGTGGATTTTATCCTTTTTTCATGGGCCATTCCTTTTCGGCAAACTTAAAAACTAAGTTATATCAGTAGTTTGAGAAAAAGAAGAGGGTTGTTTTTCGACTTTACAGTTCGAAAAACAACCCTACTTCAATTTCCCGGAAAGAGCCGCAGATAAACACATTGTGGTTGCAAAACCGCTTGTAAATTTCTCCGAGATACAAATCGATCTCGTGATAGCTTTGCAGCTGAATCGTTTTGATATTGTACTTATCTTCGAAATAGCGCCTTTCATATTGCCTGAACTGTTCCTGACAAGTATCCCCGTTCGATGGGGCCTCCACTGAAAACCGATAATGCTGCTTTCCTTGCTCCGGAAAGATTTCCTTGATTTCCCGCAGAGCATTGAGAACTAAGTCGTCTTTAAAGCTATACCCTACAAATAAAAAGGAATCCAGAACCAGCTGTCGTTTTAGCAGTTCAAACATCAGACGTTGCTTTTTGAAGTAATCAAAAAAATCGCTTTTGGTCAGGACCATGGAAGAAGTATCTTCTACCGAGCCATTTAACTTGTAGACGATATATGGTCCATTGAGAGAAACCGAGAATAAATCTTTTGAGTCCTTTATAACTGTTGGCCTGACCCTGTATTTTCTGTAAATAGTTTCCTCGATGTGGGTATCAAAATTAGTGGTCCACACTTGATTGAGATTCAAGTTAATAATTCCATTGATGTGCGCGGATTCTTTTCCGCTCCCGTTGGAAACGACACTTACAATATCTTTATAGAAATGGTCTGCGTTGTAGTAGTGTTTTTCTAAGTCCGCTAAAAAATAGATATCATCGCTCAGTTTACGGTGATAAAATTTCCTGGTTGTCTCGCAGAAAATATCTTCCCACTTGCTGTTTGTAATATCAGCACTGGCTCCAGCACCGCAAAACACAGAAAAGGTATTAGAGAGTAGCTGCGATACAATTTCATTGACATAAGCAAAGTTCATAAGCCATCCCCAAGAAAAAACTGACCTAACCATTTCGAATCATTTTCGCGTAGGATAATTGGAGATTATCCTCTAATTTTATTTATTATATCATATCTTTGGAATACTCCCAATAATTTTTTTGCTTTTAATAATTTGGGGGAATAAATGCTCTCTAAATACTTGGTAAGATAAAATAGACATATGTAAACTCGAAAGGATGTGTCTAGAATCGTGCCTAAAAAGTATTCTGAAGAAGAAAAACAGGAAATCATTTCTGCATATCAACTTGGGCGGCCTCTCACAGATATAAGAGGCAAATTCGGTGTTGCCCCCAGCACTATTTATCGATGGGTCAAAGATAAGAAAGAGTATATAGCTGAAGAAAACATGCTGCCAATGGATATCCGGAATCTTTTGTTCCAGAAAGAGCGGTTAGAGCACATTTTACAAATTATTCGTCTATCTGACCTGTTAGCTGAAGCTCCGCTAAGGAGGAGGCTTGATATTTTAGAGGACCTTCATGAACGGTTCGAGCAATATAATGTCCATGAACTATGTGAAGCGTTGGGTGTTTCTCGGGGTACTTTTTATAATCACATTTTCCGAAGAGCGGATCGCACAAAGTACCAGGAAGAGCAACAGGTTCTTATGGTGCAGGTACAGCAAATCTTTAATGACAGCAAACAGCGGTTTGGCGCAGAAAAAATTCGTGTAATCCTATCAGAAAACGGGATCCATGTCGGTAAAAAGAGAATACGGCAGATTATGCAAGAACTGGGCCTGGAGAGTGTTCGAGAAAATGCTAAAAAGGCTTATATGAAACGGCAAGAATACCATAGGCGTAATTTAAATAGTGTCTACACAAGATTAGGCTAAAATGGCACACCAAATAGCAATGCAACGAATTTGCACTGCTGCCAAAAAAGATGCTGTATTTTTGGCATATCGCGTGGC
>NZ_NFIQ01000163.1 GCF_002159455.1 Flavonifractor sp. An306
TGCTTTTCGCCGCTGTACGGACGGCGAACTTCATCTCCACAGGGTTGACCAGCAGCTCCACATGGTTGTCTTTCCCAAAAGACCGAACACATGTGGTGCTGAACTTGATCCTCTTGTCTTGAAACAGTACATAGGGACGGTGATAATTATCAAAGAATTCACTGCGGGCGATTTCAAAGCCTCTCATATCAAAATCTCCCGGAACCAATGTGATGCTCGAGGGCAGGGATGCATCCGCCTGCTGCTCATCGGGCGGATGGATACTGGCGGACGCTTGGTAATAATCCGCCGGCTTAAATCCAGCCCAGCGGGGATTGATGGTCACGAACCCTCTGAGCAGGCCGCTGTCGATCACCCGCAGCTCCGGGAGGATGGAGCGGTTGCCATACTTGGAGTTGTTCAGAAGATGCTGAACCGCAATGAAATCATCTCTGGAAACAATGCCCTCGTGGTGGTTCCGGTAAAGGCTCTGGGGTCTGTCCCCCCGATTCTTTCTGGCCTTGTGGTTCAGATAGTTGGGGGTGAAGGTCTTCCGGGTCAGTACATCCCCGCAATGCCGCTCATTGCGAAGGACCTGGACAATGGAGTTGGATGTCCACTTGACATTCCCCAGATAAGTCTTCCTGCCCAGCTCGGTGAGCGCCGCCGCAATGTCGGAGGTGGAATATCCGTACAGATACATATAGAAGATGAGTTTTACCGTGGGGGCTTCATCCGGGTTGACGACCAGGTTTCCATCTGCGTCGTGAGAATACCCCAGCAGTTTGGGCGTCAATGGCAGACCTCCGTCCAGCCGCATCCGCAAGGAGGTTTCCATGCTCCGGCTGCGGATGTGAGACTCCTCCTGAGCCATGGTGGCCTGAAACGAAAGCGCCATCTGGGAATCGTCTTTGAGGGAGAAGATACATTCGCTCTCGAAGAACACTCCGACGGGACTGGGCAGCTCCGCAAGCATTCGCACCATGCTGATACAGTCCACCACATTTCGGGCAAAGCGAGACACGCTTTTGGTAATGATCATATCGATTTTCCCGCTGCGGCAATCGGCGATCATGCTGTTGAACTCGTCCCGATGAGCCAGAGAAGTCCCGCTGATGCCCTCATCCGCATAGATTTTGACCAATGTCCAGTTGGGATGATGCACAACAAAATCTTCATAGTATTTCTTTTGCAGCTCATAGGAGGAAGTCTGCTGGACATTGTCTGTGGAGACACGGGCATACACGGCGACCCGCTGCCTTATATCATTGTCGTAATAGTCGATGGGCTTTTTAGCCGGAATGAATTCATAGTTCTCCGGGTCAACTTTTGTGTTGATACGCCGGCGGACCCGTTCTTTCCGTTCCGCAAGCTGTTTGCGTGTGGACTTGTCAATCATGCAGCATTTCCCTCCGGGGTTCGTCATCAGGGAGTATCTTCCAACCGGGATCTGGCAAAAAGTAGGGGTCGTGTAGATTCTCCTGGTAATAGGAAGCCAGCGTATAAATATCCTCCGAAACGAAGTAAACGCCCACTGGCTTTGGGAGTGCTGCCAAGAGGCGCGTACAGAAAGAGAGCTCGGAGAGCTTCTTCGAGATATTGCTTGCTTTCTGGGTAATGATCAGATCGACCTTTTCCTCGTAGCAGTCTTGAAGGAGCCTTGACCACTCCGGGGCGCTCTCCATATTGGGCGCAGTGCTGCCCTCGTCCACATAGAAACCGACAAACTTCCAGTTTGGGCAGAGAGCCAGTGTATCAAGAAATTGCTTTTTATGAGCTGAGAGATAGTCCTCATAGCGGGTCTGGTTGAAGTAGCGGATGTATACCGCCACACGGTAATGTGTTTTGGGAAGCGGGCGTTCCCGCTTGATTTCCTTTAACCAGGCACGATGTTCCGCTAAAAGGGTGTTTCGTTCCGTCTCCCTTTCCAGCAGGAAATCAAATGAGGGCATAACTTCCTGCTCTGACTCTCTATTTTGAACGGCCAGATCTGACATATTTGCTCCCCCTGTGTTATTTCTCTTCCAGGCCATTATATAATCTGCAGACTAATAACAAAATCGACCAGAAGTCAACACCTTGACTTCTGGTCGATAGATGAGAAAAAAGAAGCGAGCCGGCAATTCCAGCTCGCAAATTTTCAGGTATTGTCATCCCGTCTGGCCATAGTGGATTTCAACTCACGAACAATCTTCAGGATGGAATCCAGCTCTTTGGGAGAGCAGTCGGCCAGCAGCTCGTCAAACTCGCTCTGGTATAGGCTTCTCACCTCCGGCACATCGGGCCGAAGAAGGGAATCAGCAGACACTTGCAGGGCTTCGATGATTCGGATAAAGGTTTCCAACTTCATGCTCGTCTTGCCTTTTTCGATATTGCTGA
>NZ_NFIQ01000164.1 GCF_002159455.1 Flavonifractor sp. An306
GAGTTCTTTAGATACCATTTTATTGAGAGTTTGATCCTGGCTCAGGATGAACGCTGGCGGCGTGCTTAACACATGCAAGTCGAACGGAGTGCTCATGACAGAGGATTCGTCCAATGGATTGAGTTACTTAGTGGCGGACGGGTGAGTAACGCGTGAGGAACCTGCCTCGGAGTGGGGAATAACAGACCGAAAGGCCTGCTAATACCGCATGATACAGTTGGGTCGCATGGCTCTGACTGTCAAAGATTTATCGCTCTGAGATGGCCTCGCGTCTGATTAGCTAGTTGGCGGGGTAACGGCCCACCAAGGCGACGATCAGTAGCCGGACTGAGAGGTTGACCGGCCACATTGGGACTGAGACACGGCCCAGACTCCTACGGGAGGCAGCAGTGGGGAATATTGGGCAATGGGCGCAAGCCTGACCCAGCAACGCCGCGTGAAGGAAGAAGGCTTTCGGGTTGTAAACTTCTTTTCTCGGGGACGAAACAAATGACGGTACCTGAGGAATAAGCCACGGCTAACTACGTGCCAGCAGCCGCGGTAATACGTAGGTGGCGAGCGTTATCCGGATTTACTGGGTGTAAAGGGCGTGTAGGCGGGATTGCAAGTCAGACGTGAAAACTATGGGCTCAACCCATAGCCTGCGTTTGAAACTGTAGTTCTTGAGTGCTGGAGAGGCAATCGGAATTCCGTGTGTAGCGGTGAAATGCGTAGATATACGGAGGAACACCAGTGGCGAAGGCGGATTGCTGGACAGTAACTGACGCTGAGGCGCGAAAGCGTGGGGAGCAAACAGGATTAGATACCCTGGTAGTCCACGCCGTAAACGATGGATACTAGGTGTGGGGGGTCTGACCCCCTCCGTGCCGCAGTTAACACAATAAGTATCCCACCTGGGGAGTACGATCGCAAGGTTGAAACTCAAAGGAATTGACGGGGGCCCGCACAAGCGGTGGAGTATGTGGTTTAATTCGAAGCAACGCGAAGAACCTTACCAGGGCTTGACATCCCACTAACGAAGCAGAGATGCATTAGGTGCCCTTCGGGGAAAGTGGAGACAGGTGGTGCATGGTTGTCGTCAGCTCGTGTCGTGAGATGTTGGGTTAAGTCCCGCAACGAGCGCAACCCTTATTGTTAGTTGCTACGCAAGAGCACTCTAGCGAGACTGCCGTTGACAAAACGGAGGAAGGTGGGGACGACGTCAAATCATCATGCCCCTTATGTCCTGGGCCACACACGTACTACAATGGTGGTTAACAGAGGGAAGCAATACCGCGAGGTGGAGCAAATCCCTAAAAGCCATCCCAGTTCGGATTGCAGGCTGAAACCCGCCTGTATGAAGTTGGAATCGCTAGTAATCGCGGATCAGCATGCCGCGGTGAATACGTTCCCGGGCCTTGTACACACCGCCCGTCACACCATGAGAGTCGGGAACACCCGAAGTCCGTAGCCTAACAGCAATGGGGGCGCGGCCGAAGGTGGGTTCGATAATTGGGGTGAAGTCGTAACAAGGTAGCCGTATCGGAAGGTGCGGCTGGATCACCTCCTTTCTAAGGAGACTTCAACAGAACAAGTTCTGTTGTAACGTCCTAAGGTCAGCTTTCTGGGGTGAATAAGCTTTCACGTTGTTTAATTTAGAGGGTATACGCAAACAGATGGGCCCATAGCTCAGCTGGCTAGAGCGCACGACTGATAATCGTGAGGTCGGTGGTTCGAGTCCACTTGGGCCCACCACAACTCTCTCGATGGGGGTATAGCTCAGCTGGGAGAGCACCTGCTTTGCAAGCAGGGGGTCGTCGGTTCGAGCCCGACTATCTCCACCAATTCAATACTGGATTGAAGTATCTGAGGAATCAGGTATTTCAATCTGGCCTTGAAAGAGGCTGGAAGTCAGCACCTTGAAAACTGAACAATGCAGAATGAAAGTACAAGAGCAAGCAACAGAGGGCAAACAGCAATGTTGTGGAACTTAAAGATAGAATGGCGATAGCTGTTCTAGTGAATGGGTAGAAACAATGTAGCCAATTGCAAACTTCTGTGATGCCTGCATAATTCATGATCGAATAGAGAACAGCTCAGAAATGAGACTGTTCTACTAAGGTCAAGCTAATAAGAGCGCAAGGGGAATGCCTTGGCATCAGGAGCCGAAGAAGGACGTGACAAGCTGCGATAAGCTGCGGTGAGCTGCACATAAGCTTTGACCCGCAGATTTCCGAATGGGGAAACCCGGCAGAGCAATACTCTGTCAGCCTGCGTTGAATCAAATAGGCGTAGGTGGGGAACCGCCTGAACTGAAACATCTAAGTAGGGCGAGGAAGAGAAATCAACAGAGATTCCGCAAGTAGTGGCGAGC
>NZ_NFIQ01000165.1 GCF_002159455.1 Flavonifractor sp. An306
ACCCGGTACGGCCTGCTGGGGCTGATGACCGCCCTGCCCACCACGCCGTCCTTTATGGACTATGAGGCGGTATACCTGCCCAAAAACCACTTCATTAAGGAAGAATCCATGGCGACAGACAAATACCTGTCCCTGTTTTATCCTTTTGACCAGCTGGACTTGGTGAAGAAAGGCATAGAATCCACGTGGAATGTGTCCGGTGACCGGACGATGGTTGCCCTGACCATGACCTTCATGGACGAGCCGATGGCGAAAAACATGAGCTTCCAGCGGGAATATGCAGAACCCTATGACTGGGTTGCCCAGCAGTTCAAGGACTGGGCCTTTACGCTGACAACCGCCATTTTGTACTACAATGACTATGATTCCATTGACGAGGACGCACGGGGGCTATATCGCAAGGCCATGGCTGCGTTCGGCGGGATTGCCCCCAGTTACCACATCGAGCTGCTGGATAAGCCCACCATCTATTGGGATTTCCATTCGCTGCTGCTGGGTATCCAGATGATGTTCAGCTTCATGCTGGTGGACGGTGACCAGCCCCTGCGCCTGTGCAAGCACTGCCAGAAGGTGTTCCTAGGCAGCCGGTCCAACGCCGCCTTTTGCAGCCCACGGTGCAAGAACCAGTATAATGTCTACAAGAGCCGGGGAAAGAACCGGACAGATGGAGGTGGCGAGGAATGAGCGAGGAACAGGGGCTGACCCCGTATGAAACCAGAGAAATCCTCTTTTATAAGACCGAAAATGGAGAGGTGCGGGTGGAAATCCTGCTCTTTCAGGAAAACCTCTGGCTGACGCAGGCAAAAATGGCAGAGCTGTTCGAGGTGCAGAAAGCGGCCATTTCCAAGCATCTGAAAAACATTTTTGAATCCGGCGAACTGAGCGAGGATTCAGTTGTTTCCAAAATGGAAACAACTGCGGCGGACGGAAAACGGTATCAGACCAACTATTACAATCTGGACGCCATTATCGCTGTGGGGTATCGTGTGAACTCCAAGAAAGCGACCATGTTCCGCATTTGGGCGAACCGGGTGTTAAAAGAGTTCATCATCAAAGGCTATGTGATGGATGACGCACGGCTGCGGGAGCCGGAGAACTTTTTCGGCAAGGATTATTTCGAGGAACAGCTGGAGCGCATCCGGGACATCCGGGCCAGCGAGAGAAGATTTTACCAGAAAATCACGGACATCTATTGCCAGTGCAGCGCCGACTACGATGTGGAAAGCCCCATTACAAAGGAGTTTTTCGCCACAGTGCAGAACAAGCTCCACTATGCGGTCACCCATCATACCGCCGCCGAGATCATATATGGCCGTGCCGACAGTACCAAGCCCAACATGGGGCTGACCACATGGAAAAACGCCCCCAAAGGCCGCATCCGCAAATCGGATGTCACCGTCGCAAAAAACTATCTGGATGAAACAGAAATGCGTAACCTGAACGAGATTGTCACCATGTACCTGGACTATGCGGAACGGCAGGCCCGCCGGGGAAATGTCATGTATATGGCCGATTGGGTCAAGCGGCTTGACGCATTTTTACAGTTCAACGAGGAAGATATTCTGTATGATAAGGGTAAGGTGACCGCCGCCATTGCCAAAGCCTTTGCCGAGAAAGAGTTTGAAAAGTTCCGGGTATTGCAGGATCGGACCTATCAGAGCGACTTTGACCGGCTGGTTGCGGAAACTTCGGATGATCTGACAGAATAACCATATACGCAGAAAGCCCACGCCACCGGTTCTCTTTCCGGTTGCGTGGGCTTTTTCGTTCATCGCTTATTTCTTGTTTTGCAGCTGTTCATGGGCCTCCTGCTGGACAATCAGCCCCGCCGAAAAGCCATACTTGAAATGGCTCTCACTTTCCTCGCACTGAGCGATAGCGTTCTGCGCCCGGAGTTCCTCCACCAGAGCATAGTCCTCTTTGCTGAGCCGCTGGGATAACTGCTCCATCAACGCCGCACAGGTTTGGATCGCCTTGCGGTATCCCGGGGATGTGGGAACAACGGTTTCACAGGGATAAAACTCCCCGTTATACATGGCTTCCAAAATCATTGCGTTCCCTCCCTCAACAGTAGACCAACTCCGCCAGGACGATTTCCTCGGCCCTGTTGTGGATGGAGTTCATGGAGCGCACCCATGCCATCTGGTCGGCAGATTTCAGGGCTTCTGTGACGCCCTCTTGCTGCATCATGGCTTTTTCGATAATTTCCAGCCGCTCCCGGCAGGCGGTGTCGATTTCCTCCAAATGGGGAAACAG
>NZ_NFIQ01000166.1 GCF_002159455.1 Flavonifractor sp. An306
GGCGGATGCAGTTTTCGTGACCGAGATGCAGGTCAGAGGTAAAGAAGATCATGGGGTTTCACCCTCCTTCTTCATCCTGGGAACTGGGATTGGCTGCCATCGGCAGTATTTTGCAAGTTCATCCTGACGCTCCCGAGGCAGGTTCATAAAATCGACAATGCTCTCTCCCGGAAACCTGTCGTGGCAGTAGGCGGGAAAGACTCCCTCCGGCACGATGCCGATGGACTCCGCTCCGGTCAGGCGGGCCTTCAGTTCCTCTGTGTTTCGGATGCATACGGGAACGCCTGCCCGATAAAGCGCCAGGAAGAAACGGACCGCCTCAATCGTCCGGGTCTCCGCAAGACCGGCCACCACCAGATAGTAGCCATGCGCATCTTGGTGTACGATGCAATCGATGTGGGTGCTGTTGCCGCCCCGGCATACCTCCCAGGGGTGACCGGTGCGGGGACGCTCCTTCAGCCACCGTGCAAAAGCTTCGGGGGAATCTCCGTCCAGCTTGGACAGTCCCTCGTCCCGCCCATCGGCGTGGAGAGCGTACTGCTCTTTTTCCGATTTCTCCGTTCCAGTGTATCCCATGGCCCGATAGCCCAGGGCACAGAAGTGATAGAATTCGTTTGCGGTCACGGATGGGAGCCGCTTGTTATTTTCCAAAGGATACCCAACCGCCGAGGTGAGAAACTCCTCCACCTCCTGCTGGGAGAAGTCCTGGAAGAACTCCTCCTTCCACTGTGGGAATACCCTCCACAGATCCCGGCGCAGGATGGTTCCGGTTCGATGCCAGATGGGCAGCTCCCGCTCCACCAGTTCCTGATAAGAACCGGTTTCCACCATCTGAACGGTGTCCCGTACCGCACCCTCCAGCCAGGCGGTGAATGGGGCGATGTCATAGGGGAAGGCGCGCTCTTTGCGGCTGTCCACCTCCAGCACATGCCGATGCCCCAAGAATATTGCCCGATACCCGATCTTCTGATCCTCGCCGGCGGCAAAGTGGAACCACGCTGCCTCCTCCGGGAACTCGGAATGCCACCAGGTTTCAAACTCCTCAAAGCTCTCCACCTGGCCGTCCGCCCGCAGCTCCTCAAAGCTGCCGAAGTCTTCAATGGTACCTCGCTCCGCACGGAGCCACAGTTCCCAGCTTGTGTTCTCCGGGCCTGGCTCCAGCCGGTGGAGAAGGCGGAAGATCCGGTCGATGGCCGCATAGGATGTCTCGTCATAGGTGAAGGAGCAGTTGATGTTTCGGTATTCCACCCGACCCAGCCAGTTGATGTAGTGCTTGATCTCCGGCGCTTTCATGTTTCCACCTCCTCAGTATCCGTATCCCCATCCTCCGTTTCCTCAAACTGGAGCCGGAAGAGGGCAGTGTGCTCTCCCACAAGAGCGGGGTATTTGTAATAGACATGGCGGCAGAGGGTTTTGTACAGTTCAAGGAGCCTCGGATTATCTCCGAAGTCCACAAGCCCGTCCATGATTCGCTCGATCTCCCGCTCCTCGGTGATCCTGCCGTTCAACACCTGTTCTACCAAACGGCTGTATTGCTGATATGCGGCGTCCATTAGGCGGGAAATCTCCTGGACGATCTCACGGATTGCGGCAAAGCACGCCTCCTGCTCCTTGGCCTCCGGCCTTTCTTCCTCTGTCATAATGTGTCCCCTCCCGTCAAGAGCTGCGGCGCAGCCTCCACGCTGTGGAAGAGGAAGTGCATCCGGTCGATATGCTTGTCAATATGCCAGTGTCCACAGAACCAGTGGTCGTATTTGAGTTTCCGCTCGATCTCCTCCAGCCATTTCTCGGTAGAGTCGTCCACGGTACTCTGGTCGATCATCGGAAGAAAGGCCTCGCGAGGCTCATACGGATAGGGACAGGTGTGGGAGAGGACGGTATCTACCTGCCACCCGCAGGCGTCCAGCGTCTGGATAACCTTGTCCTTGATCTCCTGGGAAGGCTGCTCATCCGGCCACCAGCCGTAACCTCTGGCCAGCCGGTAGAATTTGTCCACGCTGTAAGCTCCGCCGATGACCAAATGTCGGAGACCTTCCAGATCAAAGATCTCACCATCCATAGCAAACAGCAGGCGGGGAAAGGCTTCCTCTACCCAGACTGTCCCGCCGTTCCACTGCTTCGTGCGATAGGAAGGGATGCTGGCCGGCCGGATCTCATGGTTGCCGTGGATGCAGAGCATCGTCGGCTTTACGGCGGCAAGAACTCTCTTCATCTCTGTGTCTCGCCGGTTTCGGTAGTAGTTCGCTCCTAC
>NZ_NFIQ01000167.1 GCF_002159455.1 Flavonifractor sp. An306
TCCGGTGTCCACCTCGAAGGCCCGGTAGGTGCCGGGCTCCAGGTCGGTGAGCAGGATCTCCCCGAATTCATCGGTCTTGAAGTTGCCCAGGTAGTCGCCGTCCCGGTAAATGGCGAAATAGACATCGGCCATGACCACATAGTTTTTGCGGTCATACTTTACGATGCGCAGGCCCGGGAGCTCCTTGTTGATAATGGGAAGGGCAGTTGTCTCCCCAGCCACCACGGTGGCAGTGTAGACGGTGTCATCCTTCAGCCACCCTTCGGGGGCGGTCTGCTCCTGGATCCGGTATGCGCCCAGGGGGATCTCGTCGAACACCGCCACGCCGGCGGGGCCAGTCTCCTGAGTGAAGGTCAGGCCGGACTCAATGTGCTCAATGGTAATGACCGCGCCGGGCAGATACTCGCCGGTGTCAGACCGCTTCTCAATGCGGAGGGAGCCATACGGGTCATTAAAAAATGCCACCTCGGCTACTTCATTGTAGACCACGGTGACATTCTGGGCAGGCTGTTCGCTGATGATGTGGTTTGCCGGGGCGTCCCGTTCAATGACGGTATAATTGCCGCAAATGGTCAGGGGGATTTCAATGCGTCCATCAGTGTTGGTAATAAATATCCCCATTGAATCGCCATCCGGGCCAATGACCTCAAAACGGGCGCCGCTGAGGGGGATCTCCGTTCCGGTTTCATACTTCAGGATCCGCAGGCCCGTATCCGGAGGATCTTTCTCCGGAGAATCCGCATAGCTGCTGATGGCGTTGAAGTTCAGCGTCGTGGTGGGGTCGGTATCCACCACATAGTTCTGCAGGTTGCCGTACTCGTCTTTCTCCAGGCAGCTGGCAAAGAACACAGCGTATGCATATACCTCGCAGTCCAGGGAGAGTTGGACGCTGCCCGCCTGCCCCTGGATGCTCTCCACCGGATACAGTACCTTGAAGGTCCCGCCGTGGCCGTTGTTCATCCACTCCGCCTTGATAGACGTGATGTCCTGGTTATTTTCGTCCACAATGCGGGTTCCGGCGGGGACACTGTCAGGGTCAGTGAAGGCGATGTGGATGGCATAGTTGTTCACCCAGGTTTTGCTCCAGACGGTGAACTCCTGCTGCTTATACTGCTTGCCGTCAATGGTGACCTCGTAGGCGGTATCACGATCTGGCGTACAGGTTACCTCCGGGCTTTTCATGTCGTTCCAGGCGGTGCCCTGGGCATAGATATCCCTGGCTGCCGCCAGGATCTTCTTTGCCCGCTCTGCCTCCTCTTCGGACAGGTTGGGATTTACCGTGAGCCTGTTGATATCCCAGTCGCTGATGAGATAGCTCCACAGCGCCATTTTGGTGGCGTAAAAGCCCTGGTATTTGTTTTCCAGGCCCAGCTCGGACAGAGAGCGGGTGGGGTAGCCGCTGGCCACAATGCCCACCACCTTGGGGTCGCTGCTTTTTTCCTCTGCCAGATAGCGGACACTTTCTCCTTCTCCCACCACTTTCTGTACTCCATACTGGTTAGGAGAGACACAGTACGCGGGGATTTCCTTGGTGCCGCTGCCGGAGTCAAACAGGTAATAGACATAGTTCTGGGACTGTACCTTTCCGTTCATGGCCAGGTAGTTCATGCGGTAGCCGCCGTTAAAGATGTTGACCTCGCCCAGAGCTTCTTCTTCCGATGAGGCGGCAAAGGCGCCGGCCGGCAGCAGGCCCAGGGCAAGCACCAGGGCCAAAAGCATAGAAAGCAGTCGTTTCATTTCCATCCCTCCTAGATTTCTACTGCCCGCACCATCCAGCGGTAGGCGGGCTGGTCTGCGACACAGGTGTACAGGGTAATCTGATTCCCTGTGGTGGCAGTCAAGCCGCTGGTATCCGTCTCCAGGATCTTGCTGACACTGGTCACTTCGTAGGTGCGGGTGCCCAGCTTGGTGGTCAGAGTCACTCTGTCACCAGCGGAGAGCGTGTGGATTTTTCCAAACTGCGCGTGTGTCCCCCGGTTGTGGGCCGCAATACACACATTGCCGTCCCAGATGCTGGTATCTGTAAAATGCCCGGCGCCCTTGGCCAGGGGTGTGGTGCCGGTGCCCTCATATACCTTCACGTTCACCCCGATGGAGGGGATCTTCAGCGAGGCCAGATAGCCGCCGGAGTAGTAGAGATCGCTGGTGACGGCAGTATAGCCGACGTCCTGGCCAGAACTGCCCCCATTTCCTGTGTCGATCACAGGATAG
>NZ_NFIQ01000168.1 GCF_002159455.1 Flavonifractor sp. An306
CCCACGGAAAGGCGGGAGTAAAGGGCGGTAATTTTGCTATAATCAGTCATGTGCATAACCTCCTGTGCGTCCATGTAGGTGTCCTTTACACTTAAAATTATGCACTCCAACGGGCACTCCCGTACTCGATGCCGCGGCGATATTTCTTGGCGTTTTTACCCTTGGAGTAGACCACCAGCCGGATCAGCACCGCGCCGGCGGCGCCCACACACAGGTCCAGCAGATGGAAACTGGGTGCCAGACTTGCAAAGGCCGCTGAAAAGCCCTGCCCGATATGGAGCAGCTTCTCCGATGCGTCAGCCCCAGGAGCCAGCCGCACGCCCTGGCAGAGCTTGTCAACGAGATACACAAAGACGAGATACGGAAGATTGAGGATGAGCTGCTTTTTCAGCTTATCGGTCATCGCGTCACCTCCCGGTCCTTGGTCTTGACCTTCTCCCGTTCCCGGTGTTTGGTCTTGGACTGTTCCTGAGCCTGGGTCAGCCGCTCCCGGATGGTGGGGCGCTTCTCCCGATCCAGGGTCATGGCGGTGAATTCCTTGAAGGCCGGCTGGAGCTGGTCCTTATCCTTCGCCTTGAAAAACACATAGTAATGCGGGGGCTCCGTGGTGGGGTCCTTCTTCAGGGCATAGTCGATGTCATACTTTTTCGCCACCACGGAAAACGCCTTGATGTTCTGTTCGGTGATCTCGATGTTGGTCAGGGAGGCCCCATGCTGTTTGAGCTGGTGCAGGGTCTGTTTTCCCTGGTGGAGGGTGCGCTGGGAGGGCTTTTTCTGCATCTCCTCCAGCACCTTTTTCACAGCCTTTTGGAGCAGGTCCGCCGTCATCTTGCCGGCCTCCACCGAGAGGGATACCGTCCGCTGCGTGATTTCTTCCTGCACTCACATCACCTCCGTTCTCCGCTGCCGTACATATCGTGGCTCACCAGGGAAGTGTAGTAGCTGTCGATGGTGGCCGGAGCGTTATACAGGGCAGCCAGCAGATATTTCTTGATGTTACGGACATAGGTGGTGTTCTCCCGCATACGGTCCAGCACATACTCGATGTGGGAACTGTTCAGCTTCAGGAACCGGGATTTGACCACCTCCGCCGGATAGTCGTCCCCGGCAATGCGGATCATCTCCCGATGGGAGCAAACCGTGTCCACCATGAGCTCCACAAGTTCATCCAGCCGGTCACGGTCCAGGCGCTCATTCTGTACGAGGATGTCATACTCGATGTTCTCCAAAATCAATTCCCGATAGCTCTCTCGCTCCTGCATCCAATCCCGTCCGGCCCTATCCGAGCCCCTGGGGGTTTGGGGGCTTGATAGGATAGGATTTGATCCTTCCGTACTTGATAAATCTTTTTTTGATTTATCTTTACTTGATTCTTTAGTATTTAATTGTGCGGGATTTTCCTGTTCAGGTTCTCCCAAGACAGGGGAAGCCTGTTCAGGATTATCCAAGACTGGATTTTCCCGTTCAGGTTTTCCCGGTTTAGGTTCCGGCGGTCTGGGCTGCTCCAGGATCGTGTACTCGATGGCGCCGAGCTGACCGTTTGCGTTGCGAACCCGCTGGCGGATCACATAGCCGTGTTCCTCCAGCTCCCGCACCCCGGCGCAGATGCTGTCAACGCCATCTTTGCAGATCCGAGCCAGCCCCTTGGTGGTATAGTCCCATTCCTCCGGCAAGGAGAGCATGAGGGAGAGAAGGCCCTTCGCTTTCAGCGAGAGCGACTTGTCCCGCAGGTGGTGGTTGGACATCACCGTATAATCACGGGTTTTCTCAATGCGGAATACCGCCATGTTGGATACCTCCTTCCTTCGGTTTTGAAAAGTGTTCGTTTCGGCGGATTTTCGCCCCTGTATCACCACCCCGCCTCCCATGAGGGAAAGAATATGGGCGGTTTCACTTTCGCCGCCCACAGGCAAAAAAACAGGGGATTTTCCACTCTAAAACGCACACTAAATTTGGGGATAGAAAAAGGGCGACTGTTAAAAAACAGCCGCCCAAAAGGGGGTCTAATACAAGTTATTTGCTATCCGGCAAGCCCGGAAACCG
>NZ_NFIQ01000169.1 GCF_002159455.1 Flavonifractor sp. An306
GGTGTAATCCATACGATGGGAGCGTGTATGTGTTCCGTGACGGAACGGGCAGTATGCTGAAGTATATTGAATGGGATGGTCAGAGTTTTCAACAGGGAAAACGGCGGGCCCAGAGCGGCACATACCCCTGGCCGAAAGGAGAAGCCGGCCGTGTGGTCGAGATCAGCGAGAAAGAGTTTGCGTATCTTCTAAGTCAATCTATTGTGCCGTTCAAGCCCCATAAGAAAGAGATCTAAAAAGCAGAAAAAGTGCTGTGATGATTGAAATTACGGCACTTTTTTGCTATAATTTAAGCATGAAAACACAAGAGAGAAGCGCGGCGGAGTGGCGCGCGCTGCTGGATAAAAAAGAAGATGAAATCGCATTCCTGCATCGGCAGATCGACTGGCTGACACAGCAGCTTCGGCTTGTACGAGGGCAGCGTTTTGGTGCGTCCAGCGAACAGACACAGGCGCTCCTGGAGCAGGTGTCTCTGTTCCAGGAGGCGGAATCGGAGTCATGTGCAAAGATGCCGGAGCCAGAACTGGAGCAGGTCACATATAAGCGGAGAAAACAGAAAGGAAAACGGGAACTGGATTTTTCCGGCCTTCCTGTGGAACAAGTTATCCATGAACTGCCGGAAACCGAACAGGTCTGTTTGGAGTGCGGCGGGAAACTGCATGCCTGCGGTCATGAGGTGCTGCGCCGGGAACTGTCCTATGTTCCCGCGCAATATAAAGTGGTGGAGCATGTACAGACGGTATATGCGTGCAGGTGCTGTGAAAGGAACAGCGACCACGCCTTTTTGCGGAAAAGCGAAGTTCCCGCCCCACTGATTCCTGGCAGCGGGGTGGCTTCACCAAGCCTGCTGGCCCATATTATGAACAGCAAGTATACGTTGGCCCTTCCCCTTTACCGGCAGGAACAGGAGTTGCAGCGGAGGGGACTGTCGATTTCCCGGCAGACCATGTCCAATTGGATTATCTATACGTACAAGCGGTATTTTTCCGGTCTTTTCCAGGCCATGCACCAGGAACTGCTGAACAGTGAGATTCTCCACGCGGACGAGACCACGTTGACCGTGCTGCGGGAGAATGGCAGGCAGGCCAGGCAAAAGAGTTATGTGTGGGTATATCGGACCTCCGGCGATGCGGCAAGGCCAGTGGTGCTGTACGATTACCAACCCAGCCGGTCCGGCGTGTGTGCAAGCAATTTTCTGCAGGGCTTCACTGGGCTGCTGCATACAGATGGGTATGAGGCATACCACTGCAAACTGCCGCAGGAGATTACAGTTGCGGGCTGCTGGGCACATATGAGACGAAAATTCACGGATACATTGAAAACGCTCCCGAAGGATATCCGGGCACGCTCTCCGGCGCAGGCAGGTTTGGAGTATTGCAATAAGCTGTTCCATTTGGAGGAAGATTACACAAAACAGGGCCTCTCTTTTCAGGAAAGGTTTTCCGCCCGGATGGAATGTTCCAAACCTGTGGCGGAAGAATTCTTTGAGTGGGTGAGAGAGGAACAGGAGAAAAACCCCGTACCAAAAAGCATGTTTGGTGCGGCGTTGACCTATGCCCTGAACCAACGGGACTGGCTGATGAATGTATTTCTGGACGGACGGCTGGAGTTATCTAACAACCGGGTAGAGCGTGCGGTGCGTCCTTTTGCTATTGGAAGAAAAAACTGGCTGTTCTGCAACACGCCTCATGGCGCCGATGCCAGCGCAACGATATATTCCATTGTTGAGACGGCCAAAGCGAATGGCCTGTGGCCTTTCCAATATTTAAACTTCCTGCTGGAACGGATCCCACACGGCTATCCTCCAGAAGCTTGTCTCCCATGGGGGGAAGCTGCTCAGTCTATATGCAGATAAAGGCTGCCATTTGCGAAAAATGGCAGCCTTGTTCTATCTCTATATGTCCTCCGCTATTTTACGCTTACTGGCATCTGTAAGCGTAAAATAGCGGAGGACCTTTCCCCCTGTGGTAAGATGGGAGTAAAAAGTCAGGGGGCAGAGAGGTCATGAGTGAAGAAAAGCGAATATTGCAGT